>NZ_JARWGJ010000098.1:0-9243 GCF_040409695.1 Longimonas sp.
GCACAGCACGATGGAGAGGAGCGTACGCTCCATGGCGATAACACCGATGTAGCCGGCTTTCTGGCGCCGCTTTCCGGTCGTGCGGGGCTACACGGGGCGGATATGACTATTCTTGGGGCTGGCGGGGCAGCGCGCGCTGCGGCATATGCGCTGATCACCACCTATGCGCCGTCTGCGCTCACCGTAGCCGCCCGTCGCCCGGCTCAGGCCGAGGCGCTGCTGGACGTTATGCAGGCCCACGCCGATCCTGCAACAACGCTCGTGGCAGAGCCCTTAGACGAGGCAGATGAGGCCGTGCGGCGGAGCCGGCTCGTTGTGAATGCGACCCCTGTGGGCATGGCGCCTCATGCCGATGACACCCCCTGGCCCCGGGCGGAGTGCTTCTCGCCGGACCATCTGGTTTATGATCTGGTTTATGCGCCACGTCCCACCCGCCTCTTGCGCGAGGCCGCTCGCGAAGGAGCAGACACGCAAGACGGCCTGGAGATGCTAATCGGGCAGGCGGCAGCTTCGTACGCGCTGTGGACCGACCGCTCGATGCCCACCGACCAGGTCCGCGACGAACTGCTCTCGATGCTCCCCACGGGTCCTGACGTGTAACCTCTGTGCTGCATGTGCACGAAATCCCACCTGGTTGCCCTTACGTTGCGTATTGCTATGTTGCCTCGCTCTCCCGTTATTCGCCCCCGGCTGGCTCAGGCGTCTGGACTGGTCGCTGGCTTCTCAACGCGATACGGCGGTGTGAGCAGTCCGCCATACGACTCGCTCAACGTAGGCCCAGATGTCGACGATGCGCCCGAGGCCGTTGCGGAGAACAGGCGGCGCGTGTGCGACGCCCTCGGCATTGCCTCCGACCAGCTGGCACGGGCCGGACAGGTCCATGGCGCCACGGTGCGTAAGGTGGATGCGCCCGGATATTATCCCGACTGCGATGCTCTCGTAACCACGACCCCTACTCTTTTTCTCTCTGTGGTTACGGCCGACTGTGCCGCAGTGCTCTGTGCCGATCTTGAGGCGGGGGTCGTGGCGGCCTGTCACTCGGGGTGGCGCGGCACGGTAGCCGGCATCCTGCCCAATACGCTTGAAGCGATGAAACAGCAGGGGGCCACCCCCACACGCATTCAGGCATACATCAGCCCATGCATCGGAGTGGATGCTTTTGAGGTGGGCCCGGATGTTGCCGCTCAGTTCGACGAAGCGGTTGTCGACACGACGTATGGCGGGCGTCCGCATGTCGACCTGAAGCGCGCGCTGCACCGGCAGCTACGCGCCGCCGGCGTGCCCGAGGCACAGATTCAGGTGGATGCGCACTGCACCGCCTCTTCGGAAGGACTCTTCTCGCACCGCGCAAACGGACCGGCAACCGGGCGCATGATGGGCGTTATCGGATATCGTTTAGACCCTCACGAATAAGGGCCCCGACGCATGGCTATCCTCACATCCACCTACCGCGCCCCGATCGGACTTTCCGGCGGCCACGTGCAGACGGTGTTCTCGTCGGTGGCACGGTCGGTTGCGTCCCCCTACGACCGCACCGAGCGTATCGACACCCCCGATGGCGATTTTCTGGAGGCGGCGTGGGCGCCGTCGGTGCCTACGCCGGCGCGTGGGGCTGCGGTGCTTACACATGGGCTCGAAGGCGACATCCACCGCCCCTACATGCGCGGAATGGCCCGTACGCTACGCCACGATGGGTGGGACGTGCTGGCGTGGAATCTGCGGGGGTGTGGTACGAAGCCCAACCGCACGCTGCCGACCTACCACAGCGGAAAGACCGAAGACCTTGCGTGTGTGGTTGAGCACGTGCAGTCGAGAGGGTATGATACCATCATGCTGGTAGGGTTCAGCCTTGGCGGCAACCTTACGCTCAAGTACCTGGGCGAGCGCGGAGTCATGGCGCCGGCGTGTGTACGCCGGGCCGTTGCGATATCTACGCCGGTCGACCTTGGGCCCGCCGCCCGGCAGATCGACCGGTGGACGAACGCGCACTACACGTTCTATTTCCTGCGTAAGCTGCGTAAGACCATTCGTCGCAAGGCAGCGATGCATCCAGGAGCCGTATCGACGGCCCCGCTGCGTGAGATTCGCTCGCTTGTCGCATTCGATGATGCCTACACAGCTCCCCTTAACGGATTTGCGAACGCATCCACCTACTACCGCGAGGCCAGCAGCAAGCCGCTGCTCACGCAGATCGAGCGCCCTGTGCTGCTGGTAAACGCCGCCAACGATCCGTTTCTTCCAGCGTCGAGCTACCCCTTTGCCGAAGCGCAAGACCACCCGCATGTTCATCTCGAAGTGCCCGACAGCGGGGGGCACGTGGGGTTCGTCACGTTCTCGGAGTCGGGCGTATACTGGTCGGAGATGCGGGCCGCAGCGTTCTTGCGGGGCGGGGCGTAGCGTTCTCCAGCGCAGCGTTCTCCAGCGTAGCGTACCCCCCCGGCGTAGCGTACCCCGGCGTAGTGTACCCCGGCGTAGTGTGCCCTGGTGCGGCTTAGACAACCAGATATTCAGATAAGCGAGTGCGACTGTCCGCCGTCTATGTTGATGCAGGCGCCGGTGATGAGGCTTGCGCGCTCGGAGACCAGAAACGCCACGGCATCTGCAACCTCCTCAGCACGTCCGAAGCGTCCGATCGGCAGATTTTCCTCTACGAACGCCTGCATTGCTTCTGGATTCTCCTTCACGCGGCGATCCCAGCTGCCTCCGGGAAAGCGAATAGAGCCGGGCGCTACCGTGTTCACGCGAATATTCTCGGGAGCCAGCTCCTGGGCCATGACCTTGCCCATGCTGATGAGGGCCGACTTCGTAGTGTTGTAAAGCGTGAGCCCGGCCCCGCCGAGCTCGCGTCCGTAGATGGAGCTGATGTAGCAGATTGATCCGCCGCCCGCGTTCCGGATGTGAGGAATGGCCGCACGGCTGGCGCGGACATGTGACTTCAGGTTCAGGTCGATGATAGCGTCCCAGTCATCGTCGGAGAGCTCCATGAAGTCGCCCCGCAGGTTGCCGCCCACGTTGCCTACATAGATGTCAACGCCTCCGAGCGCTTCGGCAGCCTTTTCGACAAAAGTGCCCGGCGTATCGGACTGTGTAAGGTCGGCCACCTCGGTGTATACCGAGACCCCGTATGCATCACGGATGTGCGTAGCCGTTTCATTCAGGTCATCTTCGGAGCGAGCACAGATGCCCACGGCGCAGCCTTCTCGTGCGAGCGCTTCGGCGATATACTTCCCGATGCCCCGGCTGGCGCCCGTGATGAGCGCCACTTTGTCGGTCAGGTGCAGGTCCATAGCGTTAAAGCTGGGTTGGGTAAAAGAAGAACATCGTGTATTGCACGGCTTCCCAACGGAGGCATAGCCGCAAAGGATGCATCCTGTGCGCTGCTGCACCGTTAAGACATGTGCGTGCCAACCACAGGCACCCCTCTGCGTGCGTACCTTTCCCATGAGCAAAACGCGAGCACGCAGCATACCGCGACGTTACCATGCACTTATGGATTCATCCGTTCACGCTATGGCTGATGCCTCCAACACCTCCCCAACCGATGCATCTGCATCGGACCGCGACGCCTCGTTCGAGCACGATCTGGCTCGGCTCGAAGAGCTGGTCGACCAGCTCGAAAACAACCCGCCGCCTCTCGACGATGCGCTTGACGCATACGAAGAGGGCGTGACGCTGGCTCAGCGTTGCCTGGGGCGCCTCGATGAGGCTGAACAGCGCATGCAGGAGTTGGATCTGGAGCGATAGCAGGCTAGCAGTCACGCGTCACCGACCTGTTCTGACGACGCCTATTCCGGAAGTGCCGTGGTCTGCATGATTATGGCCTGTACGCACCACAGCGTAAGAGAAAGCAGCGAGAGCGGTCGCCTGAGCGATGTGGTGCTGCCATCAAAAAGGAGAGGCCGCCTGTTCGGCAGCCTCCCCTGGCAATAGGCACGAGCGTTACGCATCCCCCTGTACCGTATGTGGGTGGGCACCGCAGTTCAGCCCGTGTGCCAGCGATACTGACGAAGCATTTCGGCGTCTTTGGTGCGCTTCATGATGGTGCCGCATTCCTGGCAGTAGAACACGACTTCGCGCACTGGAGCCGAGATGCCGAGCATGAAGTAGAAGCCGGCCCAGATGGAGTACCGGGGTTCGGCGACCACGCGTGGATGGGTAATATCATTCCCGCATGAGCACTCTCTGGGAGCGGACGTTGCCATGGCGGCTGGGGCAGTGTCGACCTCAGCGGCGGCGCGCTCTTTGATACGCTCCTTGATGCGCTCCGGGCTCAATATGTCGGGGCGTGAAGCCGCCTCCTCATGGTCTTGTACAAATACGTAGTAGTCGGCTGAAAGGCGTCCGGCGCCGAAGACAAAAACAACGGCAAGCAGAAACAGCACGAGAGCCGAGAACTCAAGCGACTGCCCGGCTGTGAGCAATCCTTCCTGAAAGTGAACCAGCGAGACGGCTCCGACCAGGACGGGAATCTGAATGAGTGCGGCAAAGCGCGTGAACAAGCCTGCCGCGAGCAGGGCTCCGCCAATTAGGTGAGCAAACGTGACGTAGTGCGCCAGGGCAGCAGACGCGAGGGAGAACTCGGACAGATCGACCAGCGCAGCGATCCCGTCGGCGTGCGATATAAACAGGAACCCACGCACCATGAGTCCAATGCCCAGATAGACACGGATTACATCGATCATCATGTCGGGGTTGTCACGGATCCAAGCGACCCATTGCTGTATGCGGTTCATGGCAGGTTTTTTAGTCTTGAGCAGGCATTCATGGCTTTTCTTCAGATCGTTTAAGCAATCTCCACAATAGGTGTTGCTTAAACCGGAGGGCAACGGGGAACAGATTACGGCTTCTGGACATCTTGGCGATATCTCCACAATAATATGCAAGCGGTGTACTGCTGCGGGCACGCGGCACCGGTAAGGTTCAGCATCGTACGCGTTGCAGGGAGGCGTTGTAAGGTACTGCTCTGCAACTCCGGCCAGAAATGGGCTTACAAAAGACATCCACAGCCTTTACGTAGGTGCTTAGATCATATGTCTGATTCAGCTTTGTTTCCATCTCTTCCTGGCTCTGCACGCCTGTGGGTGCATGTCGCAGACCATGACGTTACGCCGCAGGCTCAGAAAGCGACGGTCGACGTGTTGCAATCCTTTTTCGAAACGTGGGATTCGCACGGTCGTCCGGTAACGGCCCAGGCGGCATGGCGCGATGATCGGTTTCTGTTTGTGGCTGCCCACATAGACGCTCCGGGGCAGTCGATATCTGGCTGTGCTACCGATGCACTTGTGCAGACGATTAACCAGGCGGCCCAGGCCCAGGAGATCCGCTGGGCTTCGGCCCTTACGGTAGCGCACCGCACGCCTGAAGGTGATGTATCGGTTGTGCCTCGAACTGCGTTTGCCGGTCTCGCCAGTCAAGAAGTCGTCGACGCCACAACCCCGGTGTTCGACCCGAGCATCACCGAACTCCGTGCCCTGCGAAGCGGAGCCTTTGAGCAGCCTGCCGGCTCTACCTGGCACGCTCGCGCGTTCTCTCTCGCCCACCCGGCTTAAAGAAAAGCTATGTACCGTCGTATTCTACCACTCTTTTTCGCTTTGCTTTTGCTGCCGATGGCAGCGGACGCACAGCGCTACATCGACCAGTTTGCTGTCGAGCATCTGCTGAACATCCAGGCCGAAAACCTGGATGCGCTGCCTGAGGTCTACTACGAATACTATGTGTTCGACGAACCGCGTAAGAATACGGTCATTGCCCGTGCGGCGATGTACCGTGAACTGGGTGAGGGCGACATGGAGTTGGGGCGTAAACGCTCGCAGCTTGTGGAGCTCATCAACCGTACCTCGCTGGGGCAGCTTGCGCTGGGCGATACGGTGATCGTGCCGACGGAGTTTGAGGTGGACTTCCGTGCGTATTCGCCGTTTCCGAGGTACTATCCGGGAGCTCGCAACGAGGATAAGCTCTTCATCATCCACAAGGAGGTGCAGGCGTTTGCTGCATACGAGTACGGGGTGCTGCAGCGGTGGGGCATTATAAATACAGGCGATCCCGAGGAGTACCCAACGCCCAACGGCCGCTTCAACTTCAACTGGAAAGAAGAGTACCGCGTCTCCAGTCTGAGCCCACCTGATGAGGACTGGGAGATGTACTGGGTGTTCAACTTTCACGATGCCCGGGGCATCCACATCCACCAGTACCCGATGCCAACCGGGGGGCCCACAAGCCGCGGCTGTGTGCGCATGATTGATACCGATGCTGAGTGGGTCTACAACTGGGCCGATGCCTGGACGACGTCGACAGGGCGCACCGATGTGCGTTCACGTCAGGGGCGCCTCTTGGAGCCGGGCTCTATGGTGCTCGTGCTGGGCGATGACCCCGAGGGCGACCCCAACTTGTTTGACTACGGGCGCCGGTATCCGGTGTTGAATCGCGTTACGCTTCCCCAAGACCCGTACGACGTAGAGCCCGGCACCAACCAGCAGCGTATCACCGATCGGTGGCGAAGCAGCCGGTAGAGAGGAGGCTGGTCTGGTTGTTCAGGCAGGTGTTCAGGTGGAACGGTCTTCTGCGCACATACGAGGTTGCAAGAGCAGGCTCTAAGAGCAACGCCTTACAGTAACGCTTTACAGCAGTACAGTACAATGCGAAGCGGGAGCGCCCCGATGAGGGGACGCTCCCGCTTGCGTGTTGCGTTTGGGCCCTGGAAAAGCCCGTGGTATAGATCTAATTAGACCTGTTCTACCGGTTGGCGATACATCGTGTTGACGTAGTCGATGACCATGCGCTTGGCCGAGAACGGTGCAGGGAGGCCGGTCATGGCGTCACGCATGCGGCTGACCCACGCTGTGGGGATGCCATCGGCGTTGCGGTTGTAGAAGTCGGGGACGACCGACGTTTCGAGCTGCGTGTAGAGCGACTCGGCGTCGCGGGCGTCTTCCTTCTTCTGCCCCTCGGGGCCTCGGGGAGAGAACACGCCCGTGGCTTCAGGACCGATAGCCCATCCGTTTTCGCCGTTGTAGCCTTCTGGCCACCAGCCATCGAGCACCGACAGGTTGAGGCCGCCATGCGCGGCGATCTTCTGCCCGCTGGTGCCGCTGGCCTCCATGGGGCGACGCGGGTTATTGAGCCAGACATCGGATCCGGAGACGAGCATGCGTCCGGTCTCCATGTTATAGTTTTCGAGCATGAGCACGCGGCCTTTGAAGCCGGTCTCCTGGCTGATCTGGTAGATCCGCTTGATGAATGCCTGTCCACCCTCATCGTCGGGGTGGGCTTTACCGGCAAACAGGATCTGGATGGGGCGATCGCCATCGGCAAACAGCTTGCGGGCTCGCTCAATATCGGTAAAGATGAGCGGGGCGCGCTTGTAGGTGGCAAACCGTCGTGCGAAACCGATGGTAAGTGCATCGGGATCGAGGTTGGGCTCCATAGTCAGCGACTGCCGCTCTACGTGATCGGCGGCATAGTTCAAGAGCCGTTCGCGAAGCTTGCAGCGATAGGCCCAGAGCGTAGCGTCGTCGAGCTCGCCGAGGGGCGCCCAGAAGTCTTGCTCCTGGCGTTCGCGCGCCCAGTCGCCCGACACGTTGGCCGCGATGAAGTCGCGCGCCGGGGCGGCGGTCCAGGTAGGCAGATGTACGCCATTGGTGATCGACCCGATGGGCACCTCTTCGACGTCGCGGTCGGGGTACATGTCTTGCCACTGCTGCTGCGCCACGCGTCCATTGATCTTCGACACGCCGTTGGCTGCGCGCGACAGGTTCAGTCCGAGCACCGTCATGACGAACTCTTCGGTTTCGTCGTCGGGGTCGACCCGGCCATACGGAGCAAGCTCATCTACATCGAGCGGGTGCTCGCTGGCGTAGCCGGCCATCTCGGTGGTAAAGAGGTCGGGAGCGAAGCGGTCGTGTCCGGCAGGAACGGGCGTGTGCGTGGTGAAGACCACCGAATCGCGCACGGCTGCTTCGGCCTCGGCGTGGCTGGTGCCGGTTTCCATGTGCTCACGCATCAGCTCAAACATGAGGAAGGCGCAGTGGCCCTCGTTGGCATGGTACACGTCGGGCTGATTGCCGAGGGCGCGCAGCAGGCGCAGTCCGCCCACGCCAAGCACGAGCTCCTGGCGAATGCGCTCACGGTCGCCGCCCTGATAGAGGCGTCGTGTAAGGCCACGCAGCGGCTCGGGATTGCCTTCGTGGTCGGTGTCGAGCAGGTAGAGCGAGACGTGCCCCAGCTTCGCCTCCCAGGCCTGCACCTGAACGCTCGTACCTCCGATGGGTACCGATACGCGCAGAGGTTCTACGTCAGGATTGGTGACAAGCGAAAGGGGTTGCTTTTCCGGGTCGAGCGGTGGGTAGTTCGCCTGCTGGTTGCCTTTTTCGTCGAACGACTGGTGAAAGTAGCCCTCGCGAAGGAGCAGTCCTACAGCGGTGAAGGGCAGCCCGAGGTCGGCAGCGGCTTTGGTATGGTCGCCTGCCAGCACGCCAAGTCCGCCGGAGTAGAGCGGCATGCTCTCGTGCAGGCCGTACTCCATGCAGAAGTACGCCGTTTCGGGGGCGTCGTCGATCTCCGCTGGGGCCTTCATATAAGCGTTGAAGGCCTCGTAGACAGCGTCGACCTCACGGGTCAGTTCAGGATCGGAAAGGCGCTCAGAATCGGCAGCACGGAGCGCGGCAAGCGGGCTATTGCCAGCGGCAGCGAAGGCTTCCGGGTGCACCGCTTTAAACAGCTTGCGGGCCCGGGGCGTCCACGTCCACCATAAGTTGTTGGCAATGGCTTCGAGTTTTTCCGTTGTGGTCATAAAGCAGTAATAATGGGAAACAGAATGGCGTAAAAGAGCCGATACTACGTAGCGGCGTACACCTTAAGGGCTCGAATGTGCCCACGGGGCGAGCGTGTGGCGGCATGCAGCATGGTTTCAGCGAGTTCTTTTGGGGCAATCCACGTTGACGGATCGCTGTCGGGCATGGCTTTACGGTTGGCCGGGGTGTCGACGACCCCCATCGGGTAGAGCGTCGACACGCGTACGCCCGTTTCGCTGTACTCGGCACGCAGCGACTTGAGGTAGGCAGCGACAGCGGCTTTGGATGCGGCATAAAGCCCCATGCCGGCGCCGCCGTCCTCGGCAGCAGGGGCCGACACCCCCAGCAGAAAGCTATGGTCGCGGGCCTGCAGATGCGGAAGCGCAGCCCGTGCCGTGTTGAAGAGCGTGCGCATGTTGATATCCATCATCTGCGCGTAGTCGTCGTCGGTGGC
>NZ_JARWGJ010000099.1:0-35462 GCF_040409695.1 Longimonas sp.
AGTTGGCGCTTTGAGCCAGGCACCCTGCCCCCATCCCCGTCATCCTGACGCCGCAGGCGGAAGGATCCCAACGCCAGCACCACACGCCTGGCACGCCCCGCACATACGAAGCGGTCCTGTGCATGCTTGGCGGCAGCGCATCCCGATCGTACGGCGCCGAGATGCTTCACTGCGTTCAGCATGACTGGGGAAGAGGGCTTTTCTGTCCTCGCAGT
This sequence comes from Longimonas sp., assembly GCF_040409695.1. Taxonomy (GTDB): domain Bacteria; phylum Bacteroidota; class Rhodothermia; order Rhodothermales; family Salinibacteraceae; genus Longimonas. Next base: position 216 of record NZ_JARWGJ010000099.1, read on the forward strand.
TGCACTCGAATCCCTCGTGTGCTACGTTGAACGAGGCATCGAGTCCTCACATCGCACCGCACTGACCGTCTATGTCAGACCCCTCTGCATCCCTTCGTACCACCGACCTCACATTCTTTACCAACGAAGCAGAGGCATCGCTCTATCACCGCTTTGTCGACACCCTGAGCGATGTGCAGTACTTCGATGTACTGGTTGGTTACTTCCGCTTTAGCGGATTCCACCGGCTCCACGAAGCGTTGAACGACGTCGACCAGATCCGCCTGCTCGTTGGGCTCTCTACCGGACGCACCACGGGGCAGTTGCTCGACACGCACCGCAGGCAGCAGGCGATGGACTTTGCCGCGCATGCCGATACCCGTACGCAGGTCATCGACGACGTAATTCAGCAGATTGCAGCGGCTAACGAGCAACGTGATATCGAGCAGGGCTTGCGTGCGTTCATGCGGTTTCTACGTGAAGGAAAACTGGAGATTCGTGCATATCCAGCTCCGCTGCACGCGAAAGTGTACATCGGGCGGTACCACGAAGACGACCGTGATTTTGGCCACGTCATTACCGGGTCCAGCAACTTCTCGGAATCGGGGTTGGTGGGCCAGCGCGAGTTTAACGTGGAGCTGAAGCAGCCCCACGATGTGCGGTATGCCCTGCAGCAGTTTGAAACGCTCTGGGAGCAGGGCGTCGAGGTCACGCCCGACGTGGCGGACACGATGCAGCAGCGCACCTGGCTCAACGATGCACTGACCCCGTACGACATCTACCTGAAGTTCTTGTACGAGTACTTCGAGGAAGACATTAACCTCGATGAGCAATCGCAAGACGATGGGCTATACCGTCCCGAGGACTTCATGGAACTGGAGTACCAGACCCAGGCCGTAACCGCAGCACGCAAAATCCTGGAGGCCCACAACGGCGTGTTTATCGCCGACGTGGTCGGGCTGGGCAAAACGTACATTACCGCCATGCTCCTGCAGCAGATTCAGGGCCGCACGCTCGTCATCTGCCCTCCCGTGCTGGAAGAGCAGTGGCGCGAGGCGTTCCTTGATTTTGGGATTCGCGGATGCCGGGTCGAGTCGCTCGGGAAGCTGGAGCAGGTGCTACACCGCGACCCAGATCGCTACGACACCATTGTGCTGGACGAGGCGCATCGGTTTCGCAATGAGGATACGCAGCGATACGAAATGCTGCATGAGATCTGCTTTGGGAAAAAGGTGGTTTGCGTATCTGCAACCCCCCTTAACAACGCCATCAGCGATCTCTACAGCCTGCTGAAGCTGTTCCAGACGCCGCGCCGCAGTACGATTCCCGGCGTGCCCGACCTCAAGCGGTTCTTTAAGCAGCAAACACGAGCACTCAACCAGTACCCCAACGAGTCGCCCGAACATGAAACCACGGCCCAGCAGGTCTCCGAAGCCATACGCGATCGGGTGCTGAAACACGTGATGATCCGGCGCACGCGTAGCGAGATCGAGAGGTACTACAAAGACGACCTCGACAAGCAGGGCGTATCATTTCCCAATCTGGCGGCGCCGCGCCGCATCATCTATGCATTTGATGACGAGCTTGAGCAGGTTTTCCGGCGCACCATCGAGCGACTCAAGGACTTTGCGTACGCGCGCTACACCCCGCTGCTGTACTATACGGGCGAACTGACGCCGCTGCAGGAGCAGTCGCAGCGGAATATTGGTGGATTCATGAAAAGCATCATCGTAAAGCGGTTGGAGAGCAGTTTTTACGCATTTAAGCAAACGCTGGCCCGTTTTATCGAATCGTACGAGCGGTTTATCGAGATGTACGATTCAGGTACCGTGTATCTCGGCAAAGATGTGGACGTATTCGACCTGCTCGATAACGACCGCACCGACCGGCTGCATGCGCTTATCGAGGCCGATCGCGTGTCAGCATATCCGGCAGAGGCGTTCACCGATGGCCTCATGGAAGCCGTGCAGCGGGACCTTCAGGTGCTGCGGTCGATTCAGGCCGATTGGAAACCGATTACGCACGATCCAAAGCTGGATGCATTTCGCGAGCAGCTGCATTCCGACAAAATACTCAGCACAGGGAAGCTGCTTGTTTTTACCGAAGCGGCGGAAACAGGCGAATATCTCTTTGAGGCGCTCAACGACGTCATGCCGGGGCAGGTCTTGTTCTATTCGAGCGATGGTGGACGTGACGCCGACGGAACCCTTGGGGTGAATCGAGCCCGGCAGCGCATTGCCGAAAACTTCGATCCGACCGCGTCTAATCCCCGTGACGACTACCGGCTGCTCATCACAACCGATGTATTGGCGGAAGGCATCAACCTGCACGAGTCCAACACGGTGATCAACTACGACTTGCCGTGGAATCCAACGCGTGTGCTTCAGCGCGTGGGCCGAATCAACCGCGTAGGGACCGCGCACGACAATATCTACGTCTACAACTTTTTTCCAACCGATCAGGCAGACGCCCAGATCAACCTGGAGGCCAACATCAAGGGGAAGATCCAGGCCTTTCATGATACGCTGGGCGAAGATGCACAGTATCTAACTGATGAGGAAGAGGTGTCTACCCATGAGTTGTTTGGGGCAGAGTTGTATGATCGCTTGAACACGGCATCCACCTACGAGGGCGAAGACGAAATTGCGTCGGAACTCGAGTACCTGCAGCTGTTACGCACCGTGCGCGACAACGACCCCGAGCGTTTCGCCCGCATTCAGAAGCTTCCGAAGAAAGCGCGCACAGCCTGGAGCCCATCTGAGGGTCCACATGGACTGCTCACGTTCTTCCGGCGTGGTGCACTGAAGCAATTCTTTCTGGGAACGCCTAAAGCGGCGCACGAACTCACCTTTTTCGAGGCAGCTGAAGCCTTTTCATGCGCTCCAGACACCCCACGCATTGCGCTCCCCGATGATTTTTATGACTGTTTAGGACGGAATCGAACAGCGTTTGAACAGGCGGTGGCCCATGATACACCACAAGGGGCTACAGGGGGGCTCTCCAACGAGGAAAAAGTGGTGCGCCGTCTAAAATCAAGTGAGATGCGTAGGCATCAGCGTTTTGCGAAGACTGATCGTAAGTACATCGCTGACGTGATTCGCGCGTTTCAGGATGGCATTATTCCGCGTCACACGACCACGCGCCTCAAAAACGCATTGGAAGAGGAGCCCGATTCCCTCCGAGCCCTGCAGGTTGTGCGTGTACACGTTTCAAAACGTCTGCTGGATGCGCATCGCATGAAGCGTGAGGCTCGCGCCACCGAACACCGAGAGGTGATCGTATCGGTGTATCGTGACGATGTGCGTTGAATGGCAGAGTGGACAGCAGTTTAGTGATCGCTGAAGGCCTCATCCGTAGGCGGGAGGATCTCAACGCCAGCCCAACACGCCTGGCGCGCCCCTCACATGCGAAGCGGCCCCTTGCACGCTTGGTGGCAGGACATTCCGAACGTACGGCGCTGAGATGCTTCACTGTGTTCAGCATGACTGGCGACAGGAGTCGGCGCTTCATGAGTCAGGCACTTGCCCTCCACCATGCGTCATCCTGACATCCGACAGCGGCCGGGCGGAAGGATCTCAGCGGTACCCTCACACGCAGAGCGCGGCTGTCCATTCGGGCATGCCCTCGGGCCGTGTGGTATGATCGGCAGCAGGGAGATTTTTCGACTTCGCTCCGCTCCGCTCAAAATGACACCTTGGTAGGGGAGAGCTTGAATTATCCCGCCTCCGCAATCACGGGCAGGAAGTCGTCGGCGTAGCGCTTGAGCTTGACATCGCCCACGCCGTGCAGGCGCGCAAAGTCGGCGCGGGTAGCAGGGCGCTCGCGCACCATGGCGATAAGGGTGCGATCGGGGAAGACGACGTAGGGCGGCACGCCCTGCGCCTTGGCCAGCTCGGTGCGTTTGCTGCGTAGCGCCTCAAACAAGGCATGGGCCTCGGGCGTGTCGGGCAGGTCGGGAGCCTCCGAAGCGGAGCGCGACGATGAGCGCCCGTTGCCAGACGCCGAGGTATGCTTCTGCGTATCCTTGCGCAGCTCGACGGTGGCATCCCCCTGAAGCACCGGCTGGCACGCGGGTGTGAGCTTCAGCGCGCCGTATCCGCTCACATCGACCTCCAGAAAGCGCGCTGCCACAAGCTGGCGGATCACCGACTTCCACCCCTTCTTGTTGAGCTCGTCGCCGATGTCGTAGGTCGAAAGGCGATCGTGGCCATGGCGGCGAATCTTTTCGGTGTTGCGGCCCAGGAGCACATCGGTAACATGCCCCGCGCCGAACCGCTGTCCGGTACGGGCAATGCACGAGAGCACCTTCTGGGCGGCCACGGTGCCATCCCATGTATCCACTGGATGCAGGCACGTATCGCAGTTGCCACAGGGTTCGGGCGCCTCCTCGCCGAAGTAGCGCAACAGCACCTGGCGGCGGCAGTCGGTCGTTTCGCAGTATCCAAAGAGCGCATTCAGCTTGTGGCGCTGTGCCCACGTGTGGTCGTCGCTTGCCGCGCTGCGATCTAAAAACTGGTGGAGGCGCACGATATCGCCATAGCGATAGGTCATCCACGCCTCGGCCGGACGCCCATCACGGCCTGCGCGTCCGGTCTCCTGGTAGTAGGCCTCCAGCGTGGAGGGCGGGTCGAGATGCGCCACGAAGCGCACATCGGGCTTGTCGATGCCCATCCCAAACGCGACTGTAGCCACGACCACGAGTCCGTCGTCCTGCAGAAAGCGCTGCTGGTGGTTGCTACGCATCGCATCCGACAGGCCAGCATGGTAGGGCAGGGCGCGGATGCCCTGCTCGCCCAGCCACTCGGCGGTGCTTTCTACCTTCTTTCGCGTGCGACAGTACACAATGCCGGCCTCGCCTGCGTGCCGCTCGTCGATAAAGCGTCGTAGCTGGCGCTTTGGACGGTTCTTGCGCGTGACCGTGTAGCGGATGTTGGGCCGGTCGAATCCGGTAACGAAGAGCGCCTCGGCGTCCAACTGTAGACGATCGAGCAGGTCGGCCTGCGTGTCGGTATCGGCGGTGGCGGTGGCGCCGATGAGCGGCACGTCGGGGAAGCGGGTGCGCAGGTTTGCCAGGTTGAGGTAGTCGGGGCGGAAGTCGTGGCCCCACTGCGACATGCAGTGTACCTCGTCGATCGCGAAGAGCGCGATGGGGGCGCGGTCGAGCAGCTGAGCAAACGACGGGTGGGTGACCCGCTCCGGCGCCACGTACAGCAGGTCGAGGTGATTCTGGCGCAGGGCATCGCGAAGCTGGCGCCGCTCCTCGTGCGACTGCCCCGCATGCAGGCAGGCGGCCTCAACACCGACCTGCTGAAGCGCGGCAACCTGATCTTGCATCAGCGCAACGAGCGGCGATACAACGATGCCAACGCCGTCGCGGATGAGGGCGGGAATCTGGTAGCAGAGCGACTTTCCGCCGCCGGTGGGCATAACAACAAGTGCATCCGATCCACCAACCAGGCGGTTGATGATCGTTTCCTGCGCCGGACGAAACGTATCGTATCCGAATACAGAACGTAACACCTGCAGAGGAGCAGAACCGGTTTCAGACGGCATAAAAGTGAGGAATGGAAAGCGGGAAGAACAGAAGCGTATGGATAGCATGCGAACGGCGCGCACTGCGCAAGGTCCCTGCCCTGGTTGGGCGGAGCATCCTGACAGAGGGCCATCGTTGTTCATCCTTCATAGTACCCTAATTGTTTGGCGCTCAGACGCTCCTGAAAGGGGGCGCCCGGTACAGGTAGGGCGTCCGCATCGCGGTACAATACGCGCGTATTTTCATGGAGGGCTGTGCCATGCAAAACGACGACCCGCGGCGGGGCCAGCTGCGTGCTTGTTATGTTCTTTGTACGCGTATTGTATGTTCGGGGCGTGGTCCTTTCTTTGCGGGTGTGGTACACGCAATACGTCTCTTTTCAATTTTACTCATCGAAGCAAACGCACAGATGCCGATCAAACTACAGGTTGAACGTAAAGGCGATGAGGGTAAAGACCCGGCCGACTACCTGTTTGAGCAGGAACGCATTCGCCTTGGGCGGGCGAGCGACAATGACCTTACGCTTCCCGATCAGGAGATCAGCCAGCATCATGCCGAGGTTGTGCATGAAGACGGCGAGTACAAGCTGCGCGACCTGGGCAGCAAAAACCACACGTTTGTGCATGGGCAGAAGCTCGGGGCCGACGATTCGTACACGCTTCGCAGTGGCGACGTGTTTGCGATGGGGGGCTTTCACATCGAGTTTGTACCGCTCTTTATGCCTTCATCGGAGCAGACGGCACTGGCGGATGAAGACGAGCCGTCAAACCCGTTTGAGCGCCATGCACGCGAGTTGAAGCGTGCGCTTCATGCCATGATGGAGACGTACACCTATGCCCCGTCTGACATACGCGACGCCGAGCTGAAGCGCACGCTCGAAGAGGTGCTGGAAAGCCGTTCAGGCGGGATTAAGGTAGATGAGCATGATGCGGTAAAGCATCTCGCTACGATGGTCCTGGGCGCCGATATGCCGCGGGAGGCGTCGGAAGAAACCGGTACAGGTGTTTCGGGGAAGACACCACGGGGGGCAGCCTCGACGGACGAATCAGGCGCGGCTACAGATCCGGCTTCTGATCCAGCTTCTGATCTCCCCGCACACGTCGACGAGGTGATCAACGTGCTTGTGGAAGCGGTGGCGCGCACCACCAGCATCCCGCGCAAGTTCTGGCGTGAGTTCAGCGGCAACACGGTGGTACATCCGCCCGACCGGGCCTTCATGCGGGCTGCCAACCTGCGCGACCTTCGAGCCCATCTGTTGGATCCGGAGGTGTCGGAAGGCGAGCGGAAGAAGCGGCTCTCTCATCTGAAGGAAGCCGTAGACACGCTGGTCTGGCACGAAGTGTCGCTGCTCAATGGATACAAATCGGCTGTGGCCCACGGAAGCGATGTGCTGCTCGACAAGCTCAATCCCGAGTCAATTCGAGCGGCCCGCGCAGAAGGCGATGGGTTCTTGAACAAAGTCTTCGGCGGTGGCGGAGGGGCATCACAGGAGAAAGCTTCGGTTGACGTGCTCTACAAGCGATGGAAAGCGCTGCGCGAGCAGTCGCCGAGTGCGCTTGAGAAAGCGATCTATCGTCCGGCCTTCACTGAAGCCTACCTGGAGCGAATGGCCGACTCGTGGGGAGTTGACAAAGAAGATATTGCCCAGCGCGCCGAATCCGACAATGCGTCGTAACTTTGCGTACTAATTCGTACGTTGTAGGCCATGCTGGGTGGTCCACGCTGGTAATTGATTGGAATCAAAGCGGGCATACGCAGTACATCATATGGTTTGCCCACCGCTGCGGCAAGCACTGTGGTCCTCACTGTGGGCCTTGGCAGAAGAAGAGAGATAACAGGTGAGAGATAGCAGGTGAGATGCGGCGCAGAAACGTGAAGACCCAATAAGGCACATGGATGATTCGGCAATCGGCAAGGAGGTAGACGGCTACCACATCAAGCGTGTTATCGGACGCGGCGGTATGGGGGTTGTGTACGAGGCTGAAGACGTAGCTCTTTCACGCTCGGTAGCGATTAAGCGCGTGAACCCGTCGCAAGCAAACCGCGACCTGTTTCTGCATCGCTTTCGTTCGGAAGCACGCGCGTTGGCCCGCATCGACAGTCCGCATATCGTAAGCGTGTACGCGCTCCGGGAGACCGACCTGGGGCTGCTGATCGTCATGGAGTTTGTGGATGGGGGAACGCTTGAAGACCGCCTCGACGACGGCCCGATGCCGCTGGAAGAGGCGCTTCCGCTCTTCAAGCAGATGCTGCGCGCCTTTGGCCATGCGCACTCAGCCGGGGTGATCCACCGCGACATCAAGCCGCAGAACATCATGCTCACGAAGAGCAGCGTGGTGAAAGTCACGGATTTTGGAATCGCAAAGATGCGCACCCAGGATTCGGGGCAGACGGTTACGCAGGGTGGGCAAGGAGGTACACTTAAGTACATGTCGCCCGAGCAGATATCGGATATTCAGGCGGTCGACGACACCAGCGATATTTATGCGCTTGGCATGGTGGCCTATCAGATGTTGGTGGGCCACCTTCCGTTCGAGGAAGCCGAGACCGACTTCGATATCATGCGGAAAGTCGTGGAGGGTAAGCTGCCTCCGCCCACCGAGTACCGCGACGACATCCCGAAACCGCTCGCAGATCTGATTACCACGGCTACAGCAAAGCAGCAGAAAGACCGCTATCAGAGCACAGAAGAAATGATGGCGGTCATTGAGGCCTTTGAGGAAGGAGAGAACGTTTCGGGGGGCAGCGTGCCCGAACCACAGGAGCCGACGATGCAGGGGACGCCCCCGGAGTTTGAGGTGGAGGATATGCCGGAAAAGCCGGCCTCGGAGGAGACGGTGCTTGCAGCTGCTGCAGGCGTGGATAATGCTGGAGGTGAGGCCGGGGATACCGCTACGGCATCCACACAGACGGCGCTTGCTACGTCCGACGAAAACAGTGACGCTGGTACGGGCTCTGGCACAGCTACCCAGGTACATGCAGGCGCTGCGGAAAAAGAGCCCAACCGTTCCAGTCATGATCCATCTCACAACGCATCGGAGCGCCGTAGCCTGCTTTGGGGCGCTCTGGCATTGCTTCTCCTGTTAGTTGCGACAGGCACGTGGTGGATGGCTGGAAGCGAATCATCGAATGCTCCTGCGCTCACGGTAACCACCGATCCACCTGGCGCCATCGTCTATGTGGATGGCGACTCGGTTGGCACGTCGCCGCTTCAGGCACACGCACTTGCAGCGGGAGTGGGGGCTGTACAGGTTCGGCTGGAGCGAGAGGGCTATATGCCGATCGACACGACTCTCACGATGGAAGAGGGAGAGCGTTACGTGCTGGATGACGTCTCATTGACGTCGGGCGACGTGCGCCTGGCTGTTCAGACGGAGCCAGCACAAGCACAGGTGTTTGTAGATGGTGAAGCAATCGGGTCGACGCCTTTTGACAGTGAAGTGCTGATTGCGGCAGGGGAGCGCCGCGTGCGCATCGAGAAGGCAGGGTACGAGCCGTTTGATACGACCCTTACGGCAGAAGCAAGCGGATCGACTATCCGGCTCGAACCCAGGCTGGTGGCCGATCCAACAGCGCTTGCAACGACAGAGTCGACTGCGGGCGGCGACGCCGAGGAAACGCCGCGCGAGCCGCGCGAACCAGAAGCTTCTTCTGAGGAGCCGCCTGCTGATGCGTCGGCAGCGCCTGCTACGCTGGTCGTACAAGCCCAGCCCGAGGGCACCGTACGCGTGGCGGGCGAGTCGGCATCGGACCGGGGCCAGTTTCAGCTGGAAGCAGGAGCACAGCAGGTAGAGTGCGTGCACCCTGAGCATGGGCGCATTGCTACAACCGTATCGCTCGAAGCAGGGCAGAGCAACGAGGTGCAGTGTCACTTTTCACACCTGGTAAGCATAAATGCCGACCCGTGGGGAAGCGTCTGGATCAATGGCGAAGATACCGGCCAAACAACCCTCGAGATGAGCCAGGTTGCTTTTGAGCCGGGAAGCTACGAGGTGCAGGTGCGCGTAGACCGCCAAGACCGCATCCTGAGCCGTGGGGTGGTGCGTATCAGGCGTGGAGAGAGCGAAGAACGAGATCGGTTCTCGGGGTACACGTACACCATCAACGTCGAGCCGTCGTTCACGGAAGTAGAGTACTTCATTACGTTCACGGATTAAGCAGCATCAGCTTAACCGGCACCCGTCTCTTCTCTATATCGCGGCGTCTGGGTCGCGGCGTCTGGCGCTTTTTTTGCTCGTTACCATATCCTAAATAGTCGCATCCAGGCACTGCATGTGACACCACAGGCGGGATGCAATGACATGCGCGTGCTCCGATGGCGTAAGTCCCATAGGCGAAAAAGCACACATATTATTGCAAATGAATGTCCGCTTCCCGTTCTTGTTTGCGTAGTGTTTAGTAGGGAGCAGCTGTCAGCAGGGTGAACTCTGATAGGCACGGGCACCCAAGCCTGCATGGCATGCCTGTCACATACAGCTGCGTCAGAACGCACCGAGTATGGCCTTCTCTGGATGAAAGATAGAAGGGCAGGGATGTCTACGTGAACTGGGGCGGGTTAGACAACGACGTTGGGTAATTTCTTTCGATAGATTCAGGAGCACACAGGGTACGGTTATGCAACATAAACGCTTCACACAATATATTCAGCCTTCAAGTATGCGGGTGCACCGGCCGCTGTCGGTTGTGGTGCTCCTTCTTTTGTTTACGGCATCCAGCCTGTGGGCGCAAGATGTGTCGCTGGAAGAGGCGAAAGACGAATATCTTTTTGCGGACTACGACCGCGCAATTGAGTTGTTTTCCGAAATTGCACATTCGTCTGCATACGATTCGGAAACGCGCATCGAGGCATTTCGCTATCTGGGCCGCTCTTACATCGCGAAGGACAAGCAAGCTGAGGCGCGCGAGGCAATGGCCGAACTCATCCGGCTTGAGCCGCCTATCGTAGAGCTTGACGCCGACGATGAGCCGCCGCCCCTCATCCGCCTCTACTACGACGCACGCCGTGAGGTACAAGACGACTACAGCGTAGAGCAAGCCAGTCCGGGACTGCAGACGCTTGCGATTATGGACTTCTCGAACAACTCGGTCGATCAGCGTGAGCGGTTTGAGGGGCTCACGAAGGGGCTGCCGTCCATGATGATTAACTACATCAACAGTGGAGTCGATCTGAAAGTGATCGAGCGCGAACGCATTCAGTGGCTGCTCAACGAGCTGGAGCTGCAGCGCCAGGAGGGCGTCGTCGACCAGTCGACAGCGGTACGTACCGGTGAGCTGCTCGGTGCAACCGCCGTGGTATTTGGGAGCTACATCATCCTGAACGATCAGATGCGCATCACGGCACGCGTGGTAGACGTGGAGACGGGCGAAGTGCTGCTCGGCGAAGAGGTGACCGGTGAAGCAGAGTCGTTCTTCACGCTGATCGAGGAGCTTAGCCAGAACGTGACGCGAGCCGTTAACGTCGAGATGGAAGAGACGCAGCTCGGCACAGAGGAAACGAACTCGCTCGATGCTATGATGGCCTACTCGGAAGGACTCGAACGCATGGAGCGGGGGGATTACCGCGGGGCATTTGAGAAGTTTATAGAGGCAACTGACCATGACAGTGGGTTTGCACGTGCGGAGCGCAAGGCCGAAAGCCTGCGTCCTATGCTCGCTCTGAGTGGCGATATCCGCAGCAGCGAAGCCTCGTCGAGCACTATGAACTAAGCCCCTGTGTGGCTCATGCTTTCTTTGGCTCATGCTGCTTTCCGCCGAACGCCTTTCCCCCAAACGCTTTTCACCGTCGTGGCTGCACTAAGCGGACTGCTGGTGCTCACGGCGTGCACGGCGTCAGAGCTATCCTACAGCGAGGACCCCAGCGACTATCGCAACGAAGTGCGCATGCTGCAGCAGCGGCTCGACGACGACCCGTCGGATGCTGCAGCACTGCGTGATCTCGGGGCGATCTACATGCAGACGCGCCGGCCCAACCGCGCGTACGACACCCTGAAGCGCTCCTACGCACACGTCCCAAACGATCCAAAAACGCTGTTCTACCTGGGCATGGCAAGCGAGAGCGTGGGACGCGAAAACGCAGCCCTGGAGCTGTTCTCGCAGTACGATGCTGTGCCCGAATCCTCACGCTACCGGTCTCTCATGGAAGGGCGCTATGAGTGGATCGTGCGCCAACAGGCCCGCACCGAGATCCGGGGTCTGATGACCCGCGAAGCGACCATTGCCGACCGGGAGGTGTCGCCCCGCATCCTCGCTGTGCTTCCGTTTAACTACCGGGGCGTGTCTGACCAGTACGAGCCGCTGGGGCGTGGCCTGGCCGAAATGATGATCGCCGACCTCGCCAACGTGCGCGAGCTGCGCGTTGTGGAGCGGGTGCGCTTGCAGGCGATTCTGCGCGAGGTTGAGTTTGGGCAGTCCGACTACGTAGACCGCCGCTCAGCGCCCCGCGTGGGGCGGCTTCTCGGCGCCGGGCGCCTGGCAGGCGGGTCGTTTCGCGTAACGCAGGAGCGCGACATCCGAATGGATATGGTGGTGCTGGAGCTTAACGCTGACAGCACCCCCAGCGTGCCCGCTAAGACCGGTGCGCTGGCCGACCTCTTCTCGATGCAGAAAGACCTTGTGCTCGCCCTGCTCGATGCCATCAATGTGTCTTTAACGGATGCAGAGCGCGCTGCCATCTCGCCCGTTCCCACCGAAAGCCTGGATGCGTTTCTGGCGTTTAGCCGCGGATTGCTCGAGGAAGACCGCGACAACTTCTCAGCCGCGGCCCAGCACTACCGTGAGGCCACGACGATCGACCCCGGCTTTTCGATAGCCGCCGAGCGAGCAACACAGGCTGAGGCGCTCAGCACAGCAGGCGGAACGGCCCAGAACGCGCTCTCTGCAGCAGCCGAACCCATGCAGTCTGCCAGCGCCCTAATCCAGCAGCGCCTCAACAACATGGGACGGGGCTATCTCGGGGCCGAAGACCTTGCCGAGGGCATTGAGCGAACCCCAGCAGAAGAAGCAGACGGTGCAGGCTCTACGCTGCTCCCACTACCGCCCGACCCGCCTGTTCGTCCGGACCCCTGATCCCCCACGCGCAGACGGCCCCCTACGCTTCCCTATACCCACTCCCTACACGCATCCGATGACATGTATCGAGTGAGATGCATTGCACACTGTTTTGAACGCTGGCGTCCAACCCTCGCTCATGGACTTATGCGAGGGGGGGTAGCCATGCTGGTTGCTATGCTGCTCATAGGCAGCGTTGGCCATGCACATGCCGATGACGAAAACACCATCGTGTATGTAGATGCAAGCGCGCCTGCTGACGTGCTGCCCGATGACCTGGGCACGTCGTGGGACACCGCCTACCAGAGTCTTGCCGCAGCGCTGGCCAATGCAAGCGAGGGAAGTCAGATCTGGATTGCAGCGGGAACGTACTATCCATCCGAAGAAGACCGTTCAGTGCCGTTCCGCATCGACAAATTGCTTGCGGTGTATGGTGGATTCGAAGGCACTGAGACCAGTATCGACGAACGTCCCAGCCCGGTAGACCCGTCTACAACCGTGCTAAGTGGCGACATCAACCAGAACGGAAGCCGAAACGGCAATAGCTACACGGTACTGGCGTTTGAGGATGTGACAGGAGCTGTGCTTGAAGGGGTCACCGTTTCGGGAGGAAACGCGAATGGGGGCGACTTTGCTAACGGAGCGGGCATAGCGTGCCGGGGGAACTGCACAAACATCCAGCTTACAAACCTTGTCATCGAGAATAACTATGCCGATGGGAATGGGGCCGGGTTGCATCTGGCCCCCAACAACGCATCACAGATCCTCGCGCTGCGCAATGTTGTGATTCGAGGGAACGAAGCCAGGCAGCTTGGCGGTGGAATCTATGTCGGCCCACAGGGAGAAGGTGCGGGCGCCGGAGTCATTGCGGCAAACACGGTGCTAAGCGGGAACCGGGCCTCCGATGGGGGCGGGCTTGCCATCAACGAGTCGGCCTCGGCAATGGCAGGAAGTGATCTGTTTAACGTAACCATTCATGCCAACAGCGCCGACGACCGTGGCGGTGGGATCTATCACAGCATTCTGAACGGAGAGCTCAACGTAGCCAACAGCATTATTGCTGGAAACCGTGCCGCAGCCAGTGGCAACGAAGTGCATCAGGTTGAAGATGTTGCGGCTTCGTTTGAGGCGTCGCTCGTGCTGGGGGCGTTCGATGGCGGATTCTGGGATGCAGACATCGGGATCGATCAAGGAGGCAATATCGACGGAGCGCCGCTCTTTGCAGACGCTGTGGATGCGAACGAGGCGCCCACAACCGCAGGAAATGTGCGCCTCAACTGGGCCTCGCCAGCTGTTGATGCAGGACGCGCCGATCTTATCCCAACAGATCCCTTTGCGGAGACCGATCCCTTCTACGACACCGACTTGGACGGAAATCCTCGTGTTGTAGGACAGCAGATGAACATAGGCGCATTTGAGGGCGGAGCCGTTCCGGCGGGCCCCACTATCTACGTAGACGCGAACGCGTCTGGTGATGCTGGGGGCAACAGCTGGGACGTGCCATATCGTACGCTCCAAGCTTCGCTACAGGCCGTGCGAAATGCCCGTGCTGCAGCATCTGATGGATTCGATATCGGCGCATTGGAAGAAGACGTTGAAGTCTGGGTAGCGGAAGGCACCTATCGTCCTGATCAGGGCCCCGGCCTTGCGCAAGACGACATCACGCTCAGCTTCGAGATTCCGGATGCACTGGCGGTGCTTGGTGGCTTTGCCGGGAACGAAATCAGTGCCGACCAGCGCAATAGCGACCCGGCAACGAACAACACCAGACTCAGTGGCGCACTTGGCGAATCCAACAGCCAGACAGTCGTGCGAATCGGGGCAGCCACAACCAGCGAAACGATGCTTGACGGGTTTACCATTTCCGATGGGGATTTTGACGACAGTCCTCAGTTTGCAAGCTCAGGCCAGAATATCGGCTTTGCAGAAGATGGGCAGGCACGCGCGGCTGGCGTGTACGTGGCTGGCGATGCCACACTCAACAACCTGCACATCCGCGACAACGAGGTGTTCGTCGGTCTTTTTTTTGAAGGCACTCCGCCCCCCTTCGCTGGTGGACTGGTGTGCGATGGCTGCAGCGCCCGGTTCTCTAACCTGACCGTTGCAGGAAATAGAACGAACGTAGCCGGAGGAGGCATCTACGTTATGGCGGACGAAGGACTCATTGCACCTTCCTTTCAGCGTATTATAATCCAGGATAATGCAGCCGATGCTGGCGGAGGAATGGTCGTGAGCGCAGAAGCAAGCGGATCCATCGACGGCATGCAGCTCGCCAACGCATCGTTTACTGATAATCAAGCCTCCACGGTTGCGGGTGGACTCCTTGCAGGCAGTATCGGGGAAGATGTGGAACTCAATATGAGCAGTGCGAACGTACTGTTTGCGGGAAATACAGCTACAGAAGGGACCGAGACAGATCCGTCTGCTGCGTTTTTTACAACGCAGGGTGGGGCATCGCTCGATGTTACGCTGGCACAGCATACGGTCGTTGGTGCGCCGGCAAGCGATACAGGGCAAGCGCTCATAGGAGTAGACAGCGAAACCGGGCTGTCATCCGTTAACATAGCAAACAGTATTTTCTGGGGATCCGATACGCCTATCCATATAGCAGAGGGTACCTCCGGCAACGTCGTGGCCGTTAACAACAGTCTCGTCGAAAACGGCTGGGCAGGCGAAGGAAGCGCCAATATCGAGACAGATCCGCTTTTTGACACAGACTTTCGGCTGCTTGGTAACTCGCCTGCAATCGACGCAGGCAACGAGGGACTGCTTCCCCCCGACGCAACCGACCTCAACAACAGCGGCGACACAAACGAATCGCTTCCCCTCGACCTGAATGATGAGGCACGCGTGCTTGCTGATGATGTGGACATGGGGGCGTTTGAAGGGGGGGCTACGCCGCGCGCGCTCACCGAAGCGCCTGCTGATGTGGGCTTTCAAGAGGCCACCTTTAACGCTACCATCAACCCTTACAGCACGGAGACCGATGTGGCTTATGCATTTCGGCTGGAGTCGGTAGACGAATCAGCCCCTCCGCAGCTTATTGAGGCCGGAGCGTTTGCGGGAAGCGAAAATGCTTCCATATCGGCAGAAGCTACCGCCCTTGAGATCGGGACTACGTATCAGGTGCGTGTAGAAGCGTCGGTTGCAGGAGAGGTCGTCACGACCGGTGAATGGATTGATTTCACGACTGACGATGCCAACCCCCCCGAGACAGAGGATTTTACTACGTCGACACAGGCAAACGTCTCCGTTGACATTGACCTGTTCGACCTGGTGACGAACGTCGGCGAGGCCTTAGCCCTTGAAGCGTTCGCCATCGAAAACGGCCCAGAGAATGGAACTCTTGAATCCGGTAGCGACGCTGGGATAGTAGTTTATACTCCCGACCAGGATTTCGTTGGCACCGATGCCTTCACCTACACCGTCGTTGACGTCTTGGGGCTTGCTTCTGCAGAGGCCACGGTCACGATTGATGTAACCGGCGATGCCCCCGTGGCCGAAGCGATCACCTTCGACGCCGATGTAAACGAGACGCTCACGGTGGAGGCGCCGGGGATCCTGGAAAACGACGACCTCGGCAGCCCCGAAGCCGAACTCACAACGATTACTGTAGGCGAGACCAATTGGAGCCCGGGCGAGGCGATCGACTTCGCGGGTGGCACGCTGACGGTTGAGGCAGATGGTAGCTTGACGCTCGACGGTCCGGCGGAAGTGGGGAGCTTCGAGTTTGACTACACGCTGGAGAACGCCGCCGGTCAGAGCACGGCCATGGTCACGATTGACGTGAGTGGTGAGGCGCCGGTGGCCACGGCGGCCAGCTTCGATATGCAAGTGAACGAGACGCTCACCGTGGAGGCGCCGGGAGCTCTCAACGGTGCTGATCTTGGAGCTCCGGAAGCGGCTATTGTAGCGGTATTGGCGCCGGCGGATGCAACGAGTGGGGAGACCGTAGACCCCGGTGTAGCGACGCCTTTAGCCGGGGGACTGTTTACGCTGAATGAGGATGGCAGCTTTATCTTTGAAGAACCAACAGAGATAGGCGTGGTCGCAGCAGCGTATCAGTTGCAGAATGCAGCAGGAGAGAGCGAAGGCATCATTACATTTGATGTTGAGCCTGATGAGGAAGCCACGCCTGAACCGGTATCCGCATCGCTGGCCCCGGCAGCAGTTGGAGTTCGAGGGGTGGCCCAGCAGGTTGAAGTGCAGAACACTGGTAGCTCAGTGCTCACTGACCTGAGCGCAACGCTCGAATCCACTGAGCACTTTCGGGTGCTCAGCACCAGCGATGACGGCGAAGTGGCGCCGGGCGAGGGATTTCGCATCACGCTTGCGTTTGCCCCACAAACAGTGGGACGCCAGAGTACGCGCCTGAATGTCCGGTCGGGTGAGGAACTGATCTCTGTCTTCGATCTGAGTGCTAAAGCAATCGACGTAGACGTGCAGCCTGACGAGGCAACGGCAGGCACTGCATTCGGAGTAGACGTTTTCGTGTCCGATAACTTTATCCCTTCCGATGGACAGCGCCTCGAAGCGCGCGTTGCAGGCGAGTCGAATTACACATCGATCGCACTTGCCGAGCAGGAGGCGGGGCGCTGGGCGGCTGAGGTACCAGCAGGTCTTGTTACCACGGCGGGCGTTGATCTCTTCGTTGCGCTCTCTGATGAGGAGGGGACTGTTACCGTGCCACAGGCGCCTGAAGAGGAAGCCGCACGGACACCACTGCATGTGCAAGTAGGCATCCCTGCTACACCGGCAGAAGGCACGTTCGCATCCGACCAGTACCGAATGATCGCGCTTCCGGTTGACCTGCAGGAGCGCGCTACAACCGATGTACTGGCTGAGGCTTACGGGCCGTACAGTCCCGAGCAGTGGCGCTTTTTCGAGTGGCAGTCTGCCGAAGAGCGATACGCCGAGTTCCCGGAAGTCCGTACGATCCAGCGCGGCAGAGCGGCCTGGCTCATTACCGATACGGGCGAGCCGTTTGAGGTGAACAACGGGCAGTCGTTCGCAGCGGATGCTCCGCATGAGCAGGTGCTGGAGCCGGGGTGGAACCAGATAAGCACGCCCTTCGGGTTCGCGGTCGCGTGGGATGCGGTCGCGCGCCCTGACGCGGTGCAGGCGCCCGTCGCCTACCGGTCTCCAACGCCTGACGCGCCTCCTGAGTACATCTACAACCGGCAGCAGCTTGATCCGTGGATTGGCTACTTCGTGTACAACGAAGCTCCAGAACCCGTCACCATTGTTGTGCCGCCGGTTGCGTCTGGTGAGACCAGCGAAGCTGTACGTGCCCGTGCCTCTGTTGATACCGAGGCGACGGAATACTCGCTGCAGCTTATCGCCGATCTTGAAGGCCGTGCGCTCCGGCATACGCAGACTTTCCTCGGCTTTCGGGCAGGCGGGCATACAGAGGGGCATACAGATGAACCCCCTCGCACCTTTGTGGCCGCACCGCCTGTCGGCGAGCATGTGCGTGTGAACGTTATAGACGATGCAACGCGCTATGCAGGCCACTACGTCTCTACACCCTCTGAGGGATACGCGTGGGACATCGAGGTAGCGGCGCAGACCGGTGGAGCCTTTCAGGTTGATCACCGAGTGCGGGTGCGCCTCAACGAAACAGGCACGCTCCCCGACGGCTTCTCGCGATACGTCATCGATCTTGACGCCGAACGCCCGGTAGATCTACAGAACCAGGCGTTCACGGCTGATCTGCCAGCAGGAGCCACCACCCGCCGCTATCGCATTGTGGTTGGCACGGAATCCTTTGCAGAGCAGCGAAGCGATGGCATCCCTCTGCAGCAGGTAGAAGATGCACTGCATGCTAACTTCCCAAATCCGGTACGCGAAGGAACAACTATTGCCTACGATCTAAGTGCAGACACGCCTGTTGTGATTGACATATACAACGTGCTTGGCCAGCGCGTGCGCCAGCTCGTAGACCGGGAGCACAGTGCAGGCACCCACACGGTGCGCTGGGACGGCCGCAACGAGGCCGGCCAGCGCGTGGCCAGCGGGGCGTATTTTTACCAGATCCGAACGGATACGTTTTCAGCCTCGAAGAAAATGGTGGTGGTGCGATAACCCCCGACGTTTGCTTACTTTACTACACGCTTAGTCTGATGAACTGTGTACGTACGCCGTTTGACCGGCGCTTTGTGTCGTGCATCACCGTATGGTTTTGCATGGCACTGGTGGCTACCGTTGCTGCGCCTGCCGTTCAGGCTCAGGCTCCTGAACTGCGCCTTGAAAATGAGGAGCGCCCTGTTGAGGTGCGCATTGCGCCGGTGTATCAGCGCGTCGACGACGAGGACGCTACGATTGAGGCGTGGAGCACGGCAATTCAGGCGACCGTGCCGATTGGAACACGTACATCTGCGCAAGCGCGAATGCAGTACGCACACGCAAGCGGGAATGCCCTGGCCACCGTAGCCGGTCCGACCGATCTGAAGCTCAACGTACAGCATCTCGTTCCTGCTGGGCAGGGATACCTGGTGCTGGCGTTGGACACAAACGTGCCGGTTGGCGAGAACGAACTCTCCAACGAAGAACTGCAGACAACGGCGCAAACCAGCCAGCGTCCGTACCGGTTTCAGGTGCCTACATTTGGGCAAGGATGGACAGTGGCGCCCGGGCTTTCGTGGATTACGCCCGTTTCCGCCGATCTTGTTCTGGGGATGGGGCTGACCGGACGCTATCAAGGCGGGTACCGTCCCCTGGCGGCCAGCAGCGTTGACTATGTGCCCGGTAACGAAATAGAGGGCCAGGCAGGTCTCGACTACCGGCTGAGCCCGGCCTCGACAGTAGCTCTCGACGTGACAGCCACCTACTTCGGCACCGATACCGAAGGCGATCTGGATCGGTTTGAAGCACGCTACAATATGTCGGTACGGGCGCAGTACTACTGGCAGCGAGACGCCCAGACGCTGCGCATGCAAGCCCGTTATGAGAACTGGCCTGAGAGCCGGTTTCGTCCTGTGCTTCTCATGCAGAACGGCGTGGAGGCCGGCGCCGCAATCACGCAGCAGGTGCTTCCGTCGGTATGGAGCGGTGTCGTGGGATACGCACGCACGCTTACAAACACAGTGCACATCGGGCTGCGCTCCGACGTGCAGCACTACACAGCGACGACTCGTTTCGATGCAGCTACTACGGTCCGCATCCAACTGGCTCCCCAGCTGCGGTTTTCGACGATACGGGTGGGGGCAACCAGCGCGTACACGTTCGGGAGTTTTACCGGCTTTGAGGTTGGGTTGAGCACGGCCCTGCGGCTCTAAGGAGACGGTCGCAATCGGTCGCCCTGGTACTGCGACACAGCCCACACGCTGCTCAGGAGCCATTCCGGGTTGTGGTACGCACGGGGCGTGGTAGGCACGTGAGGAGGATGCGCGCAACAGGTCCCGAAGCCAAAAGCTGCATATGTGCGCTCGCTCTCCACAGAAAAAGCCCGACCTGTCGCGACAAAGCGCCGGGTCGGGCTTTCATGTGTTGCCGTGCTGGCAGCCAGGGGGGCTACCCGGTCATGGCTGTTGCGGCGCTGCATCATCATCGGTAGGCGGGGCATCCGGCACCGGACTTGGCGGTGTGGCTTCATCCGGGGCATCTGGGGCGCCCGTAGGCACCGTGGGGACCTCGTCAGCCTCCTCCTGGAGGAGCTCCTCCAGCTCATCGAAGCGACGCCCGAATTGACCGAAGTCGCCATCTTGAAGGGCCTGCCGGGCTTGCCGGATGAGGGTGCGGGCCTGTCCGATATTCTGTGGCGTAACACCGGGCGCATCCTCAATACTGATGGGCTGATCGGGAGTGTCTTGCACCTGCGCCACGATCGACTCTTCAGCCTCAATCACCTCTTCGCCGAAGATGCGATTCAGCCCCTGGTTCAGCGTGCGCTCCATGACGACGAACTCGTCGTACGACACAATTACACGCTGTAGCTGCGGGATGCGGATGTTATCGGCAATGAGGAAGATCGGCTCCACGTACAGGAACGAATCCTCAATGGGAACCACGATCAGGTTTCCACGCAGCACACGGGAGCCACGCTGATCCCACAGCGCAATCTGCTGCGAGATTTCAGGATCCTGGTCGATGCGCGACTCAATCTGGTTGGGCCCGTAGATAAGCCGGTCTTTAGGCAGCTTATAGGTTACGATCTCCCCGTAATCTTGCGGATCCGACCGAGCCGCGATCCAGGCGATCATGTTGTCCCGGTCATCGGGCGTGAGGGGAGTCATGAGCATAAACTGGAGCTCTTCCTCACCCGGAAGACGGGTCATGATGTAGTAGGGCTCCATGCGGACCTGGCGCCCGTCGTAGTTCTCGATGGGGCGTGTCCAGAGGTCTTCGTTGTTGTAAAAGACCTGCGGGCGCTGCATGTGATAGCGGCGGAGCCGTTCAATCTGCAACTCAAACATGTCCTGTGGATAGCGGATGTGGCGTTGCAGCCCGGCCCCCATCTGATCGAACTCTTGAAACAGATCCGGGAAAGCAGACACATAGGTCTGTACAATGGGGTCGTCGGGCTCCATCACATAGAGTCCGACGTCGCCGTCGTATGCATCTACGACAATCTTGACGGAGTTGCGGATGTACTGCAGCCCGTTGTACTTGCCATGCCCTTCAATTGACTCGCTGTAAGGGAACGACCGGCTGGTGGTGTAAGCGTCCTGAATCCAATACTGCCGCTTGTTGCTAATCACGAAGTATGGGTCGCGGTCGAACATGAGAAAGGGCGCTACGCGCTGAACGCGCTCCGATACGTTGTTCCAGATCTGAATGCGGCTTTCCTCATTCAGGTACTGCGACAGCACGATGTTATAGTCGCCCATGTAATAGGCGAGGAGTAGCTGCTTCCAGAAAGAATCAAGCAGGATGCCGCCGTGTCCCGTGTAATTCGTATACACGTTCTCATCACCGGCGGGATAGTGGAGCTCCTGCGCGTCTGAAGGGGCAATGCGATAGTTATTAGTGCGGCTGCCGTAGTAGATCGCTGGATTGTCGACCACGAGTGAGGAGTCGACCACCTGAGGCGGCAGGTCACGCATCAGAAACTCGGGCGATCCTTCGATGCCCTCTCGCGCTACGAGGTTCATAACCGTTCCAAACCCGTGCGTGTACTGCAGGTGGCGGTTGAACCAGGTGTCCGATCCGGACGGAAGGCGCTGCGTAAGTTCGCGTGGCGAGAGCATAACCTGGCGATACTCGCCGTCGATAACGTAGCGGTCGACGTCGACTTCATAGAACTGGTAGTACAGACGAATCTGCTGCAGCTGTACGTATGTGTCGACCAGAAGGCGAGGGTCCCAGAGCCGTACGTTGCGCACCACGTCTTCATTATCACGCAGTGCCTCCGGGTCGAGCTCGGTACGGGCGGGGTACTCGCGCTCAACCGAGTCGTTGATGCCAAAAGCCTCACGCGTAAACTCAATGTTGTTTGCGATGTACGGCTCCTCGACCTGGAGTTCGTTTGGAATAACGCGTACCTGGTCTACTACACGAGGGGCCACAACCATGCTGGCAATAAGTACAAGCACGTAGAGGCCGGCGCCGTACGATACGAGACGGAAGCGGAATCGCTTCAGGTTAAGCGCAACCAGCACAGCGAGAAACAGCGTGGCAAAGATCATAACCCAGAGGGCCGGAATCACCACGTTGATATCGGTATAGTTGGCTCCGAACACCGTGCCGCTGCGCTCCATGAGAAGCTCATAACGGTCGAGATAGAAGCCCCATGCCCATCCAATGAGCAGGAGAATGGCATTGACGCCAATGTGTTGTATCGCAGAGGGGCGTAGCTCAAGCTGGCCGTTGCGCACGCCAATAGCACCGACGAGCACATATCCGGTTACGAGAATGAGCAGTCCCAGAAAGACGAGCCCTACGAATCCACTCTGAAGCGACTGGATGAACGGGAGTTCGAGCATGTAGAACCCGAGGTCATGCGAGAAGACCGGGTCGGGGCGTCCGTATGGCTGTGCATGCCAGTAGCGCATGAGCTCATCCCACCGGCCTGAAAAGCCGATGGCGAAGAGCAGTGTGAAGATTGCGGCGAGCCCCAGTCCAAGGCGTTTCAGCCGCCCCTCGGTAAGAGGGCGCCCGCCCAGTTGTGGGCCTTCGTCGCCCTGGCTGAGCTGAGAGGCCCAGTAGGGAGGCAGGCGCTTCATGAATAGTAAGATGTTGCCGCCGAAGTAGGAACCGGCAATGAGCAACACCAGCCCAAACATAGTGGCCTGAAAGCCAAGTTTGGTCCAGAAAACGCTCCCGTATCCCAGCTCGCTGAGCCAGAAGTATTCAACAAAGATGCCGGGGGCAATAAGAAGCAGGGTGAGAAACGCTCCGATCGTTAGGAGCAGCCCCTGAACCCAGCGGTTGGATCGTATTAAAGACATAGCGTGGAAAAGTCAACAGACAGCAAAGGGGGGAAGACACGAGGTGCATCTTCTCAAAAAAGAGGCACGTTACGCCACATATAGCAATGCGTAGCTGACCGCTACGGTTCGCTGTCTACCCCCGTACAGACTGATCAACCCCATGCACATTGACGCAATACGCACACAAAAACGGTGCGTCGTCAACGATTCGGATGCCCCCCCCTCACCGAAGTCGCATGCCGACGCGTTTCCGGAGCAGTTCAAACATGCATCCGGTATGCTGCGAAGCGTCACTATAGAGCCTGAATTACGAGATTACGCATCGCTTTCAAGTGAGTCGATGGAGACCGGATTGTCTTCCGGCTCAATAGCATCTGCCGGTTCGGGCCCGGTATCGTCCCACGACTGGTCTTCAAGACGCATCAGGGGCGTTACGTGCATGGGGCCGTCAACGCGGATCTGGCATGACAGCCGCATCTCGCCGAACTGCTTGATCTGGTGCAGCTTTTCATGCTCGGCAGGTGTCATCGTATCAGGTTCGCCTGCTGAGAATGTAACGCGGCAGGTGGTACACTGGGCATGGCCGCCACAGCGGTGCCCGATGTCGACCCCGGCCTCACGGATCGCATTTACCAGTCGGGTGCCTTTCTCAACTTCGAAGCTTCCTTCTCCTTCGATCGTAAGTGTTGGCATAAGAGTACAGTGTTTGTTGGATAAAGAGCAGTTGTAACCTATGGAAGCAGGTGTTGCTTTCGTAAGCCGAAAGACCCAGAGTTAAAATAAATGCACAATTGTCACAATGGTACGCCGGCACAGTGCATCCAGATCGTATGTAGTGCGTGTGTGTAGTGCCATCATCAGACTATAACAAATGTGTTAATATGCGAAACCGAGTCGTCCTGGTTGATGCTCACGATGTCCCCGTTGGGCTTGCCGATAAGTTAGAAGCACACCAGCAGGGGTGGTTGCACCGCGCGTTCTCGGCGTTTGTGTTTGATCCGAAAGGCCGCCTGCTGTTGCAGCAGCGCAACGTGAAGAAGTATCACTCGGGAGGGCTGTGGTCAAACACATGCTGCAGCCACCCGCTTCCGAACGAACCTGTTGAAGCAGCTGTTCAGCGGCGGATGCAAGAAGAGATGGGCTTTCAGTGCGACCTGCACCCGGCCTTTCGGTTTACGTACCGGGCGGTGCTTTCCGACACAATGATCGAGCACGAGTACGATCATGTGTTCATTGGAAAAGCAACGCCGGATGTACACCCAAACCCCGATGAAGTACAGGATTGGGCGTGGATGGAGCCTGCAGTGCTCATCAACGATATCAATGAACACCCAGATCGATACACGGCCTGGTTCCGCATCTGCATTGAGCGCGTGCTGCGCGCTGCGCACACGCTCTTCCCTGAGACGGTATCTGAGCAAGACGATCTCTCAGGGAGCTTGACGACGGACGAGTTTACTGCTTCGGTAGCAGCGCGTCCGGCACAGTAAAACATGCCTCATTTCTTCGTGCTAAAGCGCGGAACAAGCACGTTAATTCGCGTGTGCGTCCGTTCTGAATTCCCTAAAGCAGCGTCTGCAATGCAGGTGCAATGCAGGCGCTCGGCGTTGCCTACACGAAGCGTTGAAGCAAGGCCCTTCCATAACGACCTATTTTCACTTTTTTGTTGTAACCCGGTTATGCCTACCTACGTCTACCGTCGTGAAGACGGAACGAAGTTTGAGATCAAGCAGTCCATTACCGATGATCCGCTTACCACTTGTCCGGAAACCGGACAGCCTGTAGAACGCATCATCAGCGGATCCGCCGGCCTTATCTTTAAAGGTAGCGGATTTTACGAGACCGATTACAAACGGAAAGGCAAGACCAGCACGTCAAACGGGACAACGTCGACGAGCACGTCAGGAAGTACCAGCAGCTCAGAAAGCAGTGAAGCTGGTAGTAAGAGCGCCAAGAGCAAATCCAGTACGTCAGACGACGCGTAGTCAGACAGGGCCGCCTAAGCAACTGCGTGCGCAGCCGTACGCATGCTGGACGGGTTTACATTCCGATCAGGATCGTGCAGATGCATCTGTGCGGGCCGGCGACGACCGGGCCTGAGCCGAGAGCGCCGGTAAGGAGGTAGGCAGATCAAGGATCGTAGCCCCCCAGGTGAGTCCGGCCCCAAAAGCGACGAGCGCGATCGTGTCGCCCGGCTGCGCATAGCCGGCATCAAACGCTTCAGAGAGAGCCAGCGGGATGCTGGCTGCCGAGGTGTTGCCGTAGCGGTCGAGGTTCATGAAGACCTGGTCGTCGCTGAGCCCAAGTGAGTTGGCCGCATATTGAATGATGCGGGCGTTGGCCTGATGAGGAATAAGCAGGTCGATGTCGGCTACGGTGTGCGAAGACGTGCGCAGCGCCTCTTTCACGGCGCCATCCATAATGCGCGTGGCAAATTTAAATACTTCGCGTCCATTCATTTCTAAGGTTGGTTCGTCGTTGTCGACGCCCTCGTGCGTGACAGGCTGCGCCACCCCACCTGAAGGCACGATGATATGCTGGGCGCCTTCGCCATCTGACCCCAGAACGTGACTGTCTACGCCGCCCGTATCAGACGCCTGCATGACCACGGCGCCCGAGCCGTCGCCGAAGAGCACCGCGGTGCTCCGGGTATTCCAGCTTAGCCAGCGGCTAATCAGCTCGGTGCCAATAACGAGAACCGTCTCGCAGGTCCCTGCCTGAATAAACTGCTCGGCAGTCACCACGCCATACAAGAAGCCGGTGCATCCCACCGTGAGCTGCATGGCACCAACAGTCGGCATGCCGAGCCCCTGCTGCACCTGACTGGAGACCGGCGGCGTAAGGTAGTCGGGCGAAGAAGAAGCAACAAGAAGAAGGTCTACATCGCTGGGAGCTACGCCGGCACAGTCAAGCGCACGGCGGCCGCTCTCAACCGACATGGTAGCGGTCGTCTCATGGTCAGCCGCAAAGCGCCGTTCGCGGATGCCGCTGCGTGAGCGGATCCATTCGTCGCTGGTATCCATGTACTCTGACAGTTCGTCGTTGGTGACCACGCGTTCGGGGACGTAGTGGCCCCAGCCGACAATACTTCCGGTGGGCATGCGAGTGGGGGGGTAAGGAGAAAGAGATAAAAGCACAGCGTGCGTTGAAAGCGGTTCCAAGGCAAGCATGCGCTGGCACCATGTTGCACCGTTCTGCAACATGGTGCCATAAGGCTGCAAGCCAAACCTAAGCAGGTTTTTAGGCAGCAACTTCAGCGGCTCCGACTTCAGCGATAGCAAGAAAGTCATCGGCTGAGAGACTGGCTCCGCCGATTAGTCCGCCGTCGACATCGGGCTGCGAGAGCAGCGATTCGGCGTTATGGGGCTTCATGCTGCCACCGTACAGGATAGGGATGCCAGCAGCGTCCGCCTTGGTTGAAAGCGCCACCAGCTCGCCACGTACAAATGCATGCATTTCCTGCGCTTGTGAAGGCGTGGCAGAGTCGCCGGTGCCAATAGCCCACACCGGTTCGTATGCAACGACGACCTGCCCGGGCACTACAGCGGCATCAGAAAGAGCAGCGTGGAGCTGTCGACGGACGACAGCCTGGGCTTCTCCAGCATCGCGTTCCGCTTTCGTCTCACCGATGCAGATCACGGGCGTGAGGTCGTGCGTCTGCGCCTGCTTTACCTGGGCGTTCACGTCCGCGTCCGATAGTCCAAAGAGCTGGCGGCGTTCGGAGTGGCCCACGATAACGTAGGTGCATCCGACAGACGCAAGCATGGGGGCAGATACCTCGCCCGTGAATGCCCCGCTGTCTTCATGGTGCATGTGCTGTCCGCCCAGGGCGACAGGCGTTTCGGCAAGTTCACCGCCTACCGCCTGCAGGTTTATGCTTGGCGGGCAGACCAGCATGTCGATCCCAGAGAGAACGCGTTGTCGTTCAAGGGCGCCACTGGCAATGGCCCCGGCCAGCGATTGCGCTTCGGGCAGCGTGGTGTTCATCTTCCAGTTTCCAGCAATAAGCATGCGTGTAAGGCGCTATAGTAAATAGAGAAACGAGGTGGAGCGAGTCAGGGCGGAACGTGGTCGAAAAGAAGACCGCGTTCAGAGAGCTACCGGGGGCTACTGCTTGCGGGCTTCATAGGCGAACATAGGAGGAATGTTGATCAGGACATACTCCTTCTCAACATGCTTGAAGTGCCGGCGCAGCGGCTTCTCCATATGGTTGTAATTCTGGTAGACCAGGAACTTGCCGTCATCGTAGAGCCCGTCAAATGTATCCTGCAGCAGGTCGTCTTTGATATCGTCGTCAAGGAACGAGAAGGGAATGCCTGAAAGAAAGTAATCCGCTGCTTCCAGACCCAGCGAATCCATGATTGACTGCACGTTCTCTGCCCGGTCGTGCACCACAGTAACCTGCTCATATTGTTCTTCAAGTGACCGCAGGTCTTCTACAAACCCATCGTTGTTCTCGATGAGCACCAGCGATGAGTCGGGGTGCATGTTCCGCGCAATGTATCGGCTAAATACCCCGTCGCCCGGGCCATACTCCACGATTGTGCAGGGCGCGTCGAAGTTGATCCAGCGGCATACGCGCTTGACCAGGTACGATGAGGAGGGGGTGATTGCCGCTACGTCGCGGTCTTTGATGAAGTTCTTGATGTAAGACAGAGTACCCATTCAAACAAAGGAAGCTGGTGAGCGATAGCGAAAGTAAGCTGTATGCTGGACGCTGGACGCGCGAACGCGTACTGAGAGACCCGCTGCTAACGCGCGCTCGTGCTCGCGTCTAAGGTCCGGATGTCCTCCTGAAGCGCGACAATCGCCGTGCCCAGGTACTTATTCACAATGCGGCCCTCTGCATCAATCAACACACGTGTGGGGAGGGATGCAATGTTGTAAGTTTCAAGTAAGGGGCTTTCGTTACCCTCGGGGGCAATCACGTGATGGCCAGGGAGCGAACGGCCATCGCGAAACGCTTCGTTAAGCACAGAGTCGGGCTCTAACGAGATCGAGATGATCTGCAGATCCTGGGACTGGGTGCCCTCATAGATGGCGTTGCGCGTAGGGATCTGCTCGCGGTAGAGGGCATTCTGTGGGCGGTAAAACTCAAGCAGTACCGGGCGTTCTCCAATTGCGTCTAACGAGAGCGTCTCACCGTCGGTGGTCGTCACACTGAAGTCAGGAGCGGTACTTCCCGGCAGCAGGTTCTCGGCTTCGTATTCGGCGCGAGAGGCCCACTCGGCCCATTCAGTGTTCGGGTACTCACTGCGCAGCGTACGCGCAGCCTGCAGCGCGTCGTCGCGGTCTAAGCTGTCGAGATGGGTGCGAACGACCTCGGCCATCAGGCTCGCTCGCACATTGGCGTCGGCCCCGCTCTCTCGGGCTTGGGCGATAGCCTCCTCAAGAAGGTTGAGCGCGGCAACTTTGCCGTTGCGCTCCGCCTCAGCCTGCCGCGCAATGCGCAGCGCCTCGGCATAACGTGGATTGGTTGGCGAGAGGGCTACCGCACGCGCCACAGTCAGCGAGTCGTTCCAGCCCTGAATCATCGCGATCGACTCGACCGCTGCCAGGTCGGCAACGTATGAGCCGGGAAACCCTTCGCGCAGTCCCCAGAGAATGCTGCTCGTCTGGCGCACGCTCTGCCCGATGCGGGTTTCATCATACGTATCCTGCAGGCCGTCGACCATGGTCTGGCGGTGCAGGGCCATGGTGTTGCGATACGCCATCAGCGCATCGTTCTCGGGCGAGCGGATGCGGGCCAGCCCGCGCACCGGAAGCTGCATGCGAAGCGTGGCGCTATCGCCTTCGGCAACGACAAGCTCCCCTTCGTGCAGCACGTTCCCGCGCCGCTGTACAACGTAGGGGTATACCGCCCGCTCTGGCGCGCTTATCGTCATCGAGAAGGCCCCCGACGTGTCGGTCTGGGCAATCCCCAGCGTATCGATGCTGCGCCCTACTGGCTGGATGACCAGCACGGTGAACCCACTGTAGTTTTCGGTTGGGTCGACATCAGGGTGAACCGTGATCTGACCTTCGAATACGCTTTCGATACGGGGCTGCTCTTGGGCCTGCCCCGACCCACACGCAGCAACCAGAACCATTGTAGCCAGCAGGCTACAGAGAAGGCCCGACGACCAGCGGGAGAGCCCGGGAAGCAATGAAATGCGCACGACGCTATAAGATAAATGATACAATAGTGTGAATGCCACGGACATGCAGAACGCCCCGGGGCAGACGCCCCGAGGAAGCGGGTAAGCAGCTACGTATGCTACGCCGATTCGGCGCGCGCATCCAGCTTCTCAGAGAGCACGTCGCGCACCAGCTGCGGGTTCGGAGAGCCGTCCATGCGCTGCATGACCTGTCCGATAAAGAAGCCCAGGAGTCCGTCTTTGCCGTCGAGGTAGCTGGACACGTTATCGGGGTTGTCGTCGAGTACCGATTCGGCGACGGGTTCAATGCTTCCGCGGTCCGAAATCTGAATCAGGTTGTTCTCGTCAGCGATCTTCCCGGCTGAGTCGTCGGTGTTCTCCAGCATCAGCTCGAAGACCTCCTGGGCACCGCTGGAGCTGACTTTGTCTTCGAGGCGAAGATATACAAGCTGGGCGAGGCGCCGGGGCGTAACGGGGAGCGTTTCGGGTGTGTAGTCGGTCTCGTTGAGCGTGCGAAGCACATCGCTCATAACGAAGTTAGCTACCTCTTTCGCCTGTGCTTTCGTATCCCCGCCTTTGGTGCGCTTGAAGAGCGAAGAGAGGGCCTCCTCGAAGTAGTCGGCCAGGGCCCGCTCCTCGGTGAGCACCTCCGCATCGTAGGCCGGCAGGCCCAGGCTGCTCATGAAACGCGTGCGTCGCGCATCAGGCATCTCAGGAAGCGCCTCGCGCAGCGTCTCAATCCGTTCGCGGGGCACAACGATCGGCGGCAGGTCCGGGTCGGGCATGTAGCGGTAGTCGTGGGCTGCCTCTTTGGTGCGCATGGTGCGGGTGCGCTGCGCATCCGCATCCCACAGCAGCGTCTGTTGCTGCACGGCCTCGCCGCGCTCGCGCGCTACAATCTGACGGTTGATCTCGTACTCGAGCGCACGCTCTACATTACGAATCGAGTTCAAGTTCTTGAGCTCGGTGCGCGTGCCGAATCCGGTCTGCCCCTTGGGGCGCACCGACACGTTGGCGTCGCACCGAAGCGACCCTTCCTCCATGTTGCCATCGCTGATGCCAAGCCAGCGCACGAGCTGCCGCACCTTGTGCAGGTACCGGTACGCCTCACGGGGCGAACGCAGGTCTGGCTCCGACACCATCTCGATGAGCGGTACGCCGCAGCGGTTGTAGTCGAGCAGCGTATGCGAGGCGCTCTGGTCATGAATCGACTTGCCTGCATCCTCTTCAAGGTGGATGCGCGTAATGCCAATGCGCTTGCGAGGCGTCTCTTCGGAGGCGTCGTCCTCGGGGCCTGCATCAATCTCAAGGTAGCCGCCAAAGCAGAGCGGGGTGTCGAACTGCGAGGTCTGGTAGCCTTTGGGCAGGTCGGGGTAGAAGTAGTGCTTGCGCGCAAAGAATGACTGCTCGGCGATCTCGCAGTGCGTGGCCAGCCCCATACGTAACGTGTGCGCTACAGCCGCCTCGTTTAAGACCGGCAGCGTGCCAGGATGCCCCAGACTTACCGGGTCGACGTGCGTGTTCGGGGGCGCTCCGTAGGCGGCGGCTTCAGGACTGAATAGCTTCGCCTCTGTTTGCAGTTGGCAGTGCACCTCCAGCCCTATGACGGGCTCGTACGTCTCGTGCAGCATAAAAGCGGACGGGGGACAATAGAAAGAGTGGGATAGTCGGAATGCGACGGTGGGGCGCCGCTACTCAGTTGCTAACTTAACCACCGTTGCATTGTTCAGCAAACCGGGCGCAACGCCTCGGTCAGCGCGCTGTACTACAGTCCGCCCCACTTCGAAAAGATCTCGTCGACATGGGCATCGGTCTTCGGACGCTTGAACACGTGCCGGATCACGCCGTCGGGGTCGATAAGATACGTGGTGCGCTTGGTGCCGACAACGGTGTTGCCATACAGATTTCGCTCACCGTACACGCCATATGTCGTTAGAATCTCGTGGTCGGGGTCTGCCACCAGCGGAAACGGAAGCGCATACTCATCTGCAAACTCGGTATGCGAGTCCACCCCGTCTTCCGATACGCCGATCACCGCAATGCCGTGCTCCTGCAGGCGCTCATACCCGTCGCGCAGCGTGCAGGCCTGCTTGGTGCATCCGGGGGTGTTGTCTTTCGGATAGAAGTAAAGCGCCACCCACTGCCCGCGGTAGTCCGACAGCGTGAGCGGTTCTTCATGCTGCGTAGGCCCTGTAAAATCAGGCGCTTCAGTGCCTACGTCGAGGCGGTCGATAGAAGGAGGCATCGTGTAAAAGGGGATAAGTAGCGTATGCGGATGAACAGCGCCGGGGCGCAGTCGGGGTGCAATGGCCCCCCGCGTAAGCATGAGTACAATGAGTACAACATGCATGAGTACATCTTATGAGTACAACATACATGCAAAAAGCCCTGCCGCCAGAAGGGACGGCAGGGCTGCAGAGCCAACGACCGGACTCGAACCGGTGACCTGTCCCTTACGAGGGGACTGCTCTACCAACTGAGCTACGTTGGCGGCTTTCTGTCTGTAGCTTTTTGTTTGTAGCACAGGATGCACGCGACGCCCTTACAAATGATCCAGTTAGTGCACAGCCAGCAGTGTAGTTTCATCATGGATTTACGGATGCGGGGCCCAGGTGCCCGTCTGCCGGTTCTGGTGCGCTTTCGAGGCGCAGAGGGCCGTGCCATAGCAGGGCCTCACGTGCGATCAACAATCGCCTGCAGCTGGTCTAATGCGCGTTGGGTAAGCAGCGCAACAAGCCGGCGCCGCACCTCGCGCTGATGGTCAAGGTAGAACGCAAACTCGTCCTCGGTAAAGTGGCCGGCAATCAGGCCCACGAGCGTACGCTTCAGGCGGCGGTCTTCCTTGAGCAGGTTGCGCACCTTCGCCTCCTGGTCGGCACGGTCCATCTGAGCTACGCCCGTGTTGTACTTGGCCAGGTAGCGCGCCACCGTCGTCAGGATGAGCGGGTTCTGCAGTTTGCATAGCGGACGCAGCGTACGGCTCTGGAACTGCTCCATGGGCCGCTGGTCGTCGGTGTCGACCGGAACGTGCGGGCGAATGCGCTGCACGGCGGCGTCGCGGGGTCCTGCACCGAGGCCCCACAGTTCGGGTGTGGCCAGCTCCACGCTGTTGCCTGCCGGGTCGCGCACGTAAAGCGATACCGCCTGTTCGTTGTGGGGCCAGGTCGTGCTGTCCTCAACAGAGATACCGTGCTGGTCGAAGCGCGCTCGCCACGCATCCACCTGCCCAAAAGGGATAGCAAGCGCAACGTGTCCGGGGCCGTCGGCGCCGTGGGCGGGCAGCGATTCGGTCTGGCGCGTCACTTCGGCGATGAACACGTGCAGGATGCCATCGCCACACTGAAACGAGAGATGGCGGTTGGGCTCGTCAAACACCACGGGTAGGTTCAGCACCGTGCCATAAAAGTGGCGTACTGCCTCCAGATCCGACGCGTATAGGCTGGTTTCGAGGATATGGGTGGGGCGCATGGGCAAGACGGCAGTCAGGGAAAGCAGGGAATTGAGCAGGTAGCTCGCAGCAGCGTGCGTTCTCTGAACCGTCTTTCGAGGCGGTGGATTCGACGCGCCAACGTCCAGCGCTCTACATTGCAGAAAAATCGATAGCTAAGGTGCCACAGCAAAAGAGCACCTCGGAGTCAAAATAGGTTTTCAGGCTGCCGCACCGTTTTTAACCACATCCGAGTCGGTAGGGCCCTGCGCGTCGTAGTGCGCCACGAACGCATCGAGCCGGTCCGGGTCGTCGGCGCCGGGTAGCGGACGCGTGGCGGTCTGGCATTCGGCTTCCACACCGAGCTTGCTGCAGATGCGATCTGCCACGGCTTCGGCCATCTGGCGGTAGGTGGTGAGCTTCCCTCCCACGATGCTCAGGAAGTTCTCTACCCCGTCGTCGGCATGGTCGAGCACGAAAAACCCTCGCGAGATCCCACGCCGGTTGCTCTTCTGCTCGTCGGGCGCGTACAGCGGGCGCACGCCCCACCAGGTGCGTACCACAGCCGCCTCAGCAACCGGCGGCAGCATCTTGGCGCACTCCTGAACCGACTTCTCGACCTCCCATTCGGCCTCCTCATATGCGTCGGGATCGGAGACGGAAACGCTTGTTGTGCCGAGTACAACTTCGCTTTCGTGGGGAACGATAATGTCGCCATCATCGGGGTCGCGGCACCGGTTGAGGGCGGGGCCGAGGGCGTCGTATGCCACCGAGATCATAACACCCCGCGAGGGCGCCATCTCGACATCGACGCCGGCCATCGCGGCCACCTGTCCGGCCCAGGCGCCCGTCGCGTTGATCACATACTGTGGGGCAACCGTTGCATCTACGCTGCCGCCCAGTGTGGCCTGTATGATATGCCCGTCTTCAACGGTCAGGTTCTCAAGAGGCGCATGCGGGAAGACCGTGCCGCCATGCTCCTCGGCATCGGCAGCGTTGGCCGCGCTGAGGCGTGAGGGATAGACGACCCCGTCGGGGACCCACATGGCGCGTTCCACGCGTTCGGAGAGTCCGGGCACGACGCGCCGCGCTGCATTTCCGTCGAGTACACGCGTCTCGATACCGATAGACTCGCAGGCTGCCCGCTTGCTCTCGAAGTAGTCTGGGTCATCCTCCGGAAGCTGGATAAACAGCCCCCCTGTGTTGCGGATGCACGCCCCGCCGATGGAGCGAAGCACGCGATTCTCTTCAATGCATTCTTCGGCACCGGTGCGATCGGCCTCGGCGTAGCGGGCCCCGCTGTGGAGCAGTCCGTGCGACCGGCTCGACGCCCCGCTGGAGAGGCCGTTTCGCTCGGCAAGCATCACGCTGATGCCACGAAGCGCAAGGTCGCGAGCAATGCCAGTGCCAGTCGCACCGCCGCCAATGACCAGTACAGTAGGAGCGTCTTCCATTGGAAGAAGGGGCTGAATAGGTGGGAATACGAGCGACCACCGTCACGCTTAGGCAAGCGTTTTAGAACGCTTTCGAAGAGTGCATGTGGACTTCCGTTTCAGTTTTGAGCGCCTGTGTTGTTCACTGCCAAACACGGATAAGACAGGCATTTTACACATCTACTGCTTTCATATATTACTTGCAGATACTACTGGTCGCGTCCAGCGTATCACGAAACCAGAAATCGCGTGATCTGGTGTGTGGTCTGGCATGTGCCGTCTCGCTTTCGTTTCTTGCTTTCGTTTCTTGGAGAATACCATTCTTGGATTACACCATGCGTCGTGTCCTCAGCGCTCAGACAAACCGATCTATGCAATATCTTTCCGCTATGCTCATTGCATGCGCCATGCTCGCGCTGGGCCTCGGGGCGTGCAGCACGCCAGAGGCGCCCGGGCTTACGCTGCTGCCTGCTGAGTCCCCCGTTGCGGGCGACACCTTCGCTCCCCGTCTCTCGGTGGATGCGGACGGCCACCTGCTCCTGTCATATCTATCCAAAACGGATGCCGGGCATGCGCTGCAATTCGTGCGCCATGACGGCAGCTCCTGGACGGCACCGCGGACCGTTGCCGAAGGAGACGACTGGTTTGCAAATTGGGCGGATACGCCCGGCGTGCGTCCGGTTGGGGAGTGGCTCTTTGCGCACTGGCTTGTGCGCAGCGGTCCGGCGGCCTATCATTACAGCATCCACGCCGCGTGGTCGGTCGATGGCGGCGTCACGTGGAGCGATCCGTTTATCCTTCACGGTGAAGGGCGACCCGCCGAGCACGGCTTTCTGTCGTCGGTGGTGCTTGGCGATGGGGCGCTGGGGGTGACGTGGCTGGATGGACGCTACACGGTAGACAGCGAGGCGTCTCACGAGAACGCAGCGAGCCACGATGCGCACGCGGCACACCAGGGCGCGATGAGCCTGCGCTGGGCCCGCTTCGAGCCCGGCGAAACGCGACCAACGCGCGACATTGAGTTGGACAACCAGGTGTGCGATTGCTGCATGACGGCGTCCGTGCGCGAGGGATCCGACGTGCGCGTATTGTATCGCGACCGCACCGACGCCGAGATCCGCGATATTGCGTCCGTACGGGTCACGCCCTCCGGGCAGCAGCACGACGGGCGGGTAGCCGCAGATGGCTGGGAGATACCTGCGTGTCCGGTGGAAGGCCCGGCGGTTGCCCGGCGCGGTGCCACCACCGACGCCGTCTGGTTCACGGGCAGTGAGAGCATGCCCAAGGTTTTCTGGGCAGCGTCTTCGAGTGATGCGGAAGG
>NZ_JARWGJ010000100.1:0-9167 GCF_040409695.1 Longimonas sp.
AGCCGGGGCTACGGGCCGAAATCGGGGGCAATTTGCAGCCCAGCGGAGCCGCTCGCAGCCCAAATTAAGAAATCAAAACAGCTTCTTAGTCGTCATGTTCTATGATGTCAAGCGTGGGGCGTGTCTATCGCACGAGCGCAACCTGACGGGTCTCCACAAAGTCGCTACCTGTTATGCGTACAAAGTGCATTCCGCTTCCCAGCCGGCTGGTCTCAAGCTGCAGAGTGCGCGGTACGTTGCGCTGCAGTCCAATGCGGTCGCGGTAGACGCGCTGTCCCAGCGTGTTGTACACCTCTACGGTAACGACCTGCGACTCGGCTGCTGTCAGGTCAAATGTAAAGTTACCCTGAGAGGGGTTTGGATACGCTTCTGTAAACACGACAGGCGCCTCAAAAGGCACTTGAGCCGTGATCGGCTCGCTCGTCAGAACGTTGCCTTCGGCATCCGTTGAGCGTACCCGGTACTGGTAGCTACCGGCCGCCTGCAGGTCGAGGCGCTCCTGTGCAGTTGTGAGTTCTGAAGTCGAGGCAACCTCAAAGTCCTCCGGCTCGGGACTCGCACCGGGGGCCCGCTCTACCTCAAAGACAAAGTCTGCAACGTCTGGCGGAGTGCTCCAGTCCAGAGAAACGCTGGTACGCCCTTGATTGTCGACAGGCGTTTCAACGTCGGCTGAAAGATCAAATACGTTGATCTCAACGACGGGCTCTTCAACGCTCTGTCCATCGACCTCGCCACCCCGCACCCACTGAAGCTGATACGTGTACCGGCCCATGGCAAGATTATCGAGCTCAATCTGAGGATCCGCACCACCGGGCAAACGAGCCACCTCCTCGAAGTCTCCGTCAAACTTGCGCTGTCGTACAATGTACTCGTCGATGTCGCTGGCGGCAGGCCCTGTCTGCCAGGAGAGCACCACGTTGCCGGTGCGCGACTCGGCCTGTGCCTCAAAAGCAAACACCTCGGCTCCTACAGCAGCGGCACAGTTCGGAGCAAGCTCCCACCCCATGTCGTCAAGCAGTCCGCAAAAGAGCGGGCCGGGCGTGCGGGCGACCTCGTTGAACCCAATTTGTGGCGTCATGAGCGCGTTGGGATCGCCTGCCGGGTAGGTAAGCTCGTCGAAGTGCGCAATGCTCGACCCCGGTTGATAGTTGGTCGGGGCATAGATCTGAGCAGGAATCGGACCCGTGCTGTTTTCTGCAGCGATGTCCAGCGAGGGTCCCGATGCAAAGAGGGCGTTGCTGGTCAGGGCATCGCCCAGTTCAGTGGACGGGTTCGGGTAGATGCTGCGGTTAATGAGTTCGTTGAAGACGCCCGAGGGCGACTCGTGCTGAAGAAGCACCTCCAGCGCCCCCGGCACTTTCCGGTCCTCAGGCCGATCGGGCCCCTGCCCAATGCCCCAGGAGCCTTCTCCGTTGTCAACACTGGTCAGGTTAAAGAAGTTGAGCCCGTGCCCAATCTCGTGCAGGATCACCGAGGTAAAGTCAATCTCGTTCGAGGCCGGTGCATCTTCCCCGAAGTACCAGTCCGACCGATTGCTATTTACGTTTACGATAATATCCGGCTCGTTTGGGCTCTGGTTTTCCCCGGTAAGCGCGTTGACCAACGCATCACCATACACGACCTCTGACCCGTCGGCCAGCGTAACGGTGTAGATAAACCGTGGCCCCGCCGAAGCCAGTACGCCATCTCCCAGATCTTGAAACGACGCATCAATCGTAATAGGTACGGGCGACTGGATGTGCGTTGCCCAGATGTCTACCGCACGCTGAAAGGCCTGTCGCGCCTCCTGCGTGAATCCGGGGCCGTAGTCAACGTTGATATCGGCCTGTTCCGACTTTGGCACCGCGGTAATATCGGCCTCAAGGAAGGTGTTCATGTTACGCGGATCGTT
Source organism: Longimonas sp. (assembly GCF_040409695.1). GTDB lineage: Bacteria > Bacteroidota > Rhodothermia > Rhodothermales > Salinibacteraceae > Longimonas. The sequence goes on from NZ_JARWGJ010000100.1 coordinate 1,892, forward strand.
CTCGTATCCACAGACCTCGTCGTACGACATTACCGACTCGAAGGGAATCCGCTCGTTGATTACGAGCCCATCGGAGCTGCCTGAAACCTGCTGAGCCTGAATGGCAGGGGCAGCCACGAGGATCCAAGCCAGCATGCCGGCTATGCCGATGAACCAGCTCATTCGCGGTGCAGAGGGGAGTACTAACTTCATACCTAAAGCAGTTGTAGTGGCCGTGTATTGTGTAGTGAGCACACAATGTGTGCGTGCTTCGACATTTCGGCAGACGTAGACGCGCTCCGTCGGATACCGTTACAAGGTACCGTAAGTATAGCCTGCATACGTGTAAAGCGCAATGTCCACTCTTACGATGACATATTGACCAACATACCCACCACCCGGCCAGACGCCAGATGGTGGACATGGAGGTTCATGGCAGCGAATGCGCCATAGGTGAGGGCACTCTCAGGAGACTGTCTGATCAGGATGTCTCATCAGGCTGTATGAGATGTATGAGGAGAAGGGGTTGCATGCAGCGCCGCATCGATGCGCTCAATACCCTCATCGATCTCGTCGGTTGTGATGGTGAGCGGCGACCGGAAACGCACCGACGCATCCCCGCATCCCAGAATAATAACCCCCTCTTCGAAGCACTGCTCCAACACGGCATTCCGATACGACTGCGTAGGTAGATCGAATGCGCACATCAGCCCGCGTCCGCGCACGTTGGTGACTGCTCCGTGCGCCTCCGACAGGTCGTGCAGCCGTTCTTGCAGATGCGTACCGGCATGATCGGCATGCGCAACCAGCTCATCTTCTTCGATGATCTCGAGAATGCGATCGAAGCGCACCATATCTACCAGATTCCCGCCCCAGGTGGAGTTAATACGGCTGGTCGTCTGGAATACGTGGCCATCGACCTCGTCGAGCTTGCGTCCGGCAAGGATGCCGCACACCTGTGTTTTTTTGCCGAAGGCCATGATGTCGGGGGCTACGCCAAGCGACTGGTGTGCCCAGAATTTGCCCGTAATGCCAACGCCGCTCTGCACCTCGTCGAAGATCAGCAGGGCGTCGTTCTCATGGGCCAGCGCCTTAAGATCGCGCAAGAAGGACGTACGGAAGTGGTTGTCTCCCCCTTCGCCCTGAATCGGCTCCAGAATAACGGCCGCAATCTCGTCGGGGTTGTCGTGAAAGGCACGCTTGGCTTGTTGCAGAGCCTGCTGCTCTTTCTTATGCAGACGCTCCTCTTCCGCCTCGTCGATCGGGAAGTGGATCTTGGGGTTGGTGATGCGCGGCCAGTCGAACTTCGGAAAGTACATCGTCTTGCGCGGATCTGACGTGTTCGTCAGCGACATCGTGTATCCGCTGCGTCCGTGAAAGGCCTGGTCTAAGTGTAAGACCTTGTGCCCGACTTCGCGCCGGTATCCCTTCTCGAAGTTCTTGCGCACCTTCCAGTCAAACGCCGCTTTGAGCGCGTTCTCGATCGCAAGCGCACCGCCCGATATAAAGAAGGTGTACGGCAGGTAGGCCGGGATACCCACCCGGCTGAAGGTATCCACGAACCGAGCCATGTGCTCGGTCATCACATCCGAGTTCGTGATTTTGTTTAGCGCGGCATCCATGAGTCGTTTTCGAAACGCCTCATCCTGCGCCAGCTTCGGATGGTTCATCCCAAGCGGACTGGACGCGTAGAATCCAAATAGATCAATGTAAGCCTCGCCGCCCGACTTGTCTTTGAGGCGCACACCCTGGCTCGCATCCATATCGAGAACCATGCGCATCATGCCCTTGGTCAGCATGTGGCGGGAGAGCACGTCGCGCACGTCGGCAGCCTCGATCGGATGGGTGGCTGTTGCTACGTCTGTTTCGGTCATACTGGAAGGTGCATTTTATATCCGTAGAAAGCATCGAACAGAGACAGGAGCATGCTCTGGCGTAGAGGAACGCTCCACCGGACATATCGTTACGTAGAAAGCAGCAAATCTTTCCCCGCTGCCTCATGTAGAGCTTCGCTCAAAACCTGCTTTAACGCATGTCTGACTCTGGCGCCCCCGCCCCCAAGACTCCCGATGAACTTCGCCTGCGCTCTGTTGAAAAAGAAGCCTTAACATCCTCAGGCGACGGTGATCCGGGCTTTTTCGAACTTCCTGTCGTTGAAGACACCAACAAGAACAAACAGGGCAAGCGGCCCGACTGGCTACGCGTAAAGCTGCCGCAGGGCAAAGAATTCAAGAAGGTGCGTAGCATCATCGATGAGCATGACCTGCACACGGTCTGCGAAAGCGCCAACTGCCCCAACATGGGCGAGTGCTGGAGCGCCGGCACGGCCACGTTTATGATTCTGGGCAACATCTGCACCCGCTCGTGTGGGTTCTGCGCGATCAAGACCGGTCGCCCTCAGGATGGCCTCGACTGGGACGAGCCGCGCCGTGTTGCCGAAGCCGCCGACCTCATGGGGGTGCAGCACGCCGTTGTAACCAGCGTAAACCGGGACGAACGCAAGGATGGGGGCGCTCCCATCTTTGCAGATACGATCAACCGCCTACACGACCTGGGCTGCACCGTAGAGGTGCTCACGCCTGACTTCCGGGGCCTCCGCGAAGCGTGCCAGACCGTGTTTGACGCGCGCCCCGACATTTTCAATCACAACATGGAAACGGTGCCCCGCCTCTACCGGCGCGTTCGCCCGCAAGCCGACTACCAGCGCTCACTCGATGTGCTGCAGTGGGCCAAAGAAGACGGCCTCCGTACTAAGAGCGGGATCATGGTCGGTCTTGGCGAGAAGCCCGAGGAGGTACTCGACCTGATGGACGACTTCGTTGAGATCGGCCTTGATGTGATGACGATCGGGCAGTACATGCAACCTACTAAGATGCACCTGCCTGTTGAGGACTGGGTCGAGCCTGAAACGTTTGCCTGGTACAAAGAAGTGGGCGAGGCGAAAGGCATCGAACACGTCGAAAGCAGTCCACTTACGCGGTCGTCGTACCACGCTGAAAAGCACGTATAACCTGTCTTGCCTGCGCTGCTGCCATGCCTGTTGCTGCCTCACCGGTCTCAGACCCAACCCCGCTCCGCTTTACGGTGAGCGACTACCACCGCATGGCTGAAGCGGGTGTGCTGGGTACCGATCGCCGCATCCAGCTCATTGACGGTCATCTCTTCGAAATGTCGCCCATCGGAAGCCGGCACGCTGCGTGTGTAGATCGTCTCAATCGTCTCTTTGTGCGGGCTGTTGATGACCGGGCCATTGTGCGTATCCAAAGCCCCATTCTGCTCCCGCCCGATTCAGAGCCTGAGCCAGATGTCACGCTTCTGAAGCCCCGAGGCGACGATTACGCATCGCGCCACCCCCGCTCCGAAGACGTGCTTCTCGTGGTGGAGGTCGCCGATTCTTCGCTTACGTTCGACCAGGAGGTGAAGGTGCCACTGTATGCGCGCGCTGGCATCCCTGAGGTGTGGATCGTGGCGCTCGATGCAGACCGCGTGTACACGTACCAGCATCCATCGGGCAACGAGTACTCCACCCGGCACACCTACACGATCGAAGCCTCCCTCCCCATGCCGCGCGCCACCGAGGCTGCCCCGGTCTCCGTCTCGAAGATACTGGGCAGCTGAGAAACAGCATGTGCAGGTCTCTTTTTTCCTTTGCTGATCGCCTTGGGGCCGAATACACAGTCCTGACATTCCCCATTCCCTCACAGCGTTCGGGCTGCGCCCAGCGTCGCGTCGGTCACACGCTCCCTCCTCGCGATGACAAGGTGTAAACGTATTTTCGCCGACTTACATAATTTGGGATGCGAGCGCTGGCAAACCAAAACCCAAAAAGCTTCTCACTTACAAAGCGTAATCGGCTGGGGCGCATTTCACCAAACATCGCCCGTTGATTCATCTCGAGTCAACACCGGTTCGCTTGGCCTGTTCGTACCGAATGTATGTATATACCGGCTGCCAAAGCGGCCAACGCTCTTTTACCTTTTCTTCCCGACAACGACCTATGGCTCTTGAACGTACCCTTGCCATCCTAAAGCCCGACTGTGTTCAGAAAGAACTGGTGGGCACGGTTCTCGCTCGCATTCAGGACGCAGGATTTGCTGTGCGTGGGCTAAAAATGATTACGCTCTCCAAGCGTGAAGCGGAAGGATTCTACGCTGTGCACAGAGACAAACCGTTTTTCGACGAACTGACCGACTTTATGTCGAGCGGTCCGTGCGTGCCGGTTGTGCTTGAAAAAGAAAATGCGATTGCTGACTTCCGCACGCTTATCGGTGCCACCAACCCCGAGGAGGCTGACGAAGGCACGATTCGCGCTGACTTTGCCGACTCCATCTCGACAAACATTGTGCACGGCTCAGATTCCGTTGCGAACGGCCAAAAGGAAGCAGCTTATTTCTTTGCTGAGCACGAGCTGGTCGCGAATCAGAGTGCGTAGTTTCTGCGTTTCGAACTTGCTTGCGCGCCCCACTTGGGGGCTACCGCAGTGCATCGCTTACCCTGTTTCCTCCTGCTCTTCTGCCACACCTGGCATGTAAAGGAGTGCATAAATGACACCCATGTAGCCTCCCATGAGCATCAAAGGGGATATGTACAGCGAGAGCGTGCCTTCGAGGGCTCCCTCAATGTACATGAGCGTGAACCCGAGGACAACGCTGAGCACGCTGGCCAACAGCAACTTGTAGTTGATTGGCTGAAGAACCGGAGGCTGAGCGCCTCGGCGGCGCGAGCGAGATGAACGGGGCCGTGGCATGGCACAATTTTGGGTGATAGTTGACTTCCTGACGGATGCGCCCCAACTTAAGCCTACGCAGTGCAGTTCCGATATGGATCTATGGGCGCGCTCTGCTCCTGATGATGTTCTCCTGACCGTCCCTGAACGCTTTGCTCGCTCTACGCACTCTTTCTCTCGGATGCCTCATTACACTGCTTGTGCTGGTCACAGGCAGTCCGCTACCTGGCGGCGCGCAACCCCTCACCAGCAGTCCATCCTCTGCGCTCTCAAGCGAGATAGACCGCATTCTGGATGCGCACTGGGGGTCTACCCCAGCGTTCTGGGGCATCCACGTGGTTGATCTTGAGAATGGAAATACGCTGTATGCACACCATGCCGATCACCGGCTCATTCCTGCGTCGACGCAGAAGCTGCTCACAACTGCTGCTGCACTCGACCAGCTGGGCAGCTCGTATCGCTACGAAACGGAACTGCACTTCAACGGCACCACCGAGGGAGCCGTGATGCGTGGTGACCTTACGCTTCGAGGATCGGGCGACCCTACGTTTGGGAGCACCGAGATCTGGCAGCGTGACCCGCTCCAAGAGTGGGCCCAAAAACTCGCCGAGCAGGGCGTAGAGCGCATTGAAGGGCGCCTTATTGGCGATGCCCGCCGGTTTGACGGCACGGCCTACCCGGAAAGCTGGGACATCGGATACGTAACCCGCCAGGCCAGCCGGTACATCGGTACCGCCAGCAGTGCACTTTCTTACAGCGATAATGTCGTCGCGCTGCGCATACAAGCCGCCGCCCCCGGACAGCCGCCCGACATTCGTCCTTACCCGAACGGGGCGCTCACGCTTAACAACGAAGCCACAACAAGCAGCCGGTGGCGAGGCAATGCCCTTCACCTGGACCGCGCGTTCGAGTCGAACACGATTCGCCTGCACGGCTCGGTGGCTCGTTCATACAGGGGCACTGTTAACGTACCCGTAACTACGCCAACCGACTTCGCAATGCGCAGCCTCGTGCTCGCGCTTGAGGAGGCCGGCATTGAAACCGACCTGACACGTGTTGATGCCGACACCCTGAGCACGGTGCCCGATCGCGGGTCGCTTCTCTTCGTATCGCTTTCGCCCCCACTCGCCGATATCGTTGCAGTGATTAACAAGCGATCCAACAACTTCTACGCCGAGCAGCTCTTGCGCACCATCGGATGGGGCGGATCGGTGGAGGGCGGCGAGAATCGTATTCGGCAGTTTCTGCGTCAGGCTGGCGTGGCGCGCCCGCCGGCAATCCACGACGGCTCGGGACTCTCTCGGCGCAACCTCGTCACTCCCAAAACGCTAACCGGACTGCTTCAGCATATGGAGAACCACCCGGAATCGGAGGCTTTCAGGGCTTCGCTGGCGGGCAGCGGTGAGCGCAACACAACGATGGAGTATCGCCTGTCACGTTACAATGTGGAGGCGAAGACCGGCTCGCTACGATATGTGCGTGCGCTGAGCGGCTACGTAACGCGTACCGATGGATCGCGCGTTGCTTTTACGATAATGGCAAACAATTATTCAGGCGGCGCCTACCGCGTACGTCGCACCATGGATGAGATCGTGCAGACGCTTACCGACGCTCCCGTTCTATAGCGCACCTACCGTAGCACTCTTGCCGTTAAAGGCGTTGGTCGTTTCGTTTTTATCGCTTCCTGCCCATGACCTCAACCACCCGTTACATTTTGATCGGCGCTGGGCTGGTGCTCGCGCAATGGGTGGTGCTTCAGCATCTTGGCATATGGGGGGCCACCCCCGATGTCGTACTTCTTTTCCTGGCATGGCTCGCCCTACGCGTCTCCCGGCGCACAGCCGCACTGAGCGGATTTGCTCTTGGCTTTGCCCTCGACATCGCCTATGGCACCTGGGGCATGCACGCTCTGGTAAAAACCATCACGGGGTTTTTGCTGGGAAGCGTTACGCTCTCTGACGATCGCGATGCTGTGCTCATTCAGCCCAACCAGGCCTTTCTTGGAGGCTTTCTGCTTACGTTGATGCACAACGGACTGCTGGTGATTCTGCTGGCGCTGCAGGCTCAGACCAGCAACACCTTTCTGGTGAACGCGCTCTGGCTTGGATCTTCGCTCTACACTGCGGTCATCGCTACCCTGGTCGTCTGGCTCGCGCCCCGGGACACGCGGTAGCCACCTCGCGATGCCCCTTTTGTCTCCTTTTGTAGGCTGCGCTTCATTCACAGGAGCTCCAGGTGCGGAGCGAAGGCGTCGATTACACGGCGCCGCGTTGCGGATTCGGGAGAGAGTGGCTCCAGTGGGAGGCGTACGTGCTCATGCATCTGTGTTGTAGCTGCCAGCACCGTTTTCACGGGTACGGGATTCGTGGCGTAGAAGCAGGCCCGCATCGCATCCAGCAGTTCGAAATGCTTTTTCTGTGCCGTGGCTATATCGCCGGCGAGGGCTGCTCGCGTTAGCATGCTAAAAGCGCCAGGCAGCGCGTTGCTGATCACCGAAACGACGCCATCTCCACCAAGCAGCGTCACCGGCAATGTCATCTCATCGTCGCCCGCGTACACCGCAAACCCATC
>NZ_JARWGJ010000101.1:0-9133 GCF_040409695.1 Longimonas sp.
CTCGCCGTGTACGGACATCCGCGTGCCACCGGCGATATCGATCTCTGGATACACTCATCCCAGCGCAATGCCGAGCGTGTCTTGCGGGCGCTTGATGCATTCGGAGCCCCTCTTTTTCAGATCGATCGTGAAGACCTCGAAACACCAGGCACCGTTTTTCAGATTGGAATCTCTCCACGCCGGATCGATCTTCTCACCTCCATTGAGGGAGTCAGCTTTGAACGTGCATGGGAAGATCGGATTCGAGTTGAGATTGGGAGCACCTCACTGTTTGTGCTGAGCCGAGCCCACTTTATCCAGAATAAGAGAGCACTCGGACGCCCTCAGGACATAGCCGATATCGAGCGGCTCACTAAAGACAACGACGAAAAAGAGTGATGCATGCCAGCGTGTGAATACCCTCCCGTCAACCAAGCTCGTGTGAGCGAATAGACTCGTGGCATACCCCGCCTGGAAAGGCCGGCGTTGAGATCCTTCTGCCCAGGGGCGTCAGGATGATATGCATTATAGGTTTGCCTTCTTCGCTCCCCTGATTCCGGTTCGCTGCATCAGTCGCCCGCGGGCGCGTGCCGGGTTTCTCCTCCTTTTCCAAGGGGGAGATGTCCACAGGATCGCGCTTTCAGCGAAGCTCGATAGACAGGGGAGCCGGCCCCAATGATGCCGGCCATATGACAATCACTTGCCATTGAACCGCTACCCATTGCACCACTACCAAGAATAGGTTCCATTGCGGAAGGTCCGGGTGGTGTGGGTCAGGTGCCCGGGTCGAAATCAGCCTGCGTTTCCGGCGAGAAGACCAGGGCACCGAGGGGGGGGACGACCACAGACACCGAGGCCGGCTGCCCGAGATACGGATGGTTCTCGGCCTGTACCGTTCCGGCATTGCCCACGCCGCTGCCGCCGTAGACATCCGCATCGCTGTTCAGGCGCTCCGTCCACATCCCCGCAGTAGGGAGCCCGATACGGTAGTCGGTTCGCGCCACGGGGGTCATGTTCAGCACGAACACCAGCACCTGGTCGCCGCGTCTGCGCAGATAGCTGATCACACTCTGGTCGCGGTCGCCATAGTGAATCCACGAAAAGCCGCTTTCGGTGTCGTTCCAGAGCGCCGGACGGCCCTGGTAGAGGGCGTTGAGATCGCGGACCCACTGCTGAAGGCCGGCATGCAGCCGCTTGTCGGTGAGGTCCCAGGTGAGGGGCTGGTCGTGGTTCCACTCATGGTACTGCCCGAACTCGTTGCCCATGAACGAGAGCACCTTGCCGGGGTGGCCGTACTGGTGCGTATAGAGCACCCGCAGGTTGGCGGCTTTCTGCCAGTCGTCGCCCGGCATCTTGCCCCACATCGACTCCTTGCCGTGCACCACCTCGTCGTGCGAGAACGGAAGCATGAACTGCTCGGTAAAGGCCCAGCTGAGCGTCCACGTAAAATCGCCATGGTGGTACTTGCGGTGGATGGGCTCCTTCTCGAAGTACTCCAGCGTGTCGTTCATCCACCCCATATTCCACTTGTAGAGGAAGCCCAGCCCGCCCATATCAACCGGTTTGGTGACGCCCGGAAAGGCCGTCGACTCCTCGGCGATGGTCATAGCGCCGGGGAAGTGCTTGTAGACCTGCGTGTTGGTATCCTGCAGCAGACGAATCGCCTCCAGGTTTTCACGTCCGCCATGAACATTGGGCGTCCAGTTGTCGCCGCGCGAATAGTCGCGGTAGAGCATTGAGGCCACCGCATCCACCCGGAGCCCGTCGATGTGGTAGCGGTCGAGCCAGAAGAGCGCGTTGCCGATCAGGAAGTTGCGCACGCCGTTGCGCCCGTAGTCAAATACGTACGTGCCCCAGTCGGGGTGATTGCGCATCTGTGGGTCGTCGTAGGCGAAGAGGTGGGTGCCGTCGAAGTAGGTGAGGCCTTGGGGATCGGTAGCGAAGTGCGCCGGCACCCAGTCCATGAGCACCCCAATGCCGTGCTGATGCAGGGTGTCTACAAGGTACATGAAGTCCTGCGGCGACCCGTAGCGGAAGGTGGGGGCGTAGTAGCCCAGGGTCTGGTAGCCCCAGGAGCCGTAGTACGGGTGCTCGGCTACGGGCATGAGCTCGACGTGGGTGTAGCCCATATCCTTCACGTACTCCGCGAGTGGCTCAGCAATATCGCGGTACGAGAACGATTCGCCGGGGGCCTGGTGGCGCCACGACCCGAGGTGCAGCTCGTAGATAGAGACCGGCTCATCGAGCGTGTCGGGGCCGTTGCGAGCAGCCATCCAGTCGCTGTCGTTCCAGGTGTAGTCGTCTAAGTCGGTGACAATCGAGGAGATGCCCTCGTAGGTGTTTTCTGCGGGCGGCTCCATCGCGAACGCGAACGGGTCGGTGCGGTCGAACGCTTCTCCGTTGGCGTTAATGCGATACTTGTACCGCGCACCAGGGCGCGCGGAGCGCAGGTAGACCTCCCAGAGTCCGCCCCCAGCGTCGCGGAGCGGGTGCGCTTCCGACGACCAGTCGTTGAAGTCGCCCATTACCGATACCGAGTCGGCATTGGGGGCCCAGACGCGAAACCAGGTACCAGCCGGGTTCACCTGCGCGCCCATCCAGGTGTAGCACTGGTAGTCGGTGCCTTCATTCCAGAGATAGCGTTGGTCGGCAGTAAGACGCGGCATAGACGGACGCGGTTAGGCAAAAAGGAATCGGTATGGGACCAACCAAGATACACGCTGCACATCCATTGTCAACTCTGGCACGTGGAGGGCGTCCTCAGCCGCCGTGGTCGCTCCCTGGCCCCACCCCTGCGAAGCCTGTCCTCTGCAATCTATGGAATGAAGCGACGCTTGATGGCATAAGGGCAACGCGGAAGAAACGATCTTGCGGGGGAGTGGCTTCAAGGATTGTCTTTACATCTGTTTGACTGAACCTTCCTACTTCATGCTCCATCGACTTATCGCCGCGTGTGCGGTGGCCGCCCTGTTGTTTACCGGGTGTGCCTCCTCGCAGTCTGCGGTTTCCGACGATAACGATCAACCACCAACTTCTTCGTATGACGAAATTGTAACAGGCGCTGAATCCGACGAAGGGCTCTTCACGGCCCATACAAAAGACGATCAGCTCTACTACGAAATTCCCGACTCGCTTCTCGGTCGTGAGATGTTGATGGTGTCGCGCATTGCGCAGACCGCCAACAACATTGGCTTTGGGGGCGAGAAAGCCAATACGCAGGTGCTGCGCTGGGAGCGCAACCGCGACAAGGTGTTGCTGCGGCGCGTAAGCTACGACAACGTGGCCGACCCGGACCTCCCGATCTATGGAGCAGTGCGCAATGCCAACTTTGAACCGATCATTATGGCGTTCGATATCGAGGCGCACAACGCCGACAGCTCGGCTGTCGTCATCGATACGACCCCGCTCTTTACGACCGATGTGCCTGCGCTTGGCCTGCAGCAGAGCCGCCGACAGCAGTATCAGGTGCGCCGGTTGGATGCAGCGCGCACGTTTTTAGAGCGTGCGGCCAGCTATCCTGAGAACATTGAGGTACGCAACGTGCTCACGTACGACGCGCAGGAGCCGCCCTCGAACGGGTCAACCAACTCCATCTCGCTGAAGATGAACCACTCCATGGTGCTGCTCCCCGAGGAGCCCATGCAGGCGCGCCTCTGCGACGACCGGGTTGGCTACTTCAGCGTAAACCAGGTTGATTATGGGCGTGAGGAGCACCGGGCTGTAGAGCGCTGCTACATTACGCGCTGGCGCCTGGAGCCGTCGGATCCTGAGGCGTACGCCGATGGCGAGCTGGTGGAGCCGGTGGAGCCGATTGTGTTCTACATCGACCCGAACACGCCAGAGCGCTACCGCGAGCACCTGAAGCAGGGCGTTGACGACTGGCAAGGTGCTTTTGAAGCAGCCGGATTCAAGAATGCCATCATGGCCAAAGATCCGCCCACCGAAGAGGAAGACCCGGAGTTTAGTCCGGAAGACATTCGCTACTCGGTCATCCGATACTTTCCATCTGAGATCCCCAATGCATACGGTCCGCACGTGCACGACCCGCGCAGTGGCGAGATCCTGAAAAGCCACATCGGCTGGTACCACAACGTGGCGAACCTGCTGCGCAACTGGTACTTCATCCAGACCGCAGCGTCGAACCCCGATGCCCGCACTGTTGACTTTGACGACGACGTGATGGGCGAGCTGATTCGCTTCGTGTCGGCGCACGAGGTCGGGCATACGCTGGGGCTGCCGCACAACTGGGGCTCCTCGCACGCCGTGCCGGTCGACTCGCTTCGTTCGCCAACCTACACGGCGGAGAACGGCACCGCTGCTTCGATCATGGACTATGCGCGCTTCAACTACATCGCGCAGCCCGAAGACGGAGTGGAGCACTTCGACCCCAAAGTGGGGCCGTACGATGAGTGGTCGATCGAGTGGGGCTACCGGCTGCTGCCGGAGCACGACTCGCCCGACGCAGAGCGTGAAACGCTGAACGCATGGATCGTAGAGCGCGCCGACGACCCGCGCTACTTCTACGGCGGGTCCAATCCGCTGGGAGCCGACCCGCGCTCGCAGCGTGAGGCGCTGGGCGACGATAACATGGAAGCAGGCGAGCTGGGCATCGCTAACCTGCAGCGCATCGTGCCAAACCTGATGTCGTGGACGGCCCGCGACGGCGAGCTCTACGACCAGATGGGTGAGCTGTATGGCGAGGTCGTGACGCAATGGAACCGGTACCTCGGCCATGTGACCACCAATCTGGGCGGCGTGTTTGAAACGCACAAGTCGTATGACCAGGATGGGCTGGTCTACGAGGTGGTGCCGCCTGAGCAGCAGCAGCGCGCTATGGAGTTCCTGAATACCCACGCGTTTGAAACGCCCGAGTGGCTGATCGATGAAGAGGTGCTGCGGCGCATTGAAGGCAGCGGCGCGATCGAGCGGGTGCGCACCATCCAGGTGGGCGTGGTCGACGATGTGCTCGACCCGATGCGCATGGCGCGTCTCATTGAGGCCGAAGCGATGCACGGTGCCGACGAGGTCTACACCGCACTCGACCTGCTCGAAGGGGTGCGCAGCGGCGTGTGGACCGAGCTCGCTCAGGGCGAGGCTATCGATGCCTACCGCCGGGCTTTGCAGCGCGGCTATCTTGACCGGATGCATCACCTGCTCAACGAAGAGCCTGACATGCCATCGGGCCCTATCGTGGAGTTCTTCAACCTGACGCCGGTCGACGTGGCACAGTCTGACATCCGCCCGTATGTGCGGGGCGAGCTGCGTACGCTGGAGGGCGAGATTCAGCGCGCGCTCAACCGCACGCCCGACCGGGCGACAGAGCTGCACCTGCAGGATGCGCTCGACCGCATCTCAAAGACGCTGGATTCATAGCGCTCTCATAGCGCTCTGAACATCGATGGCATACTACCGCGCCCCTCGTGCTTCTGGCAGGAGGGGCGCTTTTTTATGGATATGGGTCTGCTTGGAGAGACTAAGTAAAATCACGTGTCAATATTGGAGTGCAAGGCGAGTGAGAGCCTGTACGATGATCATCACAAACCACTTGTCATGGTGAGCGAAGGCCGACGGAGGAGGCCGCAGTCGAACCCTCTCCTCGGTCTGTAGCAGATACGGCGGGACAGAGGATCCTGCCTACTTTGGGGGAGATCTTTCGACTCCGCACCTGCTAGACGCAGTTGCTCCGCTCAAGATGACAATCCATGAACGGAGCGGTGCTTACCCAAAACAGACGTGTGACGACACTTACCATGATGGAATGCGCTATATCGCACACCCCGGGAGTACTCGTTCGCTACGCTGACAGGGCCGCGTCCGTCGCCTACGCTCCCGCCTCGCGATGAAAAACCCAGCCCCCTTGTCATTGCGAGGAGCGAAGCGACGTGGCAATCGCATTCGTTGCTTTTCACGGCGGGCATAGATGCGAACACGCACTGCGCGAGGTTTAGAGAGGCGAGCGCGAACGAGTCGCCTGCAGTGAGGGGCATGCTGACGAGGATCAGCCTCCGAAAAGCAAGCGAACCACATACACCGAAGCCACCACCCCTACCGCATCCGCAAAAAGCCCGGCAGGCACGGCGTGACGGGTGCGGCGGATGTTCACGGCGCCGAAGTAGACGGCGATGACGTAGAACGTGGTTTCGGTGGAGCCGAACATGGTGGCGACCATCTTGACGATAAGGGCGTCTTCGCCAAACTGCTCGATCATGTCGGCAACGAGAGCAGCGGAGCCGGAGCCGGTGAGGGGGCGCATGATGGCCATGGGCAGCACCTCAGCAGGAATGCCGACGAGTCCGAGCACCGGGTCGAGCAGGTCTACGAAGAAGTCCATGGCGCCTGAGGCGCGAAACATGCCGATTGCAAAGAGGATGGCCACGAGGTAAGGAATGATCATGACGGCGATCTCGAAGCCTTCTTTGGCGCCCTCGACAAAGACCTCGTAGACGCGCACGCCCTTGATGAGTCCGTACAGCGGAAAGCCAACGAGGATGGCGGGGAGCACAAAGTAAGAGAGGATGCTAACGGTGCTGCGAATAAGCTCAAGCATGTTGGTGTGTTGAGAGTGGGTGGGGTAGGAAAGGCGGTGGGATGCGGTGCGGAAGCGGCTATGGCGACTGCTTCATCTGCTTCATCGGATTGGTATCGGCAAAGCGCTTCATGCGGCTCAGGTAGACCGCCCCAGCGATGCCGGCGACGGTGGTGATGGCCGTAGCGATAGTGATAGAGAAGACCAGCTCGTTGACCTGCAGTCCCATAATGGCGATGAGCAAGACCGGCGGCACGAGCTGGACACTCGACGTGTTCAGCGCGAGGAGCATGACCATGGAGTTGGTGGCGGTTTCCTCGGTCGGGTTCTCTTTTTGCAGCTGCTCCATGGCCTTGATGCCGAGCGGGGTGGCGGCATTGCCGAGTCCGAACACATTGGCGAGCAGGTTCAGCGAGATGGTGCCCAGCGCCGGGTGGTCTTTGGGGAGATCCGGAAAGAGCGGGCGCAGCACAGGCTGCACGAAGCGCGTGAGCGACTGGATGAGCCCGCCTTCCTCGCCGATCTTGAGGAGCCCGAGCACGAGCGCGAGCACGCCGATGAGTCCGAGCGCCAGGGAGGCAGCGGTTTCGGCGAAGCTGAGCGCGGCAGCGGCGATGTCGTTCAGCTTGCGAAAGTGTACCGGTTCGAAGGTGAGTGCGGCCTGCACGGAGGCATTGGGCGCATCGACAAAGCGGGCCTCAGCACGGATTGGGTCGCCGGTGTCGTCGCCATAGAACGCGCGCATATCTTGCCAGGGCTGCGGTAGCTCTGTGCCGCTTCCGAACACGACCTGGTTGCCATCTTGCGTCTGCACGAGGCGTCCGTCATAGCGCGGCTCGGGCGGGGTGGTGTCGGGGTAGAACGCGTGGAAGGCGGTGGTGTCGAGGTGAACGGTGACGGCCTGGCGCCGGGCCTCGGGGTCGTAGGTATCGGGAAAGGTAACGGTGACCTCGAAGGCATCGCCGTTGCGATGGCGGTCGGTCGAGAGCTCCCGCACATCGGTCGAGAGGGCAAACACCAGGCTGAAGATGATGAGCCCGGCCCAGATGTAGTTGAGCATGGGTGATGGCGTGGGGAATGCGTGGCATGACGAACAGCACACAGCATACGGAACGATACCCCACAAGCGCTACCGGATCGGTAAAGTCCGGCGTACGATTTGTTCAGAAGAGAACGTACTGGGGTGTTTGGGGCGCATAGGAGCGTGACGAGCGTGGAGGCGGTGTGAGGCCTTTCGCCTGAAGATGCCAGTCATCTGGAGGCGAAGGGGTGACCTACCCGGGGGCTGTACGTTAACAACGGCAGAGCGCTCTGGATGACAGCTACCGAACGAGGTCTAAGGGATGCGCACGCAGCACCACGCGCAGTAGATGGGCATCGGTTGGGACGGCCGGGATACCGGTGTCGTGGCTGTACTCGTACTCCAGTCCAAGCCGCATTTCAGCGCGTCCTCGTACGGAAACGCCGATGGCGGTGCCAAAGCTCCCCCGCAGCTGGTCGACGGCAGAGAGCCGGTTGAAGAAGCCCTCGTTGGCGCTGAGGACGGAGAGGCGCCCGCGCACCTGTGCGTAGAGATCGGTCGTTGCGGCGGGGAGGCCGATGCGGGTAAAGCCCTGTGCGCCCACCGACGCCAGTAGCTGATTCCAGTTGCGTCCTTCAGACTCCAGTACGCGGGGAAGCCGCGCATCCTGCCGGATGGTGTAGAAGTTGGTTTCAAGGGCCAGGTAGTCGTCGGTCTCGTGCGACCGGGCGGGCAGGATGAGGCGTCCACGCAGGCTGCCAAAGATGGAGGCCCGCTGCTCGCCAATCGCGAGGTTATCTATGTCGTGCTTGCAGCGGTGGTAGTAGCCGACCTGCCAGTCGAAGGTGTTTTGGCGCCGCGTGAGTACGATACCTTCTTCCCAGAGCACCGCTCGCGGGTTGAAGTTGATCTCATTATTCGGGTCGGCGATGAACTCAATCTGTGTAGTCACCAGCAGGCTAGTGCGATGCGAGCGCCACAGCTCTACGAAGCCGCCGATTTCGTGGTGCCAGGCGTGGTCGCTGTCGCCGGTGAGATAGGGGCCGAAGGCTGCCCACCCGCCGTAGCTGTTCACCAGCTGAGACGCGTCCGGCTCCACGGACGTACGGGCATCCCAGAACGGATTGGTGATGAAGTGACGGTCGGGGAGCCGCTGCGCCTCGGAGGTGTCGGGCAGTCCTGCGCTCCAGAGAAGGATCAGAAGGCAGGCGCCGCCGATCCGGCACAGCGTAGGCAAAGAGACGATCATAGCTGACATGGCCGCTGCCAGAAGCTCATGAGAGGGTTGCGGTGCAGTAACTACGCAGAGCAGCGGGTGGGTGTCCGTCGCTTGAAGAACGATCAACGGCAGTAGAGCAGCTACGTATCGGCTTAGGTATCGGCTGACGTATCGGCTGGGGCTGCCCCGGCAGCAGATGGTGCCCTCCCCGAAACGTCAATGCCCGTGCAGGAATGCACATCCCTGCACGGGCATCAGCGTTAACGATGATTCTGAAGACGACGCGACGCCGCATGACGCTACCGCACGACGGTCACGCGCCGGGTTTCGGTGTGGCCCGCGGTCTGCATGCGCAGGAAGTACGTGCCGCTGGCGAGGCGGCTCACGT
>NZ_JARWGJ010000102.1:0-9066 GCF_040409695.1 Longimonas sp.
TTTGCAGTCCGTTTCTTGCGTGTGCTGTGTAGCTGTGCTTCCTTCAGCAGGTAATGCAAGGAGAACCCACAAAAAGAAGTCAACGTCTGTATTCGAGGCAGCTACAAGGATTGTACCCAATTGTGCCGTGCATATACCAGATCATTGTCTCTCCATCTACCAGGAGATTGCGCCGTTCGCACAAGGTATAACGAAAGGGATGCGCACATTTTCAGAAAAACCAGCAACCGGTTTGATGCAGGAGGCATGCGCATCGCAGAATACACTACCGTCTCATATAACATACGCTCGCGTATCACGCAGCCGTAGCACAGCCCCCTGCAGACCTCTCGGACTTTAGCTACTAATGACGGAGAGCGGGCGGATGCGTGCCACCTTAGAGGCAAGTCCGGCACCTACAACGGTATCTACGACTGCCTCGACATCATCTTTCGTCTGCACGCCGCCCTCGCTACCTGCAGGAGCGGTCTGGTTGGGCAACTCTTGAGCGCTGATGGTGCGCCCGGCGCCATGACAGGCCGACCCGTAGCTCTTCTGCATGCTGTCGCGCGTTGCGAGCATCACGAAAGACGTTCCGTCGCGCTCGCCCGGTACGATAACGGGCTGCCCCAGTGCACGGTAGGGGAGCGAGATGCCCGGCGTGCCTGGTCCGAAGGCCCGCGCCGCTCCTTTCCGGTGCACAAAGCATCGCACATGATGATCGTCGACCTGATGCATTTCAACATGGCCGAGCGTGTGCGCTACGTCGTAAACCGTGCGGAGACGGTCGCCAAGTCCCCCAAGCGCCTCGTCGGCTGACTCGCGGACGCGGTGGGCGAGCACCTGGCGGTTGGCATATGCGTAGTTGGCTGCGGCGCGCATCGCGCCGATGTAGTCTTCGGCCTCCGACACGTCGAGGGGCACGTAAGCCAGGTCGTCGCTTGGCGGCGTGGTGTCGTGCGAAGGGCCAGCGTCCTGGAAGTGCGTGATATAGTCGTCGCAGACCTGCCGCCCGTATCCGCGCGAACCGCAGTGAATGAGAACCGTCAGGCGGCCTTCACGCAGCCCCATCGTTAGCCCTGCAGCCCGGTTGTACACCTCTTCGACAACGCCGATCTCAATGAAGTGCGCCCCGCTTCCGAGCGTACCCAGCTGCCGGCTGCCGGCATCGCGCGCTGCAGCACTCACTTTGTCGGGATTGGCCTCGTTGAGGCGCCCCCCTTCTTCAGCCCGTACCAGATCGTCCTGACGCGCCATGTCGCTGCGCAAGGCCCATTGCGCACCCGACTGCGCGACATGGTCGACTTCGCTTTTCGTAAGATGCAGCGATCCTTCGGCGTCGTCGCCACAGGGAATCGCCTCGCAGAGTGCATCGTGGAATCCGTCGAGATCGCCCTCCACATCCGAAAGGCGGATTGAGGACCCCAGCAGACGCACCCCTGTGTTGATGTCGCGCCCAATAGCAGCCGGCGCAATGGCCCCGACCGGATACTTCGACACCGCCACGATGCCTACAGGCGCGCCTTTACCTGGCGACACATCAGGCATAACCATAAGGTGCCCCACCAGCCCCGGCAGCGAAGCAGTGTGCACGATCTGGTCAGCAGTAGGCCCTAAAAGGATCCGTTCCAGGAGCGCTTCATTGGCTAAAAATCGAACGGGGACGCGCATGTCGGGGTGGGCCGACACCGGCAGCTCCCACGTAAAATCATCAATTTGCGCCACATCAGAACGGTCCATACACATCGGATGCACACGGCTACGATCGCCAAAAAACAGCGTTGTATGCGCGTGCTTAAATAATTGTGAGCGAGATATCTACAGTCTAATTTAACCTCTGTAACATTTGGCGTGTTCCATTTTTTCCTGCAAACAGACCCCTCTTACATCCCGTATCAGCAAATCAATCCATATCCTCAACCCGGCTTCCCCACGCTCTATTTCGTTCATGGACCTCTCTCTGCCCGACCGTTTTTCCTCAGCTACGTTCGCCTCGTACGTGCCAGCTCACCCTTCGCAAGACGAAGCACGTAGCGCTGTACAGGCGTTTGTGGATGCCGCGCCCTGGCAACGGTCATGGCCACAGCGCCTTGCTCCGTGGCGTCGCGAACCCGCACAGCGCGGACTCTACCTCGTAGGCCCGGTAGGTACGGGTAAGACCCATCTGCTCGCGTCAGCGTATCATACGCTGCATCCCGACACGCCCTGCGGGTTCATGCACAGCCACACGCTCTTCCACCAGACTGAAACGCCCTACCGCGTAGCTCGCTCCATTGCCGACCGGTGTACGGTCTTCTGCCTCGATGAGGTTGAGATCGACGACCCGGCTAACGAGGCCCGTCTCGTGCATACGCTTCAGGCGCTCGACGAAGCAGGCGTCTATCTTCTCGCCTCCAGCAACGTACGCCCCGAAGCATTTTCGTCGACTAACGTAGGCCCAACACGCTTCCAGCACTTCCTGCAGAATACATTCGGGGGACGCTATGCGCTGCAGCCGGTTGAAGGCCCCGATTATCGACGCGAAGCGCCTTCCGACGCTGCAGAAGCACACGGGGCCATCTACGTAGGCGCTCCCGCGCATACGCAGTCGCACTTAAGAAGAGCCTGCGCAGACTGCGATGATGTGGTGTATCTCTCTTTCGCTGAGCTACGCGAGCGGAGCCGCAATACTGCACACGATACGCTTGTGCGGCAGCTCACGCGTCCGGCATGCCTTGCTATTGAAGATGTGACAATTGCCTCCACCGATGATGCGCTGCGACTGCTGCGCGTCGTCGATGCGCTGTATACCCATCCCGAAGCGCCTGTCCTGTACATGACTGCTCGCAGGCCGCCCGATGACTGGTTTGCCCCCGACCAGTTTGCCGGGCTCGCCCGAGCCATCGCGGAGAAGTTTACACGTACGGTGTCTCGCCTGCATGCGCTCTGTGCCGTGGTCTCCGTCTCAACGCCTGTAAAGGAGTAGCCGCCGATACAGCGCCTACACTGCTACATTCCGACCCGCTATTCAGCATGATGACTACTCGACATCCTACTCGACATCTACGTCAACAGGCATCGCTTCGTGAATCTCGATGGGCGTACCCCACATGCGTATAGAGGGGCGCCCAGGAAACTCTTCGCCGCGAAACCGAATCTGGAGCCCTTCTTGTTGCAGAGAGTCAGGCAGCGTACCGCCCGGGTCGTAGCGCGTGCTGTCGCGTGCGATGATCGACCAGAAGCCGCCTTCCAACTCCTGGTAGCGCACCGTTCCCGTAGTGCTTATCATATCTTCAAGCTCAGAGGCTTCATCATCCGGAGAAAGCGAGGGTACGTCGCCGGCAGGCGCGGCGGTGTCGGGAGGCGTAGAGCCGCATCCGCCCAGTGCCAGCAGGCCCACCGTTCCTCCAATAAGGAGCAGCGGCACCAGATGCGAGATGCGTAACCTGTTGAGCATAAGCATGGTGCGGTAGACCATTTGCGAAGGGGCTATAGGTTACAATGCTACGTTACAACACTACATTACAATACGATGAAGCCCGCGCGCACGTAAATCGTTCCGAAACGTATACCCGTAAGCACAGGTGTCAGCACTGTCACAACAACCATGCACGCACGAACCCTGCCACCATCTTTCATCCTGATATGCACGATACGAACACGGATCACCAGCGCCTATCTGCACGAGTCACCGGCCGCGTACAGGGCGTCGGGTTTCGCCATTTCACCCGCACAACCGCTCGACGCCAGGACCTCACCGGCTGGGTCCGCAACGAACCCGATGGGTCGGTGCGCCTCGAAGCCGAGGGCCCACACGAAGATCTACAGGCGCTGCTCGATGCCGTCCATGAAGGGCCGCGCGCAGCCCGTGTCGACGCTGTAGACGCGGAGTGGAGCGACGCCACCGAGGACTTTCAGCAGTTTGAGGTACGGTACGCATGAGCACTCCCTTCGCCGTACACGAAGCGCTGCGGTGGGGCGCCGAGCGCCTCGCCGACGTTGACGGGCGTCCGCACCAGCAGGCGCGCTGGCTCTTGGCCGAGGTACGTGGGCAGTCGAGCACCCAGCTCGTGGGGGATGCGCACGCCGCGCTCTCCCCGAAAGAGCAGAAGCGATTCGCCGCGCTGGTGCGCCGCCGAGCAGCCGGCGAGCCGCTGCAGCATGTGCTTGGCCACACAAACTTCTACGGGCTCCGCATCAACGTTACCTCGGATGTGCTCATTCCGCGCCCGGAAACCGAAGTGGTTGTCGAGCAGGCGCTTGCGATGCTCGCAGGCGTAGACGCCCCTCGCGTGTTCGACGCGGGCACCGGAAGCGGATGCATCGCCTGCGCCATCAAGCATGAGCGGCCCGACGCCACCGTGTGGGGCGGCGATGTCTCGGACGCGGCCCTCGGTGTGGCGCGCCGCAACGCTGAGGCGCTTGCGCTCGATGTGCGCTGGCAGCACTTCGACATGACTGCCGACGACGCCGCAGAGCACGCGCCCGACGCCCTCGACCTGCTCATCTCCAACCCGCCGTACATCCCGGACCACGAGGCCGATAGCCTCGATGCGGTTGTGCGCGACTACGATCCGCATGAGGCGCTCTTCACGCGGGGCGACGCGCTGCGTTTCTACCGGGCGCTGGCCCGCTGGGGACGCACCGCGGTGCGTCCGGGCGGCTTGCTGCTGGTTGAGACGCACGCCGACGGCACTGCCGCGGTGGCGCAACTCTTCCGCACATATGGATGGACAAGCGTCGATGAGAAGGCCGATTGGTCGGGGCGTCCGCGTATGGTGTGGGGGCAGCGCCCCGGCTGAGCGCCGCCCGTGTGCATCCCCCTACCGCTGAATTGCTGTTTGCGGAACAGATCTGTAGAACAGCCTGAAGCAGGCGCCTACGCCGCAAACCCGTAGACGCGTGCGGCTTCGCGGTGCATAACGGCGTGCAGGTCGGCGGTGTCTTCGGGCGTTTGGGCATAGCCTCCCGAGAGGAGGAGCACCGTTGCCAGATCGCGCTCATGGAGCGTTTCGAGCACGTATCCGTCGCGCTGGTGCAGCCCGCTGCGAGTAAGCGACAGGCGTCCGTAGCGGTCGTTAGCCATCACGTCGATGCCGGCGAGGTAGAACACCAGATCGGGCCGGGCTTCGTTGAGCACGCCAGGCAGGTGCGCCGTGAGCGCCTCCATGTAGTCGGTATCGCCACAGCCATCGGGCAGGGGCACGTCGCGGGTAGAGGCCGGCTTCTTGAACGGATAGTTCTTCGCGCCATGCATTGAGAAGGTGTAGACCGAAGGCGAACCCGCAAAGAAGGCGGCATTGCCGTTGCCCTGGTGCACGTCGAGGTCGATAATGCAGACGCGGTCGACCCAGCAGGCCCGCTGCAGCACACGAATCGCCACGGCCACATCGTTGAGCACGCAGAAGCCCTCGCCGTGGCCTGGCATAGCATGATGCGTGCCGCCCGCCAGGTTGGCTGCGAGTCCGTCTTCGAGCGCCATCATCGCCGCGTTGAGCGTGCCCTGCACGGCGACCCGCGAGCGGTAGACCAGGCGCTCCGACCACGGCAGTCCCATGCGCCGCTCTTCGCGGCGCGACAGCGTGCCCGTGGCCAGCGCATTCAGATAATCAGAAGTGTGCACGTGCAGCAGATCCGACCAGTCGGCCTGGCGCGGCGCCACTACGTCGTTCGGACGCAGGATCCCTTCCTCAATGAGCCGGGCATGCAGCGCCGGAAATTTCCCCATTGGAAACGGATGCCCTTCGGGCAGGGGCACGTAGTACCCGTCGCAGTAGCTTGCGCGCATCCAGCAGAAGAGTTGGTACGGCAGTATATCGGGGATAACAGGGGAACGGCGCAGGACGCCTTCAGGCCGGCTTACTCGCCTGCAAACGCTTCGAGCGACTGGTCGCGGAAGGCACCGGTGCCCACGTAGCGAAGCAGCAGCATGAAGTCGCTTTTCTCCACAGCACCCGGCAGCATCCCGATGCGCTCGCCCTCGCCGGTCATGAAGATAAGCGTAGGAAAGCCGTGTGCCCCCAGACTCGTTGCCAGATCGGGCGCCATCATCGTCTCTCCCAGAAAGACGTGCTCCTCAGCCGGATCGTCCGCGTTGATGCGCACCATCACGAAATGCTCCTCCATCAGCGCCTGCACCTCATCGTCGGCATACACCTCCTGCTCCAGGCGCTGGCAGTGCGGGCACCAGGGCGCGTACACATCGATGAAAACGGATCTGTCGGTGTTGGCTGCCGTGTCGAACGCCTCCTCCATCGAGATGAGCGGCAATTCGTCTTCAATCTCGCCGGCCTCCGGCGACTGCGCCAGAGCCGGCGGAACGTGCAGCAGGCTGAGCGTCAGAAACAAAGCAAACGAGAGCGTAGACAAGCGCGTCATACAGACATCAAAACAGGAATAAGAGCATAAGGGATGCGCAGCGGAGCCGCTGGTACCGGAGGCACCATCGCCAAAACAGCAACGCGCAGCCACGCCATTGGGATGGCCCCTTGTCCGAAAAGTTCCTCTACAGGAATGTAGTTTCATCACGCGCCAGGGCAATAAGTAGACCCACAAAAGTATCTTCGATCATGTCATTGCGACGAGGGAGCGTGCGACCGACGCGTCGCTGGCGCTCGTCGCAATGACAAGGCGTAAGTGTATTTTTGTTAATCTGATTATAAGGCAAGCTACATAGACGATTCACATATATGATTCCATGTGTGTCTGCTCTGTACTATCGTGCGCAAGCCAGGCCATGACACGGACATGAGGCGATGTAAAGATCGGAGGGAAACCCTTCGGCTCCGCATCGCTACACTGCGCATTGTACTGCGTGCGTGCTACATTGCAATCTGCGCGCGTGCCAATTGCGTCTGCACGCATGCCATCGACTGCCGTTGCTGCTCACCAACCCTGCATTCCTATGGCTGAATCGGACACAGGCCCGGCCTCCACCGTCTACGACCCCTCGCAGATCGAGGATAAATGGTACCAGTACTGGGAGGAGAACGGGTTCTTCGAGGCCCATGCCGACACCGACGCCCCACCTTTCAGCATTACCATGCCACCGCCAAACGTAACCGGGCGGCTGCACATCGGGCATGCGCTGCAAGACTCCATTCAGGATGCGCTCACGCGTATCCACCGCATGAAGGGCCACGAATCCCTCTGGATGCCGGGGCTTGACCATGCCGGCATCGCCACGCAGAACGTGGTGGAGCGCAAAATTGCGGAAGAAGAAGACCTCACGCGCCACGACCTGGGCCGCGAGGCGTTCATCAAGCGCGTGCATGCGTGGAAAGAGGAGTACGGCGACATCATCCTGCAGCAGAAGCGCACGCTTGGCGATTCGTGCGACTGGGACCGCAGCTACTTCACGATGGACGAAGATTTTTCGCGCGCTGTGCAGGAGGTCTTCGTACAACTCTACGAGGACGGACTCATCTACCGCGGCGATTACCTCGTGAACTGGGACCCCGCCAACGAAACGGCGCTTTCCGACGAGGAGGTCAACAACGAAGAACGCGCCGGGCATCTCTGGCACGTGCGCTACCCGCTCGTAACCGACGGCGAGACCGAGTACGTCACCATTGCCACCACGCGTCCCGAAACCATTCTGGGCGATACGGCGCTGGCGGTACACCCCGACGATGAGCGCTACCAGCACCTGGTGGGCCAGACCGCCCGCGTGCCGGTTCTCGACCGCGAAATCCCGATTATTGCCGACGAATACATCGACAGCGAGTTTGGCACCGGCGCGCTGAAGGTAACGCCCGGCCACGACGAGAACGACTTCGAGATCGGCGAGCGTCACGACCTCGAAACCATCAACGTGATGAACCCCGATGGCACCATCAACGCGAACGGCGGTCCGTACGAGGGACTCGACCGCTTTGCCGCGCGCGACAAAATCGTAGCCGATCTTGACGCCGACGGGTTGCTTGCAGATGTCGAAGAGCACACGATCAACGTACCGGTGTCCGACCGCTCGGGCGCCGTCATCGAGCCGCTCATTTCGCGGCAGTGGTTTGTGGAGATGGAGCCGCTCGCCGAGCCTGCCATCGAAGCCGTGCGCGACGGCACCATCACGTTCCATCCCAAGCGCTGGGAGAACGAGTACTTCCGCTGGATGGAGAACATTCGCGACTGGTGCATCTCGCGGCAGCTCTGGTGGGGCCACCAGATCCCCGTGTGGTACTACACCGACGAGGACGGCAATCCCGATCCCGACCGCGGCTATATCGTCAGCATCGACCGCCCCGACACCGACGAGGAGATGGTGCAAGACGAGGACGTGCTCGACACCTGGTTCTCGTCGTGGCTGGCGCCGTTTGCCTCGCTTGGCTGGCCTGAAGAGACCGACGACCTCGACCGCTTCTACCCGACCGACGTGCTGGTGTCGGGCTACGACATTCTCTTCTTCTGGATCGCCCGCATGGTGATGGCCGGCTACCACTTCACCGGCAAGCCGCCGTTCACGGAGATCTTCATCACCGGTATGGTGAAAGACGAGCAGGGCCGCTGGATGTCGAAGAGCCTCGGCAACGGCATCGACCCGCTCGAAATGGTCGACCAGTACGGCGCCGATGCAACGCGCTTCACCCTCACCCTGCTCTGCGCACAGGGGCAGGACATCAAGCTGGCGCCGTCAAAGTTCGAGATGGGCCGCAACTTCGCCAATAAGATCTGGAACGCCTACAACGTCTTCGGGCAGTTCATGGAGACGGATGCGCAGGGGCATCCGGTGAAAGAGTATCACGATCCGCGCTCCTTCGACGAGCTGGAGATGGTGGAGCAGTGGATGCTTCACCGTCTGCACACGGCCATCAACGACATCGAAGATGCGCTCAGCCGGTACCGCCTCAACGAGGCCGTCTCCATCGTCTACGACGTGTTCTGGCGCGACTACTGCGACTGGTACCTGGAGCTTATCAAACCGCCCTACGGCGAAGCGATGGACGAGCAGGTCATTGCGCGTGCGGCATCCATCTTCGAGACGCTGCTGCAGCTCTTGCATCCGTTCATGCCGTTCGTCACCGAAGAGCTGTGGTGGAAGGTGCGTCCGCGTGAGGAGGGCGACGCCTGCATCGTATCCGACTGGCCGCAGGCCGACGATGTGCCCCACGA
>NZ_JARWGJ010000103.1:0-35254 GCF_040409695.1 Longimonas sp.
AACGTAGACAACAAACAACAGGTAGCAAGCAGCCGTCAGCAAGTACACGTGACCACAGGCCAAATTATCGTATTCAATAAAACCTGCATAGATGCACCGCGCAGCCATTCAAAGGTAACGTTGCTTTTGCCGCGCGACTTTATTGCATTTCGTGCCGAACATGCAGCCAGAAACGCAGGTTACGATTCTATGCCACTTGGTGCTATTTTCCAATATATGATAGATATATGCACTGTATGGTTGATGCATGATAGCACGCTGTGCAACAGTGTTGGTATAGCAGCATGTAGCCATTCTTGTCGGCAGTGCACCCCCTCTTATGAACAACGAATCTACCGACATATCACGAGCACCACAGGAAGACACTACTGGGCGCCCTGATGCCCCTGAGCGTCTCAATGCGCTGCAACGATATCACATTCTGGATACACCGCCCGAAGAAGCGTTTGATCATATCACCGATCTGGCCGCGCACGTACTTGACATGCCAATGGCGGTTGTCAACTTTATTGATGCGGAGCGGCAGTGGTTTAAGTCGTGCGTAGGAATCGAAGACATTCGGGAAACGCCGCTTGATCAGGCGTTCTGCAACATCACGATCCGAACACCCGGACTGCTTGTCGTTGGGGATACGCTCAAAGATGAGCGCTTTACCGGGAATCCGTTCGTGGCAGGTCCGCCGCATCTACGCTTCTACATGGGCATGCCGCTTACGTCGCCCGACGGCTACCGGGTGGGCACGCTCTGCGTAATGGACACGGAGCCGCGCACGGTGTCGAAGCAAGACCGTGCTACAATGCGGAAGCTGGCAGGGGTGGTCATGGATGAACTTGAGATGCGGGCGACCGAGAGCCAGCGCGCATACAGGGAGCTCCAGAATCGGGAGAAGCGGCTACGCGACCTTGCTAACAGCGTGCCGGGTGTCGTCTTCCGTGTGCGTGCAATACCTGCAGGCGGTGCTCCGCGCACAAAGATGGAGATTCGGGGAGAGTTTATCAGTGGATATGCGGAGCAGCTTCTCGGCTACCCGGTAGAAGAGCATGATCCGGCCGACGCGTTCAGGTGGTTTATAGAGCGAGTGCCTGCTGCACATCGCCGGGACTTCCGCGACTCGATTGCCGAGGCCGTCGAGGCGGGGGCGCAGTGGGAGCATGAAATGCCGTTCGTACGGCCCGATGGCACGAGAATATGGATTCGAGCCGCCTCAACGCCCGACCCGAATGCGACCCGATCCGATGAGCTGGTTTACAATGGGGTGCTGCTCGACAACACGATCCAGAAAAGAGCGGAGGCGCAGCTGCGTCGGTCCAAGGAAGAGGCCGAAGAGATGAGCCGCCTGAAGTCGTCGTTCCTGACCAACATGGGGCACGAGGTGCGCACACCGCTATCCTCCATTATCGGGTTTGCCGAGGTGCTCAACGACATGGAGCTGGAGGGCCCGGCGCGCCGGTTCAGCCGGCTTATGCACCGCTCCAGCAAGCGGCTGCTCGACACGCTCGACGCTGTGCTCTATCTGTCGCAGCTGGAGGCGGGTTCGGTATCGATGCAGCCTGCACCGCTAAGCGCGTCCGCCACGCTGTACGACGTGGCTTCATCGTTTCAGGCAAAAGCTAAAGCGAAAAACCTATCGTTCGAGGTCGATCTGCCTGATTCAACCGCTGAGTCGGTGTTCGACCGCGATGCGTTTGAGCGTGTGCTCTCCTGCGTGATTGACAACGCCGTCAAGTTCACTTCCGAAGCGGGCCGGGTGTCGGTACGCATGCAGGCCGAGCCGGAGACGATCGTCGTTACAGTTGCTGACACCGGCGTAGGCATCGACGTTGCATTTTTCCCGCATCTGTTTACCGCGTTCAAGCAGTCCTCTACAGGCAATCGGCGCGCCTACGAAGGCAGCGGATTGGGACTTACGATTGTCCAGCAGCTTCTAAAGCTGATGCAGGGGAGCATGGTTGTGCGTACTACGCCTGGAGAAGGCACTACGTTTACAGTGCGGGTGCCGCGCTACGTTGAAAAAGCAGGCTCTGCCCGTCAAGACCCATTTCTCTCGTAAGCATCTGGAAGCATCTGGAAGCATCTGGAGGCATCGGTAAACGCGGCGCAGCACGGCATGCGTTAGCGATGCCGCTCCTTCCAGTCGAGGTACAGCGCCCGACTACACATGAACGACGTCTTGGCAGTGGACTTGGTGAACCAGTAGTTTACGCCTGCGCCCACGGCGGCCCCGGCCAGCGGGATGAGCTGACCCAGCTTGCGGCGGATGAGCGCCTTGGCGATCTCGCGCGGCACGTGTCGATTCTGCTCGTGGAACGACCCCGTGCGGCGCCCGCTGTACGGGTGGTCGTGCACCAGGGCAGCAGCAGCTACGCTGGACTCGCGAAGTGCATCGGCACGGGCGGCGCGGCTGCCCGAGGCTGCTGCGGTAAAGATGGCCAGCACGAGCGGACGGTACGCAGCGTCCTCCATGGGGAAGCCGTAACACGCGCTGATCGTCTGAATCACGCGGAAGTTGATCGTAAATAGTAGCGGAATGTCGGCCACGAGCAGCGCCGCGCCGCCGAGCCCGGTACCGCCGCCCTCCAGCGCGGCAATGAGCGCGTTCTGCTGCATCCGCGTCTGGGCAAGCTCGTCAAGCACCTCCAGCGGCTCGTGGCGCAGATCTTCTACGGCATCGATGTCAATCCCCTGCTTCTGCGCATCCGAGCGGACGGTGTCGAGCACGCCGGTACGCGCCGACATGTCGCTGAGCTGCGAGAGTGCTTCGGCGGTGACCTCTTCGGCGCGGTCGAGCATCTCGCCCGACACGCTGCGCTCTACGACCCAGTCTACCGGCTGCATGGCCCAGTTGATGAGCTGGGAGACGGGCGAGCCCATGCTCTGCGCCCAGGTATCAATATCGCGGCGGGCAGCACGTTCGTCGGCGGTAAGACGCATAGACACAAGGCAGGTTGGCTATGGGGATGCGAAAGGTGTGCTCGATGTCGTCTACTGTACGCATCCCCCAAACGCAAAGTTACGACCGCAGCTATGCCACCGGCGCAGCAGGCGACTTGGATTCTTTGGGGGCATGCTCCGAATCCAGAATGAGGCGAGCGTGGCGCTTGTACGTGAAGTAGTTGTAGATCCAGTCCATGAACACGCTGGCTCGGTTGCGGAAGCCGACCAGCTTGGCAATGTGGATGACGACCCACATGAGCCAGGCGATGATGCCCTTGAACTTGAGCCCGCCCGCGAGCTCGGCCACGGCAGCGTTACGCCCAATGGTCGCCATTTGGCCATAGTCGCTGTACGAGAATGCGGTGCGCTCGCGCCCCTGCACATCTTCACGGATCTGCTTGGCGGCATGCTCCCCCGATTGGATGGCGACCTGTGCGAGCTGCGGAAGCCAGTCGCTGGCTCCGTCGCGCTCCATAGCGGCCATGTCGCCCACCACGAATACATTGTCGTGGGCAGGCAGTGCCAGCGTATCGGAGACGACGACCTGTCCGCTTCGTGTTTGCTCCGCATCAAGCAGATCAGCCAGTGGACTGGCCTGCACGCCCGCGGCCCAGATCAGCGTGTGTGTGGGTATCTGCGATCCATCGGCCAGGGTAACAGCGCCGGACGCGACCTGCTCCACAGTGGCACCAGTTTGCACCTCTACGCCGCGATTTTCGAGGGTGCGGCGCGTGTAGTCTTGCAGCGAGTCGTCGTAGCCTTGCAGCAAGGCGTCTTGCATCTCCAACAGAATGACGCGGGCGTGTTCGCGCACATCGAAGTCCGGATAGTCGCGGTTCAGCGTGTCGAAGAGCTCCACGAGCGCGCCCGCCATCTCGACACCGGTGGGGCCGCCGCCTACGAGCACGAAGTTGAGCATCCCCTCGGGAATCGTATCGGGGGATTCGATGCGCTGTCGGTCGTAGTCCTCAAACTGGCGCAGCGTATGGTGGCGCAGGTTGACGGCGTCGGTCACGTTCTTCAGCGGGAAGGCGTGCTCCTGTGCACCTGCTACGCCAAAGTAGTTGACCTCGGCTCCGCCCGCTACGATCAGATAGTCGTAGGTGATGAAACCGTTGTGGAGCTCGATGCGCTGGCCGTGCGTGTCGATATCGGTGACGGTGCCCATCCGGAAGCGGATGTTGTCGTCGCTGCGGAAGATATCGCGCACGTTGTGAGCAATGTCATCTGGCTCCAGCCCGGCCATGGCCACCTCGTAGAGCAGCGGTTGAAACTTGTGGTAGTTGTTGCGATCCACAATCGTGACCTCGACCGGCGAGCGGCGTAGCGCCTGCGCGGCATGCAGTCCGCCAAACCCCGCGCCGATGATGACAACGTGAGGCGGTGTACCACTGGGGAGACCGTTGACATGCGTAGGCATGGCAGGAAAGAGTATTCGTACAAAGGGAGAAGTACTACGGCTATTTACAACGCCTCCTCGTTACGAATGTGCGCCATCTTGTGAGATATAGCGGCAGAGAAACAGCAATGTTACGGCTTGGGACCTGTAAGCTGCGGGCTCCTACCCTTTCACCCATTCCGCAGCCGCTCATACGTTTTCTCCAGGTTCACAATCGGTGCAGGGTAGTCGGCGCCGATGACGCAGCCGTACTCCTTTTGCTCTTCGTGCGACATGGTATGTTGACAGCCAGAAATCAGAATGAAAAGGGCAGTGCACTTGCAGCTTGATATAAGGATATTTCAAGAGATAACATTTTGGTAATTTCGATTCCTTGATTCTCATGCCCCCCCCTCCGATACTCACATGTGTAGTTATAATGTATTCACGTACATACATACTCGTGCACTCTCAAATTTTTATCCTTGATTACGGTGACTGATCGATTGCTATACGGAGCGCTTATGCTCTCCATTCTATTTTTTGCGACGGCCTTTGCCCCGCAGCTTGATGCCAGTGATGCAACGAATCTGTATACAGCAAATGTAGGATTGGCCGAAGCTACAGAAATATCTGAGGTAATGCCTGGTGCCAATGGTGACCTAACCTGCTCTGTGCTATCGAGTTGTGCGTCAGCGGGGGGATGCTCGGGTCCCGGTGATGTCAAAAACGGTTGCCTGCTTGATTGTGAAGAGGGCGGTTGGCATGGCTGTCCACCTGCTTCTCCCGGTGAAGGTGGGTTTGGTCGGAAGTAACTCCCTATCCTTATCCTTGTGGCCTGTCTGGGAAATGGATCTCAGGCGGGCCAACTTTTCCCAAATTATAAAAGAATGCCGATCAGGAGTTGAAACGTCGAAATTGACCTGAGGCGCTGCCAAAGCGGTTTGTTTTTCCGCGAGGTCTGTTCCAGCATGCCCTTATAGCCTACAAACGTCGGTTCTACTCAACCCCTGATTCGCATTAAAAGTATTTTTTAACATGGATACATTTATAAAAACTGCACTGGTAACGGCTGTACTGATATTCTGTTATTGTCAACTGACATTAGGACAAACGCAGGAGCAGAGACTTGAAGTGCTGAATTCTGTCCCCAGTGATGAGTCCTTCATCGGCAATATTGTGGATCTTGTGGCTGACAAAAATGAGATCTTCGTATCCGACTATCAGAAAAATGAAATCCTCGTATATTCGAAAGATGGTACGCTACTCCGCCGAATCGGAGATGGGGTCGGGGAAGGACCGGGCGAGCTCTTCCGTGTTTTTGACATTTGTTTACGAGGGGACTCGCTCTTCGTGGCAAATGATGGAAATGGACGGTTCGATCTTTTCCACCGAGACGGGCAATTTATTGAGACGTATGCGCAGAGATACGTTTTTACAAGTGACTTTACGGTTACAAGCGATGGTTCTCTATATGGATCGGCGTACAGTCGTGGAGAAGACAACCATCTTCTTTCCGAAAATAACCGACTCCTCTCCCAAATTGGGCGTGATGGGAGCCTGACTAAAAGGTTCGGCGACATGTATTTCGAGGACGAAAATGTTGTCTTCTTAACCAGTCTGGGTTCGATACATCAGAGCGAGGGACGGTTTATTTATGTACCAACCTTCTACGAAACGGTCCGCGTCTTCGAGGACACTACTGAGACACGCAGATTCGATATATATAACGAGACGCTTGACGAGGTACTGGCAAACAATAAGGATTTGGAGCAATTCCGTCCAGCAGTTGACTACACTTTTCCACTCCAAGACTATATCCACGCTTCAGCAGTCCATGAGAGTATCGTTTATGCGGCCTTCCGCGAACCCGATCGGGTTCGAATTATGGCGTACACTGTTGAAGGCGAACCGCACGGGAACTACATCTATGGCGATATACAACATCTTGAAGATCTGCGAGTCCGAGCCTTGGACGTAGACGACGACGGCATTTATCTCGGATTAGAGGACAACATCCCCAAGATCCTGGTATTTGCGCATCCCGATGAATAATGTGGTTATACATTTGCGTGAACGGTACCTAAACCGATTGGCACATCTTATCTCATTTACCTGTGCTATCCAATTTCTAAAAAACTGCTTCCCCATGAATGCTATCTCCACCAAACGCATTGCTTTGCTCCTTCTAACGGGAGCGTTTCTGACAGTTGGTTTCTACGTGCACACAACCAATTTTCGTGTACAAAGTGGAGTCGGCGAGTTGGACCGAATAGCAGATCTGCATACGGCCCTTGCACGTGCCGCAGAGGGCGATTCTCATCTCTTCATGTTTGTAGATCGACTCTCGGACTCGTGCGCGGGCGGTGCACAGGTCCGGGCGGCGCAGCACTTGATTGACACGGAAGATATGCACGCAACAGTTCTTACGCGCATCGATTACACAGCGGTAGAAATTGCCGCCTTCAAGGATATCGTAGATGTAGACGTGCCCATCAAACCAGCCAGCGCTTTGGACATCACCGACGTTGAAGCGGGTCGCTCCATCCTCATTGAAGGGCACTCGGTTTTGTACGACAACCGCATTGCTGATCGTGGTGAGGAAGAAGCAGCGTTGTAGTAGAGCACGTGTTCTGGTTCGAAATCGCCTCACCCATTCCGCAGCCGCTCATACGTTTTCTCCAGGTTCACAATCGGCTCCGGGTAGTCGGCGCCGATGACGCAGTTGTACTCTTTTTGCTCCTCGTGCGACATGGTGTGCGGCTCGTGGACGTAGTGGTCGGGCACATCGGCCAGTTCGGGCAGCCAGTGGCGCACGTAGTCGCCGTCCGCGTCGTAGCGCTTGGCCTGCTTTACGATGTTGAAGTAGCGGTTGCGCGGGTCGTTACCCACGCCGCTGTTGTACGCCCAGTTGCCCCAGTTGCTCGTTACATCGTAATCGACGAGCTTTGCCTCGAAGTACGCTGCGCCCCGCCGCCAGTCGATGTTCAGGCTCTTGGCGAGCATGCTGGCCACGTTCTGGCGGCCCCGGTTGGACATGAAGCCGGTCTGGTTCAGTTCGCGCATGTTCGCATCCACAAACGGAATGCCGGTGGTGCCCGTAGCCCACGCCTCAAACGAGGGCTCGTGCTCGGTCCAGTCGACTTGCACGTTCATCGGACCGGACTGGTGGAAGAGGCGGTCGCCGTACTTCCATCCGATAAACGCAAAGAAGTCGCGCCAGATGAGCTCGAAAATCATCCAGTACGTCGACTTGTTGCTGGTGCGCTCGCGCTCGTAGCGCTTTACCTCGTCGAAGATGTAGCGGGGCGAGACGCAGCCGTGGGCCAGCCAGGCGGAGAACTTCGACGAGTAGTCGGCCCCCAGCAGGCCGTTGCGGGTTTTCTTGTAGCGCTTCAAGTGGTCGCCGCGCCAGATGTATTCGTCGACGCGGTCGAGGGCGCGCGTTTCGCCGCCTTTGAACGGAAGCACGCTGCGCTCGTCGGGCACGCCGTCGTGGTCGAAGCCGAGATCGCTGAGCGCGGGAATGCGTCCGGCGTCGAGTCCGTCGGGCAGCGGGGGTACGGAGTCGGGCGTGGGGTACTGCTCGCGGATATGGCTCTGCTTTTCGAGCTTCTTGCGCAGGGGCGTGAAGACATCCGGCAGCGCTTCAGGCCCGCTAAACGGCAGGTCGTCGATGTGGTAGAGCGTCTGTCCCCAGAAGAAGGCGATCTCAGCATCGGTGGGCTTTAGCGCTTCAATGACGGCGTCTTCCACGTCGCGCTCTTCGGTGCCCAGCTGCTCGTAGCACGTCACCTCGGCCACGTCGTGCTGCTCAACCAGCTGGGGAATTATCTCTTCGGGATGGCCCTCACGCACGACCAGACTGCTCCCTTTCGCCTCCAGTGAGCTGCGCAGGTCGTGCAGGCTCTCCAGCAGAAAGCGGGCGCGGAACGGACCGGTTTTCGGGAGATCCCACCACACCGTGTCGAAGTGGCGCGGATCCACGCAGTAGAGTGGAATGACGGGCCGATCTTCAGAAAGTGCGTACGAGAGCGGTTCGTGGTCGTGCAGGCGCAGGTCGTTGCGAAACCAGACGAGAAGCGGGCGAGCCATGAGCGTTAGCAGTTAGTCAGTAGAGGATTTGGCCCACGGTACCTCATCGCGATTCTTGTTGCGACGGCAACGCTCGCTGCAGTACTTCACGTTCTCCCAGTCGTCCTCCCACTTCTTACGCCACTCAAATGGACGATTGCATACCGGACAAACTTTGGTGGGTAGGTTAGAGGATCCGCGGCGTCCCATGAGATGGTGGGCAAAGGCAGTAACAGGTAGTTAATGGTACACTACCTGCACGATTTTCGACCGACCTGCGTGCCCGCAAGATGCTATATCTTACGAAGCTATCACGATGCTATGAGCTTTTGCAGATGAGAAAAGGGAGTGGAGGATCTGCTATATGGTAGCAGATAGACGCTGCATGACGCATCTGCCGTTAGCCGGTAGAAGGGAAGCGGGACTGGGAGCCTGTGACCGACGCGGCGATCTGGTGGCCCCGTTGGAGCGGTTCATGCTGCTTAGAAGGCACAAGATTGCACTCCAAGAGCACTTCCTCGCTGCGCTCACAGCGCCACGTCGCTGGCGCTCCTCGCAATGACATACTCGAAGATTCTCATGTGGGCCCACTTAATTTGGACTCCGAGCGGTTTCAATGAGCTGCAAATTGTCCCCGATATACGGGCGTCAGTCGAGCTTTCGCCCTCGTGTCGGCTCGTAGCCCCGGCTACGAACCTCTATCGTGGTCCAATTTTCGCCACAGCGGCGCTCTCGCCATCAAACCAAAACCCAAACAGGCTCTGAGGCTTGAGCCCGGTCGTGTGCTGCAGGCGGCTGCTATCCGTTGTTCTTTTTCCGTCTCTCCTCTTCCTCCATGGCCCGTTCGAACATGCTTTTGCCCCCACTTTCATGGATCACGGTTTCTTCTGGCTCGCTGTTCTTCGATTGTTGAGTGGTTTGGGGTTCTGGGGAGGTGAGGCGAAGCTGGTCAAACGCTTCATCGTGGATATCGTAGAGCATGTTGAGCCAGTTGCGCACGAGCTGTTCGGCCTGTGCAGGCTCCATCTCTTCCAGACGAAACTGAATCCCCTCGGTCTTAAAACCTCGATGCCGTACCCCCATCACCGTGCCGCCGGGCGTGCGGGCAGACACTTCCAGCGCGACCGGAAACTCCTTGTCAGACAGCACAGGAGCGGGACTGCTCGACACTTCGAGCGGTGTGCTGATGTTGTGAAAGACCGTACGCTCGTCGTGCTGTACGGTACCGGTCGCATCGCTCTCGGGCTGTCTTGTGGTCGACGCCCCGAAGGCCGCGCCAATGGCGCGGTGCCCGAGCCCAACGCCAAGAATGGGCACCACCGCAGCAAACGACTTGATCGCGGGTACGGCGATGCCAGCGTCTTCAGGATCGCCCGCCCCCTCCGAGAAAACAAGTCCGCTGGGGCGCAACTCCCGGATCGCCTCAAGCGTGATATCGGTACTTGCTTCAACTTGAACCGGAGCCCCACCAATGCGAAGCGCATTAGCCAGCACGTTAATGGCCGGGTCTTCGTTGTCAATGATCAGAATCATAAATCGAATGTCGAAGCTTGTTGAAAGAGCGTGTAGATACGAGCCGAGACGTCACGTAGTATGAAACAAACGCGCAAAGCAAGCAACAGAGCAGTTATCGGTCTTCCGCGTAAGACAGACTCTGCTTTGGCCGTAAAGGCACAAAATGCAACGGTATGGTACTTTATACTTCCTATATAAAGACGTGTTTGGACAATACCAAAAAAACATTGGCGGCTTTTGATAAGTAGCGCGCTGCGCTTTTCCCGCTATGCTGTGTAATCGTGTCCATACACTCCTCAAGGCCTATGAATGCTGCGATTCAGCACCGTCACACTTGGATTGAAACGGATTCTGGCACCGATGCGTCGGTCCGCCTTCACGTAGTGGAGGCTGGTCCTCCGGATGGTGAACCGGTAATTTTGTTGCACGGCTTCCCCGAGTTCTGGTACGGGTGGCACCGGCAGATCCCCGCGCTGGTGCGTGCCGGACGCCGCGTTGTTGTGCCTGATCAGCGGGGCTATCACTGGAGCAGTAAGCCGCGGGGTATAGAGGCCTACCGTATTCAGCGACTGGCGCGCGACGTGGAGGCGCTTATCGATTATACCGGGCACACGCGTGCAGATGTTGTCGGGCACGACTGGGGGGCGATGGTCGCCTGGGCACTGGCAGCATCTGCGCCTCACCGGGTGCGTCGCCTTGGTATCTTGAATGTGCCCCACCCGCATGTTATGGTGGATACGCTGCGTAGGCGCCCGGCTCAGCGGGCGCGTAGCCTCTACGCCGCATTCTTTCAGCTCCCGACCCTGCCCGAGTGGCTACTGGGCCGATGCGAGGGGGCAGGACTCGCACTCATGATGCGGATGAGCAGCAAAGCACGTACATTTTCAGAGGCCGACTGGCGGCGCTACCGTGTAGCATGGCGCCAGCCCGGCGCGCTCCGTGGTATGCTCAACTGGTACCGGGCGGCTGCACAGACCAACGCGTTTGCTCAGATTCCTACGGTGCCCATCGAGCCGCCTACGCTGGTACTCTGGGGGAAGCAGGACGTAGCCCTATGTGCTGAGATGGCAGCGGCCAGCGTGGCCCGATGCACAAACGGCCGCCTCGTGACGTTCCACGACGCAACCCATTGGGTGCAGCACGATATGCCGGAGCAGGTGAACCGCGAACTTATCGCGTTCCTGGAATCCTAACACCAGATCTGCCGGCGGGGCTGGATCGGCTAAGAGCGTTCTAAGAGCGTTTGCCGGGCTGGTCGACCGTACTACGCCAGCTCGCCTTCTGATGCCAGCTTCTGGAGCGTATCGGTATGCAGCCGGTGCCCACCGTCGAAAGTGTACGAAGTAGCTTCTATATCGTGCTCGTGGAGGCGGCGTGCAAGCGCTTCACGTTCACTCATCTCGATGTAGGAGTCATCTGTGCCAAGCACGAGCGAAATGTCGAGCTGGCGAAAAACACCGCTATGAGTTGCAAGATCAATATCGGGAGGCATGCCGCCCGACCACAGGGTAAGCCGGTCGACTGGGGCGGACGTGCGCGCGACCCAACGGCAGGCTGTGGCAGCGCCCTGCGAAAAGCCCAGCACATGGGTGCGCCGCGGACCGCCGTTGCTGCATAGGGAGGCGTGGAGCCGGTTCAGGTAAGCGAGGTAGTCGCGGATTTCGTCAAGGCGCCCAGCGCTGGTCATCCATGAGGCGCCAACGGAGCCTTGCATCCCTTTCGTGTAGAAACGCGAGAGGCCTTCGGGCGCCACCACACAGACCGCATCCTCCTGAATAGCCTGAAACGGCTTGATGAAGTCAGCTGCTCGCTGTCCGTACCCGTGAAGCACAATCCAGAGCGTGTGGGCTGCGGCAGGGGCACCGTACTGCACATAGTGCGCAGTGCGGGGCGTGCGGATGCTGTGTGAACTGGGTCTACTCATCGGGCGAAAGGCGTCTTACTCGCGAGGCGTGGGAGCGGGGGTCTGCAGCGCTACATCGAGGTGCGAAAGCGCTGCGTCTGAGCTGTCGGCTACAAATACGAGGTCGTCGTGCGGGGTGCGCGCAAAATGCTGTGCGTAGAGCTCCTCGAAAAAGCCGAGCAGCGAATCATAGAACCCATTGTGATTTACGATGACAACCGGACGCTCGTGATAGGCCAGCTGACGCAGCGTAAGCACTTCAAGGAACTCCTCAAGCGTTCCGAATCCGCCCGGCAGCACCACGAAAGCGTCGGCGCGCAAGTACATGATGCGCTTGCGCTCGCTCATCGTCTCCGTGACGATCAGTTCGTCGGCGGTGTCGCTTGCAACGCCTTCGATCGATTGGAGCTTCTCGGGAATAACGCCCACGACCGAGCTGCCACGATCGCGCACCGTGCGGGCCACCACGCCCATGAGTCCAGACGTGCCGCCCCCGTAGACCAGCGTATGATTGCGTTCGGCGAGCCCGGCGCCCAGGGTACGGGCTACCGGGGTAAACCCGTTGTTGATTTGAGAGCTCGACGAGCAGTACACGCAGATGTTGGCCATAGTGTGCGGCAGGAACGGCGTAGGGAAAAGAGCGGGAGAGGCAGGCGCACGGAAATCAGCAATCAGACGAGACGACTTCGTTATTCTACTCGCCGGGTGATGTCCAGGTATCGCGAAGCGGCTCTTCCAGATCCGTCAGGCCGGCGCGGCGCCCAATTTCGAGTGCGTGCTCCGGGTCTTCGTCAAGGAGCAGGTGGGCACGTGCCGCGAACAGCGACCCTACGCGGTTGCCGCTGCTGCAGTGCATGAGGATTGGGCGGTTGCCGGTATCCTCAAGAATGCGACTCAGCGCTTCCGCATTCTCATGGGTCACGTCTTCCTCGCCCGCAACGGGGATGTGCACGTAGGTCATGCCGAGCTCCTCAACCAGCGCCTGCTGGTCAAACTCGTCGAACTCCTCATCAGGGCGAAGATTCACAACTGTCTGAAAGCCGAGATCATTTGCGGCACGCAGGTGCGCTTCGGTGGGTTGGCCACCAATCACAATGTCGTCGAACGGCATGATGCCATCGGGGAGGTCTGAGAGTCCTTCAGGGGGAGACTGGGCTACCTCAGAGGGGGTTAGCGCATCGGTGTCGGAGGCTGCGTCTGAGTCGGGGGCAGGCTCTTCGGCTCCGCATCCGGCAACAAGGAGTGCGAGGGCCACACCCAGAAGAAATACGCAGGAGGGTAACGTACGCATGATGTACGCAGGTTAAGATATAAAACAGAAGTACGCCAACGTCCTATGTTAGCTGAAAGCACGGCGTTCCCTGCGCAGGGCCTCGTAAGAGATGCCTACACAGAGGCGCTGCAGACAGGCGTTCCAAAGAAAAGCTTCGAGATGAAGGGATCAGGGGGGGGATGAAAGAGGCATCGCGTGAGCAGCCAGCGACTCACCGTGCTCGGTGCATGCGAAGGCCCCGTTGCGACGCGTGAGCGTGCCGCGCTCACACATGTATTCGAGTACCGCGTCTGTTTTTTGGGCTGACCATCCGAAGCGCTCGTACAGGCGTTTCGGAGCGGCTTCGGGTGTTAGCGGACGGGTCTGCGGGTGGCAGAGGTAGG
This sequence comes from Longimonas sp., assembly GCF_040409695.1. Classification (GTDB taxonomy): domain Bacteria; phylum Bacteroidota; class Rhodothermia; order Rhodothermales; family Salinibacteraceae; genus Longimonas. Next base: position 13,461 of record NZ_JARWGJ010000103.1, read on the forward strand.
CGGCCAGCATCTGCTCGGCGAAGCGCGCTGTATTGGTGCGCTGCTGCATCTGCTGGGCAACGAGGCCGCGCTCGGGGGCAAGTAGGAAGGCCAGGCCAAATAGCAGACCAGCTACAGTGGCCATGGAGCCCGCAATGGAAGCGTCGAGCCAGGCAGCAGCGGCGTACCCGATAAGTGCATTGGCTACGCCCAGCGCAGCGCTTAGCCCGATCATCACATCGAGCCGATCGGTGAGCAGGTAGGCCGTGGCGGGCGGGCCCACCATGAGCGCGACCACGAGAATGGCCCCGACGGCGTCAAACGCACTGACGGCGGTGATTGAGACCATGCCCATCAGCGCGTAGTGCAGTACGCCTGGCATAAAGCCCAGCGCAGCGGCCAGCACGGGGTCGAAGGTCGCCAGCTTTAGCTCTTTGTAGAAGGTAAACAGGAAAGCCGCGTTTAGCAGCAGTACGGTGCCCATAACCCAGAGCGCACGCGGCCCCAGGTCTGATCCAAATAGCTCAAGCCGATTGAACGGAGCAAAAGCCAGTTCGCCGAGAAGCACCGCGTCGAGGTCGAGATGTACGTCGCCAGCGTACCGCGCGATCAAAATAACCCCGATGCTAAAGAGAATCGGAAACACAATCCCGATAGCGGCATCTTCCCGGACCAGTCCGGTGCGTTCGATACTCTCGACCAGCGCCACTGTCAGCAGACCTGTTAGCGCCGCTCCGACCAACAGCAGCGGAGATCCGAGCGATTCGGTTAAAAAGAAGCCCACGACAATGCCTGGCAAGATTGCGTGGGTGATCGCATCGCTCATCATAGCCATGCGGCGTAGCACCAGAAACGCACCGGGCAGCGCACACGCTACCGCTGTAACGGCTGCGACCAGCTGCACCTCTACCTGCGGACTCATAGATCTGTTGGGTCTGTAGCTACGTTCGGCGTACGAGCGTTTTGGTCAGGGGGATGCGAAGGCGTTTCCGCTTGCGAGAATCGACGTTGCCAGCTGCGCCAGAGCACGCCGCGCTGTGGAGCCAGCAGCAGCGACGCGATAACAACGGCACCCATACAGAGCACAATTGTGGGGCCGGTAGGCACGTTGCGAACCGATGCGCTGATGAGGGCCCCAGTCACTCCTGTTGCCGCGCCGATGCCTGCAGCAAGGGCGACCATTATACCAAGCCGGTCGGTCCACTGGCGTGCGGCAGCAGCAGGGGCAATGAGCACAGCGCTCATCAGCACTACCCCTACAGTTTGTAGACCAATTACAATAGCGACAACGAGGAGTGTGGTGAGCAGACCGTTGAGCACGCGCACAGGTAGTCCAACACTTCGCGCAAAGGCAGCGTCGAATGAAAGTAGTTTGAGCTCCTTCCAGAAGAGCAGCATGACGATGAGTGCGGTGCCACCCAGGGCTGCCATCACGTACACGTCGTACATGACCAGTGCGGCTGCCTGTCCGAAGAGAAACGCATCCAGTCCGGCCTGAGAGGCGCCGGCGTGGCGCTGCAGATAAGTGAGCAGGACCAGCCCAAGCCCGAAGAACGACGCAAGCATAAGCGCCAGTGCGCTGTCATATGGAACGCGCGTACTGCGGGCTGTGCCATCAACAAACAGGGCTGCACACAGACCGGTGGCTGCCGCGCCAAGCATCAGCACAAGCGGATCCATCTGGCCGGTAAGCAGAAACGCGCCCGCGATACCCGGTAGTGCGGCGTGGGCTACGGCATCCCCAATGAGGCTCTGCCCCCGGAGAACGGCGTAGCTTCCAAGACTGCCCCCCACAATGCCCAACAGTGCCGCTCCGAGGGCAACGGTGCGGAGCGTGTAATCTGAAAAGAGGGCATGCAGCAGGTCCATACTGGATATGGGTACAGGTAAGCGCGAAAGGTAAGCGCGAACGGTGAGACGGCTATGATGAGGCAGCTACGCAGGCATACCGCCTGCATACGTCTCTCGGACGTTGGCGTCTGTAAATGCGGTCTCTACCGAACCGCTTGCAACGGCTCGTACATTCAGAAGAAGTACCTGATCAAAATACTCACGTACGGTACTTAAGTCATGATGCACCACGAGAAGGGTGCGTCCCTGGTTGCGTAGGCGGCGGAGCAGGTCAATAATGGTACGCTCTGTTGTGGCATCTACGCCCTGCAGCGGTTCATCCATAAGATAGAGGTCGGCTTCTTGCACAAGCGCACGCGCCAAGAACACGCGCTGCTGCTGCCCGCCTGAGAGCTGACTGATCTGGCGATCGGCGTAGTCGAGCATGCCGACCTGGTCAAGCGCGTTGCGAGCTTTTTCCTTCTCGGCAGCACCTGGACGCCGAAACCACCCGAGCTCGCCATACAGCCCCATCAGAACCACATCGAGCGCGTTTGTCGGGAAGTCCCAGTCTACGCTGCCACGCTGGGGCACGTAGCCCACGCGGTTCTGGTTCGCGGCGTATGCATCCCCTAACACGCGAACACGCCCTGATGCTATGGGAACGAGGTCGAGCACGGCTTTGAGCAGGGTTGTCTTTCCAGCTCCGTTGGGTCCTACGATGCCAAGAATCGTGCTACGCGGAACGGTGAGGTCGATGTCCCAGAGCACGGGTTCGTCATGGTACGCTACGGTCAGCCCGCGGATGTCGAGAGCCGGTTCAGCATCGGCAGCCATGAGAGAAGTCGAGGTTATAGGGTAGATGCAGGCAGGAGCAGCGCATAGACCAGCGTATAGAGCAGCGTATAGTACACCAGCATGATGGTGCACGTTAGCGTATTGCCATAGGCTCGCTGCCTACGACAGACTCTGCACGTTCAGAGAGCCCCGACACGATTGTCTCCACGTTATGGCGCACAGCCCCTTCGTAGGAGCCAGTGGGGGTGTCTGCATCGCCGAGTGCATCGCCGTAGAGAGCATCGCTGATGTCAACAGCAAACCCACGTGCCCGAACGGCCTCCTGCACCGCACGCAGTCCGCGCTCTGAGACCGAGGTTTCAGCAAACAGAGTCGGGATACGGCGGTCGGCCACAAACTGTGCGAGCGCCTGCACGTCGGCTGTGCCGGCTTCAGTGGCGGTCGAGATGCCCTGTAGCCCGCGCACGTCGAGGTCGTAGGCGCGCCCCATGTAGCGAAACGCGTCGTGCGAGGTGATAAGCACGCGCCGCTCTTCTGGGATCTGCGCAATCTGGTCGCGTGCATAGGTGTCGAGTTCATCGAGACGTTCTGCATACTCAGCAGCACGCTGCTGGTACGTAGCTACATGCTCGGGGTCGAGGTCGGCCAGGCGTTCTCCTACGTGCAGGGCCGCTTTGCGCCAGAGCGCGACGTCAAACCACACGTGGGGGTCATACGAACTGGCAAACTCGGCAGAGGGGATGAGCAGACTGTCGGGTATGGCGGCTTCAGCCAGGGCGGTGGTCGCTACACCTCGTTGACTCATTTCTGGAAAGAGATCGGTCATGCGGCCTTCCAAGTGTAACCCGTTGTAGAGCACCCAGTCGGCCTGCGCCATACGCTGGATATCGCCCTCGCTGGCGTTGTACTGGTGGGGGTCGATGCCAGGCCCCATGAGCGTGGTAAGAGCCACCTCATCTCCGCCAATCTCGCGAACCAGGTCGCCAACCACATTTGTGGTTGCCACAACGCGCAGGCGGTCATCTGCCTCAGTCTCTGAGGAGCAGCCCACGGTAGATATCAGAAGAAGCCCTGTAAGCAACAGCAACAGGACACCAGATGTAGCAGCATGCGTGCGTATCCAATAGGTCATGGCGGGGTGACGGGTATAGAGACGCGAAGATTCGTGTATGACCAGAAATATTTAGCCACGCCTAAAAGTTCCGGGCGTAGCAAGGCAGATAGAAGAGAGCGCTGCTTTGTTGCGCTGTGGTGCGGCCTGTGGCCAGGCACGCTTACGTGCAGCCACAGCATGAGCAGCCACAGTATGATCTGTGTAGAGACGAATCAGGACCTCTGCGCAGCGCCAGCCGCACGGTAATGTAGGTCGCGAAGCAACGGGTGTTACGAGGCATTGGCCTTCACAAACACCTTGTTGGCTACAGGGTGGCCAAGCAGCGTTTCGTTGCCATCGATCTTGATCACCATGAGTCCTTCTACCGGGCGGGTTTCAATGACCTCGACGGTTCGTCCGGGTAGCAGGCCGCGCTGCTCCAACAGAGACAATACCTCAGCATCGTCATCGGCTACGTGGTCGATCGTTACGGCATCCCCTTCGCCTGCATCGGCGAGAGTGCGTGTAGAGAGCACATCCACGGTACCCTCGCGCGTGGGGATGGGATGGCCATGCGGGTCGCGTGTCGGATGCCCCAACATCTCTTCAATGCGATCCTCGAACGTTTCTGAGATGTGGTGTTCGAGGCGCTCAGCCTCGTGGTGAATCGTATCCCAATCGAGGCCCATCACCTCTTTGAAGTAGAGCTCCAGCAGGCGGTGGTGGCGAATCACCTCAAGGGCGATGGCGCGCCCGGGCTCGGTCAGCGTGGCGCCGGCATAGGCTTTGTATGATATGAACCCCAGATCGTCGAGCCGGCGCACCATGTTGGAGGCAGAGGCGGGTGCTACTTCCATCGCCTCTGCTATTGCCCCCGAGGAGACAGGAGGCCCTGCGGTACCTGTTTCCAGCTTATAGATGGTCTTGAGGTAGTCCTCGATAGAGGGCGTAGGCATGAAAGTCAGCAGGCAGTCCGACAGGAGACGGTATGCGAAGAATCAATACGCACCGTACGAACAGAAGTTACGACGCCTCTGCCCGGATATGGCGATGGGGGGGCAACAAGGGGAAGTAGTTAGTGCACTGGGTGAAGTGCATGCGGGCAAAGCAGAACCAAGAGCACAACGGCAAGACAACCTGCAGCTTGGGTAATAGGAGAGACTGAATATCATGTAACAGTTAATGCACGCGAAGCCGGTTTCTTTTTCTGAGAGTGAGAGAGTTTTCATCTGGGCAAAAGGGAGCAAGAGTACATTGCGATCTTGTACGATCAGGGAGCTTGCCCCTTCGGTCGAAAATCGAAATGAGAAGATATCCATCTATTAAAAATAAAACAGACTTGTCCCTTGTGCGGTGGGTATCAGTCCGGTTACATCCTTCACGACCGCCCTGTTACAGCCATGAAGAGAGGGCAGACGTCGTGTGAAAGAGCGGCGATTCAGAGATGAACGTTGCCCGAAAGAAAAAGAAAGCGCTTTTCTCGCGTAACATCGTGTGCGAGGCGTTCGTCATAAAGGGCGAAGATAGGATGCGCGCCCTATCGGATGCGCCGCAGTTGCTCCGGAGAGCTGTGTGCGGCGCCACTGAATGTGCCAGGAACACACAGGCAATTCAGTGGCGGACAGAATACAAGTTGATTGTCCGCTAAACAAACCTATTTACTCAGTAATGTATAACGCACCTAAACCACACGATAAAAAGTTTCTCGTTGGCAACTTCATGAGCAGCTACATGCCGCTCGCCCGTCCTCCAGAACGAAACCTGGACCGTATTGCACTAACTTCAGGAGAGTTAGCCGGACGCTTGCATAAGCGCACGGCTCAACGGGTGTCCCGCGAAAGGGGATACAACCTATTTCGCCTCGTTGGATCAGTCGTCGTGATCACAATAATGGCACTCAGTCTCTATGCGGGCATCACTGCGCCGGATATAGAAGACGAGTCGATGCAGGCCGGAACGCCTACAGAGATTACGGTACCCTCAGCTGAACGAGGACCGTCTGCATCGACTGCCATTCCTGGACTGTTCCAGTAGGCATATGAGGTGTTCTGCTATCCCCTACGGGTTCGCCTGCAATCATCCCTCACAACGACAGCAAAAACGGCAGATGTGCTCCGCTACGTTGCGGGGGCATCTGCCGTTTTTTCTTTGTAGGACCTTTCAAATCTGCAGGAGATGCAGGAAGAGAAGCAAGGTGAAAGCATATTTCGGTGCGTGCGAGCCAGATATCCGCTGATAGACATATGCGGGTCAGCGCACGCGAGTGCCCTGAAACGGGCTCCCAGTCAGCGCTGCGCTCAATTCGCCGGGCTCCAGTCCATTCAGGAGGAGCGATTCGATGCCGTTTTCAGCGAGCGCACACGCAGTACGTAAGCGGTGAGCCATGCCGCCGGTTACGTCGGTCCCGTCGGGGGCACGCATTGAACGAGTCATAGTATGGACCCTCTCGCAGGACAGGGTGCTAATCGTATTGCCCTGCGCATCATACACGCCGTGGGTATTCCCGCACCAGAGCACGCGGTCGGTGGTGTGCTCGTGGTCGCGAAGCGCCGAGATAAGACTTCGAAAAACAGTTTCAGTCGAGCAGATGGCTATGTCCTTGTGCGTGTCGAGTGTAACGTCGCCGTATGTGACAGGTAGGGCTCCCATAGAGAGCGCCCGGGCAACAGGGGCAGCATTAAACACGCTCGGGGTGCCCTTCTTTGATACATAGGCACTTGACGGGGCAAACGTGAATGCTGGAAGTCCAGCCTCGCGGAGGGCCAACACAACGTGGCGGTGCAGGTCCGATACCGCCTGCTGGATGCGGCTGAGCGCTTCTTCGGGCGCAGGGTGAGGCTCCTCTGAGTCAATTCCTGCCTCGTGAGCAGCCACATGCCCAAACGAACCGCTACCGTGCCCGAGTACAAGCCGCCCACGCCACGCAGGCCAGTGCTGCACCAACTCGCGAGCCAGCCGTGTGAGTACACGGGTGCGCACCGCATAGCGTCCCGTCTTTTCGGTGATTAGGCTTCCGCCCCACTTGACAAAGGTGACAGACAGCATAAGCAGTTAAATATGCGATCAGAAGACTGGTGCTGGGGCAGATTGCAGCCAGCGCGTATCCTTCAAAGGGCGCTGCGCGTGGCGAATGGTTCGTGGGGTGACGCAGCAGCGCGTTGAATACAACGAACAGGTGCATCACGTAGAAGCCATCCGGCTCTGAGGTGCAGATGGCATGCTCTTTCGGTGAGCATCAAGTAGAGTCCTACAGGGGGATCTTAGAAGAGTGGTTCGACATCGCTGGTGGGTCCGGGGCCAATACCGTCTCGGATGACAAGATGTACGGCGTCGAGCGCGTCGAGGCGTGCTGCTATCTGGGGTTCGTCGTCTGCCGGACAGATGACGTGCACGTTCGCCCCAGCGTCCATCGTCGCGTATGCTGAGAGTCCGTCAGCACGCATAGCACGCACGACTTCGAGCACCGCGATGGTTCCGGGCGACCAGTAGTAGATGGGGGGAGTAGATGACATCGTGATAAGGTGTAGCTCGATCCCCTCTGTTTCAATGATAGGGCCGAGCCGGTCGAAGTCGCGGGCGGCAATGCTTTCGCGAGCTGCTTTCATGCGGTCGTCGAGGTGCGCCAGGCGCTGCTCGTAGAAGGGACTACTTGGAGCGCGCTGATGTCCTTCGCGCGAGGGAACGTTCTTGGGAGTGGTTTCGACGACAGCAATGACGTCGCGCAGGTCCCAGTGGGTGTACGGTTCAATCTGTTTAGCGGCATGATTGTCGCCGTGAGGCCACGTTACGTATCCCCCAAACACCGACCGTGCTGCCGACCCTGACCCGCTACGGCGGGCAAGCACCGAGCGTTCTGCTCCGTCGGGATTCGCATCGAGGGCGTGCAGCGTAGCCAGCGTAAGCGCGGCAAACCCCGATGCCGACGACCCGAGTCCGGCTGCTGCCGGAAAGCTGTTTTGCGTGGCCACTTTGAAGGTGCCAGTATGCCCGGCCCAGGTGCGAATCCGATCGAGCTGTGCGCGAACGGGATCGGCAAAAGCGGGGCTGGCGGGCGCAAGCGTACCATCGGGACGTGCTTTGAGAATGGTATCAGCCTCTGTAGCGCCCTCGGCGAACTCTACAGTAGTCCGTGAGGCGCACTTCTGCAGCGTCATTGAGAGAGACGGCGCCTGAGGAATAGCCTGGTCAATGTCCTTTACCCCCCAGTATTTCACGAAGGCAATGTTAGAGGGGGCTTCAACGGTTGCTTTAGCCATGCACATGTAAGGGATCGATGGAATGTGCGCCCGACACACAGAGGGGCACGTCGAATTCAGAAAAGCTGGACAGGTCGTTCCAGATGTCGGTTTCGGGATCGGGGTGATATGCGATGAGCGACCCTGCACTGGGGTCGGTGAGCGCGCCGGCCCCCGATATCTTGGCTGCGCCGCCCCGGGCTTCGATGGCACGGATATGCGTGCGCACGGCCGGAGGCACAACTCCCATCGCTTCGAGACAGGCCTCGCTCTCGCGAATCGTATCAACAAGATCGGCGGGTTTAACCTCCGAGGCCGAGAGCATATCCCGCAGCGTCCGCGTTGCGGTCTCCATGCGGTTGAGCAAGGCCTCGAACGCCGCCGGGTCGTTTGCGCGCTGTGCCCGCACCGCGTCGACGACCGTGCCGGTCGACTCGTTGGGCGAGCCTGTATGGAAGACACGCATGTCAGAGAGCACAGGGGATCGGGCCGCCACCGGATGCCACGTGAGCGCTCCTTCTTCGGATTCGGCCCAGAGCAACCCTCCTCGCAGAATGGTGGCCGGGTCTACGCCTGAGGGGGTGCCGTGCTGGCGCCGTTCAATATTCAGGGCCACGTCGAAGAGCGCATCGGGGCTCAGCGACACATCATGCGCTTTCAGGAAGGCCTGCGCGATGGCGATACCAAGCGCTGCAGAGCTTCCGAATCCGGCCCCAATCGGCTGGTCTGATTTTACCGTGAGCGTAAGCGGATGCGGAGCCATGTGGGCGCGCCGGGCGGCCTCGCCCAGCGCGATCTTGATCAGATGCGTAGGCTCGTTGCTTCGCAGGCGGGCAAACGTCTCCGCTGTTGGATTCGCGGCGTACTCCTCCCAGCGGGCTCGTACCGCATCGGTATAGGCCCGGATGGCCGGCCACGAGGTCACCTCGCTATGCCCCCACCCCGAGATGCGCAGTTCCACCCCGTCTTTGGGACGAGGGCGCACCGTTGCATGCATCCACAGGCCGAGCGAGGCGACAAGAGCAGGCCGCTGGTACACGACTGCATGCTCTCCCATCAAGATTAGCTTTGCAGGAGCGCGTACGGTGGTTGCGTGCATGAGCGCGGCCAGGAAAGAGGACGTGAACGAGAGCGGATGCGCGGCAGGATACAGTTACGCAGCGTCGGCATGGCCGTTGGAGGGCGGCGTAGGGCGCCCCAGTTCGTTATGGGCACTGGCCAGGTGATGCGAGCTGAGCGCTCCCATCAGAGAGAGTTCGCCGGCCAGGACCGTCGCACCAAGCAATTCAGCTACCTGCATAGCCGCGGCTCCCGGCTGGTCGGGGTCGAGCGACACCCCCATGAGCGACAGAGCATCAGACTGTGTCTGTAGCGTGGTACCGCCACCTATGGCACCAAGGGGCACATCCGGCATGAAAATAGAGATATAGACGCCGCCATCGCCACGTGCTTCGATACAGGTTGTGCCGAGGGCCCCTTCTACAACCTGGGCAATGTCTTGTCCGGTAGCAACGAAAAACGCAGCCACCATGTTAGCGTAATGGGCGTTCATGCCCATTGAGCCTGCGGCAGTGGAGCCCAGCATATTTTTGCGATACTGCACCTCAACGAGGTCGTCGGCATTGGTCTTGAGATAGCGCGCCAGCACCTCCTTGTCGAGTTCTACCTCCGCAAAGATTCGCTTTCCGCGTCCTTCCTGCACGTTCACGGCGGAAGGCTTCTTATCCACACAGTAGTTGCCCGAGAGCGACACGAACGATACACCGGTTTCCGGAACGATCAGGTCTTGGATAACGCGGTTGCATGCCAGGGTGGCCATATTCATGCCCATGGCATCGCCCGTGGCAAAACGGAACCGCAGAAAGACGGTGGAGCCCATCATGAACGGACGAATGTCTTTCATCTTCAGGTAGCGGCTTGTCGCCTCTATCTGGGTACGAATCTCCTCCTCGTTCTCTTCCACCCAGGCGACGAACGACTTCGACTCGCGGATGCCTGACGTGCGAAAGACTGGTGCACGTGTCATGCCTACGTCTTCGACACGTACAACGGCACCTCCAGCGGCGCGCAGCGTTGCGCAGCCCCGGTTAACGCTGGCGATGAGCGCTCCTTCTGTGGTTGCCAGCGGCACGTAGCGATCGTCGTCAATGTAATCGCCACGTACAGGAACGGGGCCCACGGCACCCATGGGCACCTGGGCAACGCCGATCAAGTTCTCGCAGTTGCTACTCGACACGGCCTCCGCATCAAACGAGTAGTGAGCAAGCCCGCTCGTTTTCGTCCCAGCAGCCTGTTCCAGCGCCTCGCGTCGAATCGAAGCCGCCTCGCGTGCAGAGAGGGTTTCGGGAAGCTTGTGAAGTGAAAGCTCACCTGTTGCCAGCGCCTGAACGAGTTCATCGCGCTGTACATCAGCAGGCTTTTCCAGGGGAGTACGCACAGAAGCTGTGCCGTTGGTGGGGCTACCGCTATCCATTGCCCTACAGGTATTTGTATTCAAAGGACTCTCATTACCACGTCTATTCATAAGAGATGTTTACATACCGTCAATAATCAGTGGATCGTACACAAAAGCGAGTGGGAATCAAGTAGTGGCTGACAGGTGCGATTCCTGGAAGGACGCAGAGAAAGCATGCAGGCAGGCAGCAGGAATGTGATATACCGTGCTACAAGAGCATTAACGTAAGCGTTACTATACAAGCATTGCTCATAGGTAGATGGTAAGTGCATTGTTCAGGAGGGCATGTGATTTTAGAAGGCGGTCGCGTAACACCCTTGTTATACCTCGTTTGGCGCGTAAATCTTGAGGAGCAAGGTTACTCTGCATCGCAGAGGTCTCTAAAGAGGATCAGAAAGAGGCTCGCAAAAGTGCCTGTGGGCTATGCTTTCAGTCGGCAGATTTCGTATTGTAACAGCATAACATACGTACATGGCATATCCACACAAAACAGAAGGGTGTAATGGGAAGCTATTGCTACACTTTGGCAGCGGCATACTTTCTCGAGGCAGCAACGAGCAAGCATGTACGCATATAGTGGGCTCATAACGATAGGCGTGCGACAGTCAAGGTGCAAATGAGCAGCAGCGCGGACTCCAATGTGGATTTAAACCTGGACTTCGATTGAGCCGCATGCAAAGCACGGGCAAATAGCGGGCGACAGACAGATCAGGGTGTGTCTGGTGCGGACCGCCACGCGGCGCGCCTCGTACCTCAGGATGTTTGTGCGGGCACCAGCGCTATGCGGTAGCGCTGCGGGTGGCCCGTTTTATCGTTTACATGCTCACTACAGCAATATTCGTGCGTCTGTGGTCTTATAACAATGCGGTCTTAGCAGCGTGTACGCTCGCTTTCTTTGCCACAATGGCAGCGCGGCTTGCGATCAGTCCGGTGGTACCCACGATCAGTTCCGAGTTCGGGGTGTCAAACGGTGCAATCGGGGCAGCACTCACCGGCATGTGGTTAGCCTATGCACTCTCGCAATTTCCGAGTGGGTTGTTGGGAGATCGAATCGGGGAACGGGCGGTAATCATGATTGCGATTGTTGGGACGGCTGTGATGAGCGTGCTCCTTGCTCTGTCTCCGGGGTACGCACTTTTCTTTACCGGGGCGATCGCACTCGGGATTATGGCAGGATTGCACTACAGCGTTGCCACGTCGCTCCTAACACGTACATTTAGGAAAACCGGGATGGCGATCGGAATCCACTCGGCAGGGGCTCCACTGGCAGGCATTGTAACTCCTATAGCGGTAGGTAGCATCGGGGCTATTCTGGGATGGCGATACGCGGTCGCCTTTGGTGCATTCGTTGCCGTGCCTACAGCTATTTTCTTCTATGCATTGGTGCGTCCGACTCCGCCGTCGCGCCCCGACACAGCTATTACTGACCGGCTTAAGACCGGCCCGATTTTCAAGCTATTGGCGCGTCCTCCGATACTGATCACTGGATTGCTTGCGCTGGTCGGAGCGTTCGTCTGGCAAGCAACTGCTTCGTTCCTCCCTACGTTTCTGGTGGAATACCACAGCTACTCCGAACCGCAGGCGGGTATCCTCTTCTCGGTTTACTTTGTCGTGCAAGGCATTGCCCAGCCTGGCATCGGACGCCTCTCCGACTGGGTCGGTCGTTACCCGGCAGCAATTCTGGCTACCCTTGTCGGTGTTGTAAGCTACGCGCTTTTCGTGTGGGCAAGCAGTGCAATATTGCTCACGATGGCTACAATGATGGCCGGTGTTGCCATGAGTTGGGGCGCGGCTCTGTTGCCCAAGTTTATGGACCACCTGAGTGCAGAAGAGCGTGGTGCCGGTTTTGGACTTGTCCGGACAAGCTACATGGTGCTGGGGGCTACGGGGAGCGTGGCGACCGGCATGATTGCCGACTTCTTTGGGTGGGGGGCTGCCTTCCTGTTGCTGGCAGTGCTGCTTGCCGGAATGTCGGCCGTTATGATGCTGGCACTCAGGTACGTATCAAGTATCAGTGCGCGTGCATTCCCAGAATGATTGGGCATGCCTGAAGACGGCATGCTTAAGAGAGAGGGCTCAGCCTTTGGCCCCGCACAAGATCGAACAGTGGACAGCTGTTAGATTGCAAGTGTGTTAGATTGCAAGTGATGCTACCCAAACAGCCATCCCGCGCAAGGTGCCTCTGGCGCTGCAGATCCGGCGCCAGGCGAAGCGACGCACGAAGTAATCTACTCGTTTCTTGATAACTCAACCACTTCGGGGATAACGGCTACCAAATGATGGAAATCGTACTGGTACCAGAGATGTCCCGTACCTAACTGAACTCATACCTAATTGAGCCAATATCCAGCCATTCACGGTTTCTTTACTTTGTTGTTGGGCGACAGACTTGCCATTCATGGACGCTTTATATTATTGTAACTTCATGCTTTTAAAAGTACGCCGTCTTGTGTAGTACGAATGGCATCCTGCTCACGCAGCGCATCCTGTGATGCCTTCAGTCGGAGTACATTTTGACCTGCTGGAGACTCTTACCTGAGTTGGGTAGAGCCAGTCTTAAGTCAAGGCAATGTGGTTAGAGTCTTGTACTCTTAAACTTGATCATTGCTAAAAAGCCTGCTGCCTAATTGTGCATCAGGATAAGTGTGTTATCCGGCGCCGTGCGTTAACTGCGGCGCGTGCTACAATAGGTATCTGCTCCGCGAAGCACCTTCCCAGCGATAACGATTACGACTATGGGTTATTGGAACGATACTTCTTCTCTCCCGGCCGTGCCAACAGGAAAACGCCTCTTGTCGGCGGTCCGACATACGAACTCTCTATTTGCGAGCAGCGCCAATCGTGCCATCCTGCTGGCGATAGCATGCCTGTTTTTGGTGACGAGTGCACATGGTCAGGAGCTCAATCATAACGCACCTGAAAGCGCTCTGAATGAAGGAGTCATTCATGTCAAAGTGGATGAGGCGGCCAAGCCACAGGTTGTGCTCTCCCAGGTTGATGGCGTTGCGCAGATGGGTGTTGCGTCAATCGACCAGCTGAATGCGGCCTACGGGGCTCAGCGTATCGAGCGCATCTTCCGCACGGATCCCCGACACGCAGCGCGCCACGCCAGCTGGGGGCTCGACCGATGGTACCGGGTCTATTTCCGCGAAGGAACGGACATTCGGTCTGCCGTTCGGTCATACCATGGCGATGCGAACGTTGAGCTCTCCGAGCTCTCGCTCCGCAAAGAGCGGACGGCCTCGTTGGTAGAGACAGCAGATCGTGCACAGGCCCTCGGCGAGCGCATCGTTGCGCCTCCAGAACCGCAAAATGATGAATTTGTGCCTGACGATCCGCTGTACGGTGACCAGTGGCATTTCAATAACACGGGGCAGACCGGAGGTACGCCTGGGGCCGATATTAGCCTGCCCGCAGCTCATGCTGTGCAAACAGGAAGCTCTGATGTCATCGTTCAAGTAATTGATTCCGGAATAGAACTTGACCATCCGGACATACGGGATAATCTGTGGATCAACCCCTGTGAAGAGGAAGATGGCGCTGACACGTGCGGCAATGGGTACGTTGACGACATATTTGGGTACAACTTTGCTGATGATACATCGAACCCGGAAATCGTAAATCCAGCCTCCGAGGGTAACTCGCACGGCCTGCACGTTTCGGGTACCATTGCAGCCACGAACAACAACGGCGAAGGCGTTGCCAGCGTCGCAGGCGGCGATGGAACGCCCGGAAGCGGAGTCCGCATCATGACAGGACTCACATTTGGAAGCAGTGTGAGCGGGTTTGCTGAAGCGCTCGTCTACGGGGCTGACAATGGTGCGGTCATATCAAACAACAGCTGGGGGTATACAACCCCGGGCGTCTTTGAGCAGGCTGTGCTCGACGCCATCGACTACTTTATAGCTGAAGCTGGTGGCCCTGATGCGCCAATGAGTGGAGGGCTTGTAGTCGTTGCAGCAGGTAACTCCAATAGCTCAGCCGACTGGTATCCCGGCTTCCACCCGCCGGCAATGGCTGTTTCGGCGACCGACCACAACGACGGAAAGTCGTCGTTTTCAAATTTCGGTGACTGGATTGAGATCGCAGGCCCCAGTGGCGAAGCATTCTCGCATCCTGTAATAAGCACGACTCATACGAGCCTTGGAACTGGATACGGTGGAGACATCTGGGCAGGTACGTCTATGGCGGCGCCCCATGTTGCAGGCGTTGCCGCCCTGATTGCATCTGAGTTCCCCGGCCAAACCGCACAGCAGGTGCGCACGCGCCTGATCGGCACGGCCGATGCAACCAATGCCACCCAACCTATCGGGCCGCGCGTCAATGCGTTCCGGGCACTTACCGCTGACGATACGCCACCGGCGGCGATCACTGATCTCGTTATCCTTGATCAGGCTAACACCATACCCGGAGCGGTCGTCGATCTGCAGTGGACGGCAACGGGCGACGCCGGAAGTGAGGGCACAGCGGCCTCATATGATCTCCGGTTTAGCACCGATGGCCCCATTGAAACAGAAGACGATTTTGCAGCCGCCACCCCGGTCCAGAACCTGCCCACGCCACAAGAAGCAGGCACTGTAGAGACGTTCTCGGCGGAGGGGCTTCCGTTTGATGCAGAGGTCCACTTTTCGATTAAAGCAATTGACGTGCTGGGGAACGCCTCAGATCTGTCTAACTCCCCAAGTGCAACCACGGGCCCCGGCCCGGTGATCGGTGTTACTCCCGATAATGTAGAAGCGGTTGTTGACCGCGGCACAACAGAGGAGCGCACGCTTACGGTAAGCAACGATGGCGAAGGCGTGCTTGAATACAGCGTATTTGCTGCCGTCGATGGCGGAGACGTCGCCCCAAGAATGGTAGCAGCACCCTCTGATAGCCGTCCTGCCGTATCCCCAATCGCACGCGCCGAAGTTGCGCGCTTCAACGAGGGCGCTTCTCTGGGTACAGCATCTCCATCGCCGTTTTTGGCCAGCGACTTTGTCTACCAACTCGATAAAGGAACGAGCGAAAATGCAATTGGCCTTACAGGCGGGGGCGACATCATGTGGATGAATGCCTTCCAGGTCCTTGACGGAGCGGAGACTATCACGTCGATCGCGTCTGCATGGGGCGTAGGAGGAGGCGAGGACGTTCCAGCCGGTCGGGCTGCCGAGTTTCTGATCTACGACGATCCGACGAATAACGGAGACCCCAGCGACGCGGTGCTGCTTGCACGGGTTGATACCGAAACGCAACTGCCGCACACCGACGAATTTACGGTAGAAGCCATCACGCCAACGTCAGTGAGCGGCGTCTTCTTTATTGCAGCGCTCTACGAAGGCGGAGCTGAGGACTTCCCGGCCCCCCTCGACGAGGCAGATCCGCAAGGAGCATCGTGGATCGTGGGGAACGTTACGCCGAACACCTTCGACGCTGAAGACCTTACCGCAAACGAGATCCCCCCTGCCAACCTAATCGATGTCGGATTCCCTGGGAACTGGCTTTTACGTGCTGATGGAACAGACAACATTGTGGCCTTCAGCCCAAATGAGGGACTGGTAGGATCCGGCGAGAGCGAAGACGTAACAGTTACGATCAACGCAGAAGAAATTCCGCCCGGGCAGTATGAGGGCGTAATCCGTTTTGTGAACAACGACCCGGAAAATAGTCCGCTCGACGTTCCTTATGATATTACAGTAGACGGCGGCCCGCCACAGGTCGTAGTTGCTCCGCGACTGCTCGAATACGAGCCACAGCTCGTTGGCGCTTCGTCCTCGCTGTCATTCACCGTATTGAACGAAGGCGGAGAGCCGCTTGTCGTTGAAAACATCACGTCCGATTCTGAGGACTTCACGCCGCTGTCGACAAGTGTCGACTCACTCGGCTTTGGAGAGAGTGCAACCGTTGCTGTTGCGTTCTCGCCAACCACGACAGGTGTTCGGGTTGGGACGATTGCTATTGAAAGCAACGCTGCGAACCGGTCTTCCATTGAGGTCGCGGTTGTCGGTGAAGGATTGCCCGCGCCTGAAATTGCTGCTGATCCGGAGTCGTTCGATGTCACTGTACCCATTGGATCTACTGTCGAAGATACATTGCGCATCAGCAATGTGGGAGCCGGCGATCTTGATTTCCAGGTCGAAATTGGCACGGGAACGTCTGTATTTAGCCCATCCGAGGTAGCATTCTCCTTCAATGGAGAACGGTCCGCATCGGCGGGCGAATCCGTTCAGGCAGAGCGCCCGATCGGGAGCCATGCAGGGGATAACGTAGCATTTCCCGCTCCGACGCAAGCCAGCGATTTCGTCTACCAGCTCGATGATGGTTCAACAGAAAACGCGGTCGGCGCTGGTGGGGGTGATATCGCCTGGCTGAATGCGTTCCGGGTTGTAGATGGCATCACTGAGATCACAGAGATTGCTTCTGCGTTTGGATCGGTTGGAGCTGCGGAAGATCTGCCCGAAGGAGTTACCGTAGAGTTTCTGCTTTATGACGACCCAACAAACAACGGGGACCCCAACGACGCGGTCTTGTTACAGCGTATCGAAACCACCAGTCAAAACCCTAACACAGATCAGTTCCAAGTCGTCTCGTTCGATCCGATAACTGTCGAAGGCTCCTTCTTCGTGGGGGTGGTGTATCGTGACTATGAGGACGGACAATTCCCTGCCCCACTCGACGAAAGTAGCCCGTCTCAGGGAGCATCGTGGGTTGTTGCAGGGGGGAATGTGAACGTGGACGATCTGTCTGATAATGAGACAGGACCCGGAGTTATTGATAGCTTCGGAATACCTGGCAACTGGCTCTTACGGGCCGATGGCGTAGCAGGGCAAGTTACGCCACTGCCTCCCGAGGCTGTAACAGTAACGCCTTCTGATGGCGATGTGGCTCCTGGCGAAGAGCAAGAGCTGATCATCACGTTCAGTGGCGAAAACGTGCCGGCCGGAGAGTATGGCGGCAACATACGCATCCTCAGCAATGACCCGCTAAACTCACCCTTTGAGATCCCGGTTAGCCTGCTGGTTGATGCAGGCCCCCCTTCGATTACGCTGACGCCCGACCCGCTTGCCTTTGACGATGTCGTACTGGGAAGCGCGCGTACACTGACGTTTGAAGTCGGTAACGAAGGAGAAGGGAATAACGATGAGGACGACGAAAACGGAACCGAAAGCGCGAATCCGCTCTTCGTTGAGGCCATTACCTCCGACAGCGCAGACTTTGAGGTTCTTACAACCTCAATCCCCTTCGTCGTTCGCGATGGCGAAACGGTGGAAGTCACGGTGCAGTTTGCGCCGACGGCTGTCGGATCGCGCACCGGCTCGCTGACTATAGAGAGTAACGACCCGGATAGCCCGGCAACGCTTGCTCTTGAAGGCGAAGCGCTTGAGACACCGCAGCTCGAACTGAGCCCGGAGATTGTATCAAGCACGCAGCAGTCCAACGAGCAGGTCGACGTTCCCCTCACGCTTTCGAACAACGGCATGCCCGGAAGCACGCTGGAGTACAGCTTTCCGGCCTTTGCGGCTCAGGAGCTGCTGAGCCAGCCAGGCGTGCAGCGGAACAATACGTCGAGCATCGCGCCGAACCGCAACTTTGAGAAGGGGCAAGAAGACCCCCATGCCGGCGAAGGACATCCGGTCTTGCTTGGTGCAGGAGGGCCCGACGCGTTTGGCCATCTCTGGATTGACAGCAATGAGCCCGGCGGACCCGCCTTCCAGTGGTTTGACATCACGGAGCTCGGCGATGAGATCCAGCTGAGCGATGACTTTGGTCCAGCACCCTCTGTCGAGGTTGAGCTCCCATTCGAGTTCGTCTTCTATGGCGAACTGAAAGAGAGCGTACGTGTCGACAACAACGGGTTCTTGTTCTTCGATGGGCCTGTAGGAAACTACTTCATCAACCAGGAAATCCCCAACCCAGCGCCTCCTAATGGCATTGTAGCGCCATACTGGGATGACCTCGATCCGAGTGCGGGAGGCACCGTCCACACGTATCATGACAGCGAAAACGACCGCTTCATTGTGCAGTACACAGACGTGCCTGATTTCTTCGGTGTCGGCACTTACACGTTCCAGATTTTCCTGCAGCGTAATGGGACCATTCGCTTCCAGTATCTTGACATGGGCGCGTTCGCCCTGGCTGGTTTCGGAACGGTTGGCATTGAGAGCCCCGACGGCACCGACGGAGTGCAGATTGCGTTCAATACCGAGTACATTGAAAACAATCTTGCTGTCGAGATTGCGCCGCCTGTCGAGTTCATTACGTCGATAGAGCCTGCGTCTGGAGTGATATCTGCAGGGGAAGACGAAACGGTTCAGGTTACGTTTGACTCTGAAGGCCTCGGCCCCGACGTGTACGAAGATGAACTCGGCCTCTCAACCAATGCCCCGCGTGCTCCATTTGGGCTCGTACCTGCGGTGCTCTCAGTGGTTGGCGAGAACGGGCCGACGATCGCGAATGCACCGGCCGACCAGCAATTTACGCTCGGAGGCAGTGCGCCGTTTGAAGTAGATGTGGCTGACGTCTTCGATAATCCGCTCGCGGATGAGGAAGAGCTCACCATCGAGGTGGAGGTTTCGGACGCGTTTGTGGTAGAGGCCGGACTGAGTGAGACAAACCTGCTCACCGTTGCGCCGCTCAGCGCCGGTACGTCGACGGTCTCTATTACAGCAGCAAACTCAGATGGAGAAGCCCGGGCTACGTTCCTGGCTACAGTCGGCCAGCTTGCTGTAAATGTAGAGCGCGATTTTGGCGGCCAGGCTGCGGATGCAACCAACTACCGCCTCGTTGCCCTACCGGGTGCTATAAGTCTGCCAATGAATGACGTTGTCGCAGGCGAAGCAGGCCTGGACTGGCAGGCCTTCCGGGATGAGGGCGACGGTTCACTGGTTCAGTTCGATGGGTCGGAGACCTTCAACTTTGAGGCAGGACGAGGCTTCTGGCTCACCGGACAGCAGGCGTGGCAGTACGCAGGAGAGCATGCAGCTGTAGAGCTCGACCGCCCTGATCGCCGCGTCGCTATTCCGCTCGAAGAGGGATGGAATATCATCTCAAACCCTATGAGCGTCGACCTTGACCTGGTCGATGACATCGAAGGGCTCAATGGAACGGATCTACAGCCATTCTGGGCATATAACGGAGCATTCGGCGAGCCGGATAGCACCTTCGCCTCAGCTCTTGGCGGAGAAGCGTACTACTTCCTGAACGACGCCGGCCTGGACGAATTGGTCTTGCAGCCTGCTGAAGATCTGCCTGTCCCTCCAGCTGCCACAGCAGCGCAGGGGCCAGCTACTGATCCGCTTCTGCGTATCGCCGCCCATCTGTCAGGGCAGCCCAACGTGTTCTCTGCCGTGCGCATGGGCGTCACCGAGGCCAGTGCTGTTGCTTCACCGCTCGTCGGGCCGCCCAGCAGCCTTGAGGTGGTAAGTCTTCGCATCAACACAGACGATGCCTCCCTGATGCGTGAACAGCGCATGCTTATGGGCGACGGAGAAACCTTCGACCTTAACCTGCGCACTCAGCTTGATGAGGCGGTAACGCTGCAGGTAAGCGGACTTGACGCGCTAAACGGACAGGCGGCAGCTCTGCTGCATCCTGAAGCAGGTACGACATACGACCTCAGTCTGGAGCAGACGGTTACGATAGAGCCTACAGGCGATATCACTACGCTGCAGGTGGCGATCGGTACGCAGGCCTACGTAGATGGTGAGGTGGCGCAAGTACTGCCCGTTGAAGTTACAATGCTGGCGTATCCCAATCCTGTGCAAGATCAGGCTACCGTACGCTACACGCTCAAGGAAGCCGAAGATGTGCGCCTTGAGGTGTACGACATACTTGGTCGACGCGTAGCAACGCTTGCTGAAGGCCAGCAAGAAGCCGGCGTGCATGAGGTGCAGTTTAATGCCAATGGCTTAGCCAGCGGCGTGTACTTCGGGCGCCTGCGTGTTGGAGGCCAGACCCTGACGCAGAAAATCACGGTTGTGCGATAGCACACGTTGCTGCCCCGCCTCTGTTGGGCGCCCCCGTTGGAAGACGATCCAACGGGGGCAGTGGGCACGCAATACATCGCAATAATACATGCCGCACCCTCCGTTTCTTATCGCACCGACCTAACGTCTATCGTCATGAACAGTAAACCCGATATGAACTCTTTCATTGCTTCTGAACATAGCCTGAAGACCTCTTCAGCGCAGGTAGCCATGCGGGGTGGAATGATCACCGGACTGCTTCTGTTTTTCCTGCTGATCGCCAGCACCGGATGCTCCGACTCCCCTGTAGATGGCAATCCCAACCCCGAACCGATTCCAGCGCCAGAGGTGGATGCACCGGCCGCTCCATCGGCTCTTACAGCCGACTCGCGCAACGCTCAGGTCGCTTTGAACTGGGACGCTGTTGAAGGGGCGGAAGCGTATTTCGTATATCGAGGCACGAGCCCGCTCGATACCCTGCCCGACTCGCCGCTGTCTGACCGTGTCTCGGGTACGTCCTTTACCGACAACGGCGTGTCAAATGGCACAACGTACTACTACCGTGTTACAGCCGTTGCGGGAGCAAGCGCAGAAAGCGCCCCCTCCGAGGAAGCTGCTGTTACTCCATTTGCAGCACCTCCCGGAACGCCTGGCGACTAAACACAGCGCGCTGCGCCGTGGCAAGCTATCCGACGTTACCGCAGCCCGCGAAGAGTTTTTGGACGCTATGTAGACAGGGCTTTCTGCTTCCAACCTGAAGCAGAAAGCCCTGTTTTGTCTTACGGTGTATGTGTGCGAAGGGACATCTCTATATTCGGTAGTAGCGACTGCCTTAAGCACCTGCGGCGCGTTTTGAGGAACGTAATTTGCTCGGTTAGGATACCACTTGTGTCATATACCCATAGCACTCCCGTCGCCAGGCATGTGGAAGCGTTACCGTTCCGTCCTCCAATTTTTGTTCAAAGGACTTGCCATCTATGGGATATGGTACGTCGTATACGATCTATACCTGCTTCCTGATGGGCGCCTGGATGAGTGGCTCTCGGTCAATGTGGCGCACGTAAGTGCTGCAATCATAAGCGGAATTGGATACGAAGCCATTGCCGACTATCGTTCGGTGCTAATGGCCGGCGTGCCCGGCGTGAAAATTATCAACGGCTGCAACGGACTCACTACGATTGGGCTCTTCATTGGCTTTGTGATTGCGTTTCCGGGCTCATGGAAACACCGTGCCTGGTTCATCCCAGCAGGTATCCTGGCGATCTACATGGCTAATGTTTTCCGGGTTATCGTTATGCTTGGGCTGCAGCTCTACTGGCCTGCGGCGTTCGACCCCATGCACTCATTCGGGATGACAACCTTATGCGAATCAGGGGTTGAGCGCGAGGATGAGCACGGCAGCAGTAAGCCGTCCGAAGACATGAACAAGCAAACCGGAGTAGGAACGCACCTTTGAGGCG
>NZ_JARWGJ010000104.1:0-8913 GCF_040409695.1 Longimonas sp.
AGCTCTTCCACTACGCACAGGTCGTCATTTCCGCGCAGCCCAACAAGGTCAAGTACGCCACCGCCGGGACGGAGGAAAAATTCTGGGCGTACTGGAAGGAACCGGATAACGACCCGGAGGCCGCTGTGGGTGCCCTTCTGGACCGGCTGCCGACCCGTCAAGACAAGGTGTTGTACGGGCTGTGTCGTCCAGAGCGGCTACTGGAGCTCACCTATCAGTTTGTGGTGTTCGACGCGGGCACCAAAAAAATTGCCCGCTGGCAGCAGTACTTCGGCGTACAGAGTGCGCTGGAGCGTGTTAAGAAACGGCGACACGATGGACGGCGGCGCGGTGGCGTCATCTGGCACACGCAGGGCAGCGGCAAGTCGCTCACCATGGTACTGCTCGCCAAAGCCCTCACGCTGGATGCCGACATTGAGAATCCACGAGCCGTAATTGTAACCGACCGCGTGGACCTGGACGAACAGATCTGGAAAACCTTTCGAGCCTGTGGGAAAGAGCCCCAACAGGCCACGAGCGGGACGCACCTGCTTGAGCTGCTGCAAGACCCCGGTAATGCTGTCATCACCACGCTGGTGCATAAGTTTGATGCCGCGCTCAACGCGCACGACTACACGAATTCCTCCGACAACATTTTTCTGCTGATCGACGAGGTACACCGCACGCAGTACGGCTCGCTGCATGCACGCATGAAAAAGACGCTGCCGCAGGCATGCACCATCGGCTTCACCGGCACGCCGCTCACCACGCAAGAGAAGAACACCGCGCGCAAGTTCGACGGCTTTATCGACCCCACGTACACCATCCGCCAGGCGGTAGACGACGAAGCCGTGATGCCGCTCCTCTACGAAGGGCGCCATGTCGAGCAAAAAGTGTACAAAAAGTACGTTGATCGTGACTACGAGCGCGTAACCGAGCCGCTCAACGATGCACAACGCGACGAGCTGGCGCGCCGGTTTTCAACCGAAGACGCCATCTTCGCCTCCAACCAGGTGCTTGAAGAAGTCGTCTACAACATCGAATCCCACTACACGGAAACGTGGCAATCCACCCCGTTCAAAGGACAGATTGCAGCCCCCAGCAAAAGCGTCGCCCTCCAACTCAAGGACTTCTTTGACGCCCACGGCACGGTGGATGCCGAGGTAATCATCTCATCGCCAGACACGCGAACGGGCCACACCGACGTGTACAAGGCTGCCAAGGAGAAGGAGCAGGCGTTTTGGGATGAGATGATGCGTCGGTATGGAAGCAAAGACAACTACGAAGAAACGATTATTGGCGACTTTAAGTCGGCTGGTGGCGTCGAACTGCTCATTGTGGTTGACAAGCTGCTTACGGGATTCGACGCGCCACGCAATACGGTGCTGTACATCACCAAGAAAATGAGCGGGCATACGCTTCTGCAGGCGATTGCGCGCGTGAACCGTCCGTTCCCCGGAAAGGACTACGGCTTCATCATCGACTACCGGGGCATTCTGGGCGAGTTGAATGAGGCGCTTACTGAGTATGATGCGCTGGCCGACTTTGACGCGCCCGACCTGGAAGGAGCGTTGCACACGGTACGCGAAGCCGTAGACGACCTCCCGCAGAAGCACGCGGCCGTCTGGCGCATTTTCAAGGGGATTGACCGCGACGACATTGAAGCGCTGGAACGCCACCTGGCCGACGAAAAACGCCGTGACGACTTTTTCGAGCGGCTGTCAGCGTTTGGACGTACGCTTCAGGTCGCGCTCTCCAGCGAGCGGTTCCACCAGAACACCCCTGAATCCACCATCGAGCGGTACACGCGCGACCTTCGGTTCTTCGACAAACTGCGGAAAGCAGTGAAAAATCGCTATTACGACACGGTAGACTTTAAGGCGTACGAGTCACGCATCCGAAAGCTGGTCGATCAGCACGTAGCGGCCGACGATGTAAACGAGGTCGTCGCCACAGTTGATATTCTGAGCGATGCGTTTCGGGAGGAGGTGAAGCGCGAAACGGGGTCCGTCGCCTCAAAGGCCGACAAGATCGCCTTTCGCATGAAACGGATTGCCACCGAGAAGATGGACGAAGACCCGGCGTTCTACCGGGCATTCTCTGAGCAGATTCAGGAGACCATCGACGCATTTCACAACAAGCGCCAGATGGAAGCAGAGGCGTATTTGAGGGAGGTAGGGGCGCTGCGCGATCAGCTGCGAGATCGCGGAAGCAATGTGCCCGCACCGCTTGTGAATCAGCCGGATGCGCAAGCCTACTACGGCACCGTGCGCGATGTTCTCAGCGACCGTGAAACGGGCGCAGACGTCTCCGACGACGTTCTGGCGCAGGCGGGACTCCGGATCACAAACATCATTGAGGAGCTGAAGATCGTAGACTGGGCGAAAACGAGAAACCCGGATGTGGAAAAGGACATGCGGAATGAGATTGAGGACGCCTTGCTGGCGATGAGTCGCACCCACGAGTTGGAGCTCTCATTTGACGAAATTGACCTCATCCTCGACGAAGCCCTGCAAATTGCCCGCACCCGCAATGCCTAATCCCCCACCCTCTATTTCGTCTGTCCCGGCATCCGCAAAAGAAGCCCCTATGCCCGTGCGCTACGGTGAGCGCGTCATCCACTACACCGTGACCCGTAGCACCCGCGCCACGCTGGCTATTCACGTACACCCCGACCAATCCGTTGATGTGCGCGCCCCAAACGACGCTACAGCGCAGCAAGTGCGCGACAAAGTCAAGAAGCGCGCGCGGTGGATCGTGACCCAGCAGGACGACTTTGCCGACTTTGTACAGACGCGTGTGCCCCGCGAGTATGTGAGCGGCGAGACGCATCGGTACCTGGGGCGCCAATACCGCTTAAAGGTGATTCCGATTGCAGAGGATGAGCCCGAGCGTGTGAAGCTCATCGGGTCGTACTTTCGCATCTACACGCATGGAAAGGGCGACGCTACGCACGTCAAGGCCCAACTCGACACGTGGTACCGCGCGCATGCTAAAACGAAGTTTGCCGAACGCCTGGAGGCCGCCCATGGCATTATGCGTCGCTACGGCATTGAGAAACCCCCGCTTCGGGTCCGCCGCATGGAAAAGCGGTGGGGCAGTTGCACGGCAAGCGGTACCGTGCTGCTCAACTTAGATCTGATTCGTGCACCCCGGCTGTGCGTTGATTATGTGGTTCTGCACGAGCTGTGCCACCTCAAGCACCCGCATCACGGACCCAGCTTCTATAACCTGCTCACGAAAGTCATGCCCGACTGGAAAGAGCAGAAAGCCCGTTTGCGGGATGTGCAGTTTTAGGTTACGGCCCACTGGATCAGTGCTTGAATCATTTGTTCATTCAGGCTATGTTGAGGACGTGCATTTGCAATTGTATTGCACCCGTGTATTGCACCCGCTTCTGGTAATTTAATATCTGATATGGCATGTCTACATTACTCACTGAGGTTTTCCCGATCAATACAACCACGCTGCCGAAACTTCATGCCTACCGGCTGGAAGGGCCAAACAACACCCTCTTTCAAGTAGGAGGGCGACTCGCCGGATTTATTTCGTGGCGGACGGATGCGGGCGGCACGTGGGCGTGGTCGAAGCCCCACCGTCGCCTACTCAGTGACGTAAAGCTGACTGAGGGGCAGCTCGAAGATCTTCTCGAACAAGCCTGGAACAGCCGCAGAAAAACGTACCATACCCTTCAACGAATTGCGCTCGACCCTAACTTCACGGTTGATGCCCAGGCCCAAGCCGATTACGTGGCGTGGGGCGTATGGCGCATGAAGCAACGAGAGATTAACAACCTGCTCAGGCAGCATACGGAGGAGATCAATGCCTTCCGGATTAAGCGCACCTGCCGGCGCTCGTCCTGGGTCGTTGATGGCCATCCAGCGCTGCAGATTTCCGTGTCCTCCAAAGCCAATCACACCAAAACGCTGGGCGAGCTCTTCGATGAAAACCCTGAACTGGATCTGATGGGCTTGGATGTGCGCGATCATACCAAAGATCGGCCCTTCACGACAACCATTCTTGAGGATATCGGTCCCATTTCCGAGCATCGCAAGCGCCTTCTTTCATTTGGCCTGCAAGAAGAAATGGCTGATCTCGTCAATCAAGCGGATGGGGATCGGCCCGTAGTACGCGTTGGCAAATGGAGGCGCCTGAATGGAAAAACGTACGACTACGTCATCGACGCGCTAAGCGTGGTGGTAAGTCCCCGCCATTACGACCAACTGGGGATTCCAGGCACGGTCCAGAACAAGTTCACACTCTCGCCCAAGGACCGCACCGAGGTGCTGCGCACCGTGTCGAAGCCGCTAAAGCGCGATGGATTGATCGGGCGTCCCTTCACAAGTAGATCGGCATCGGCGCATTTCGGCACGGCAGCAGATGTATCGTTTCAGCCCGCAATCAAGTTTGCGGATGAAAGCACAAAGTCGTTGGATGAGACAAAAGGGGTACGCGTAGGCGACGTGGCTCGGCATGGTGCGTACCAACTCCCTGACGCGGTGCAAGCTGCCAAGAATGAAGAACGCAAGGTTGCCATTCATGTGGCAATGATTGGCGTTGAAGCAGAGAAGAGCAGCTTTGGTCAGGATCTGAAAACGAAGCTGGAGAAGCTGGGACTATCGCCCCTTTTGTTTTACGCCCACTCTGTATCACCAGACCCCGCGGCGATTAAAGCGAAGATACGTGCTATCAAGAGCAAAGACGTTCCGGTAGACGGCCTTATCGCCATCATTCCCGATTCGGGGAGCGATGTCTACCGTACCTGGAAGCAGGAGACCGTGCGGCGGGACTGGCCCAACCAGGTGCTGCAGGAAGGCACATTAGGCAACACGTACGCAATAGACAACCTGGCACTGGCACTCTTCGCGAAGATGGGCGGCGTACCCTACATTTTAGCAAATAAGCTACCCTATGCCGACCGTGTGGTGGGGCTCGACATTGGACGCGTGTTGAAAGAGCGGTCGGAAGGCACCATGAGCACAGCAGCGTCGACGCACCTACACGGTCCCAATGGCAAGCTGATTGGCTATCGATTGGAAAACGCAGGCGTTGAAGGCGAGACGATTCCGCCCGATGTGCTCCGCAGTATGTTTCCGTCAGCGGCTTATGCAGGAAAACGCGTGGTCGTGCACCGTGATGGCCCGTTCCGAGGCAACGAGGTGCAGGCGCTCGAATCGATTGCCCAAAATATGAACAGCACGTTCTTCTTGGTTGAGGTGCGTAAGCAGAAGGCGCCTCGCCTGTATAGGATGAAGAATGGAAACCCGGTTCAAGCAACCAAGGGGGATCATTTCATAGTAAGCGACCGCCGGGCCTTTCTCGTATCGAGCCCACCTCCGTTTGACGGCGCTACCGCCCAGCCTCTACAGATTTGCCTGGCAAACACCGAGTTGCCTCCGTCCGAGGAGTTTTCTATTACAGAGGCACTGCACTCCGTGCTGGCGCTTACCCTCATGCACTACGGAGCCAACCGCCTGCCCCGGCTCCCTGTCAGTCTCCACTACGCCGATAGCGTAGCCGACCGCCTTCAGAATGGCATCCGCATTCCAGACGATAAGGGGCGGTTGCCGTATTGGCTGTAGGAATCTGTTGTGTTCTGTCACACGTCAATTTTCGGGTAACGCGTGTCCCCTACCGTACCGCGAAAAGCCCACAGCCATGGTGTTGCAAGTGTAGCGACGCGTTCCGACCGCCGCGAGGACGCAATCGTTCGCTACCGCGCACAGCACGCCCCGTCGGCCGCTGGCTCCCTCCGCACGATGACAATGTCGGATGACAATGTCGGCCTATGCCATTCAGGTGTGATAGATTCCTTGGTAGAGACACCAATCAGCATGTTTTTGGTATGGGTGACGCTACGGTAGATAGTGCAGGGAAGACACAGAGCATGTCTATTTATGGGGCCGTGTATGACCAAGTTTGTTGCGGCAGCGGAGGGTGCAGAGTGGCGAGCAGTCGTGGTTGTGCTTCGGCACACCCGATCCTTTGCCGGACTTCTGCAGATGAAACGCAACTGCAGGCCGGATGGCTTGTTATATAGTGCTGCTGTTCAAGTATCGTAACACGCAGCTTTCATGCTGCCTGCAGGCGTACGCACTGTTACATGCACGCCTCGGTGTTCGCACGCACCGCACGCTTGGATGCCCACCCTCCCCTTTGCTCTTACGTTCAACTTATGTCTACCTGGAAGACGTACCGTCCGTGGCTTGAACGGACGCTCTTTGGCCTCTCGATGCTCGGCATGCTCATTGTTGTTCACCTGGCCTTGCAGGAGCAGCGCGGCTTCGACCGCGGCTGCCTGGGCCTCACCGACGGCGCAGCAGCCACCACGTTCGACTGCGCCGCCGTGGTCGGCAGCGATGCCGGTGCGCTCTTCGGCGTGTCGAACGTCGTGTGGGGCTTCCTCTTCTACGCGGCTATCGCGGTGATCACCTTTCTCGTGGTACGCGCCTCCGCTGCGCAGCGTCCGGTTGTCGCCAAGCTGCGTGCCGGACTGCTGGGCACTGGCGTGCTCTACACAGGCTACCTGATGTATGTCCAGTTTGTGCAGCTCGACGCCTTCTGCGCCCTCTGCCTGGCCTCCGCCACCGTTGTGGTCACCATGGCCGCCGCCGTAGCGCTCCCTCTACTTTCTTCGACTTCTTCTTCGAAACCTATGTCTGATACCACTCGACGCTCAGAATACAAATTTCTGGGTATCCTCGTTGCCGCCGCCGTCGTGCTCATGGGGGCCGATGTCGCGTACTTTACGCAGACCGCCCCGCAGTCGCATCTGCCTGCCGAATTTACCAGCGCCTCGGTCGACGTACCTGAGGAGTGCCGCTTCGATGCTGAGAAGCAGCCGCTGCAGAACTGGGAAAGCCTGGTACGCGATGACGACCCGATCAAAGGTACCCCCGATGCACCGGTGACGATCATCGAGTTCTTTGATCCTAACTGCCCACACTGCGCAACGATGCACGAGGTGCTGGAAGTTGTTAAGGAACAGAACAGCGACCGCGCCCGCTTTGTGTCGAAGCCGTTCCCGCTCTGGGAGTACTCGGTGCCGCAGATTGAAGCGCTCTACGCTGCTGCCGAAGTCGACAAGTTTCACGAGATGCTCGATATGCAGTACGACAACCAGCGCTCCGGCGGACTGTCGGAGACGCAGCTGCGTGCTATTGCCGAGCGCATCGACATGGACCCGGATCTGGTGTCGGCGCACATCGAAGACGACCGCCACGTGCGGCGCATCATGCATCAGCGTCAGCAAGGCATTGCCGCGGGTGTGTCGAGCACGCCTACGGTGCTCATCAACGGACACTTCGTGGCGCCGCAGTCGCGCTCGCCGGAGTGCTTCGATGCGTTTATCAGCGCAGCGCACGACGCTAACTCGTAGCATCGACTCATCCACTTGATGCCGGAGACTGTGCGCCTGCGCGATCCTGTTTCCCAGGAACGCGGCAGGTGCAGGGTACGCCGCCCGGCGCTGCGCTCCTGGCAGACCGCCTGCATCCCTCTATCTCATTTTTTCTGGTTACCCCGTAGCTCTATGCCCACGACCCCTGCTTCTGTCGAACCTATCATCGAACCGTCGGCGCTCGACCGGCAGTCTATTAACACGATCCGCTGCCTGGCGATGGATGCGGTGCAGCGCGCGGAAAGCGGCCACCCGGGTATGCCGATGGGTGCTGCCGCGATGGCCTATGTGCTGTGGACGCGCCACCTGAAGCACGACCCCAACGACCCGAGCTGGGTGGATCGTGACCGCTTCATCCTGTCGGCCGGTCACGGCTCGATGCTGCTCTATGCGCTCTTACACCTGACCGGCTACGACCTGCCGCTGGAGGAGATCAAGAACTTCCGGCAGTGGGGCAGCAAGACGCCGGGCCACCCTGAATCGCACATCACGCCGGGCGTGGAAACGACGACGGGTCCGCTCGGACAGGGATTCGCGACGGGCGTCGGCATGGCGATGGCCGAGCGCTACCTGGCGGCGCACTTCAACACGGAGGAGCATCCGCTGGTCGACCACTACACCTACGGCATCGTGTCGGATGGCGACCTGATGGAGGGCATCTCGTCGGAGGCGGCGTCGCTGGCCGGGCATCAGGGGCTGGGGCGGCTGATCTACCTGTACGACGACAACGAGATCTCGATCGACGGCTCGACGGATATCGCGTTTACGGAGAACGTGCCGCAGCGCTTTGAGGCCATGGGCTGGCACGTGCATGCTGTAGAGGATGGCAACGACCTCGTAGCGATCGACCAGGCCATTCGCGCTGCCAAGAGCGAGACGGAGCGGCCTTCGCTGCTCTGCGTGCGCACGAGCATCGGCTACGGCAGTCCCAACAAGCAAGACACCGCTGCCGCGCACGGGGCGCCGCTGGGCGAGGAGGAGATTGCCCGTACCAAAGAAGCTCTCGGCTGGCCGTCGGATGCCCCCGCCTTCCACGTGCCCGAAGCGGTGGCCACGCACATGCGCGAGGCCACGCAGACCGGTGCGGAGGCCCATGCGCAGTGGGACGCGCTCTACGATACGTACGAAGCGGCGCATCCGGACCAGGCGGCCACATTTGCCCGCTGGATGAACGGCACGCTGCCCACCGACTGGGACGCGGTGCTTCCGACGTTTGCAACGGGCACCTCGCGCGCTACCCGTGCCGCCAGCGGCACGGTGCTCGATCACCTGGTTGGCGAGATGGGTGCCTACCTCGTGGGCGGCTCAGCCGACCTCACCGGGTCGAACAAAACACACGTGAACGGCCAGGCCGACATGCAGGCCAGCACGCCGGGCGGATCGTACGTACGATACGGCGTGCGCGAACATGCGATGGCTGCTGCCGCCAACGGCATGGCGCTGCACGGCGGGGTGCGTCCGTACGTAGGCACCTTTCTGATCTTCAGCGACTACCTGCGTCCGGCCCTGCGCCTGAGCGGACTCATGGAGCAGCC
>NZ_JARWGJ010000105.1:0-8718 GCF_040409695.1 Longimonas sp.
GCGCGCACGGAACCGTGCAGGGTGATTTTGTTTACGAAAGCCCTGCACCAGCCCGGGTGGCGGAATTGGTAGACGCGACGGATTCAAAATCCGTTGTCCGCGAGGACGTGGGGGTTCGAGTCCCCCCCTGGGTACCATATCACGCTGATTACATGCCGTTTATGCGGTGTCTGTTGAATGCTTCATTCAATGGCACGCACACCGCGTTCCCCTTAGCTGCTAAGAGCGCCATGCCCAACGGTCTTGACGTTCACATTCCGTCTTCGATCGCTGAGGCGATTGTGCTTCCCGATGACCGCAAGGCGTCGGAGATAAAGCGTACATTGGCCGTTGCGTTGTACCGCGAAAAACTTCTCTCCTTTGGCAAAGCCCGCGAACTGGCCAACCTGAGCCCGTATGCATTTGCCCAGTTGTTGGGGGAACGGAGCATCGAGCAGCACTACGGCACAGACGAATTGGACGAGGACCTCGCGTATGCGAGCGGCACCACGCATCCGTCGTAACCCGGCCGCTCAATAGCCCTGCACTACGCACCTCTCATGCCAGTCGTTAGCAACACGTCTCCCCTTCTCAACCTGAGCATTATCGACCGTCTGGACCTGGTACGCAGCCAGTTTGGACAGGTGCTGATTCCAGAAGCTGTCCGTGATGAGTTGGAGATGGACAGCGGTCGTCCTGGAGCAGCCAAGCTGCGCACTGCCGTGTCAGAGAATTAGATTCGTGTACAGAAGGACACGAGATCTCGTGGTATCTGTGTGGTATCTGTTTAGCGCGGCTCAGTGGCCACCCAGAATATCCGCTCCTGATCCCAGGCTATGGAAGGGTGTGATGTGAGTAAAATCTGTAGCTGGGGACGGCTTGCGTCTCGGTGATCTTTATCATCGGGTCGTGCGCAACACGGAAGAGTTCGGACGCATCCGTCACTATATCCACCTCCAATCCTTCCCGATAAATCGAAGATCGCCACCACCGGAGTCTATCCCCTGCTGGCATTATGCGGCATCATGCGGCATCCGGTGTCTCCGGCTCGTCGGTCTCTGCAATGTTGTCGCGGTAATCTGACAGGCGCGCGCCCTCGTCCTCGTCGTCCAGTTGCTCCAGGATGTGCTCTACCGCCTCGTGCGGATCCAGGTGGAAGCGCTCTTCGCCGAGCTTGTCGAACAGCCCGGCGCGGATGACAACCTTTCGCACCGGCCCAATGAGCCCTGCGAAGTAGAGCGCAATGCCTCGATCTTCGAGCGTCTCGATCACCGACCAGAGCGCGTCGGTTGCTGTCGTGTCGAGCGCGTTGATGCTGGTGCCGTCAATCACCACAGCCCGGATCTCACGCTTCTCGCGCCTGGTCTTCTCAAGAATGAAGTCCTTGAAGTGGTCGGCATTCGCGAATGAGAAGGACGCATCCACGCGCAACACGAGCACCTTGTCAATCTTCTCGGTGTCCTCGAAGCGGTTGATATCCCGAAACACCCGCGCGCCCGGCACATGTCCGAGCTCAACCATGTTCGGGCGGCTGATGCGGTAGAGCACCGCAATCACGGTAGCCACAATGCCGAGCAAGATTCCTTCCTGGATTCCCACTACGAGCACGCACCCAGCCGTAAACAGCGCAATATATCCATCGCGCTGGTTTGTCTTCAGCAACTCGCGCAGTTCCTGCACATCAATCAGGCTAAAACCGGCGACCATAATAATCGCCGCGAGCACAGGCATTGGCAGGTAGTAGAACAGCGGCGTCAGGAAGAGAAGCGTGAGCGCAATAATCCCCGCCGATACGATGTTCGCCACAGGCGTTTGAGCGCCCGACTGCTCGTTCACCGCGGTGCGCGAGAAGCTTCCTCCTGCGGGCGGGCTCCGAAAGAAGCTACCTACAATGTTGGCCATGCCGGCAGAGATGAGCACCCGGTTGGCATCGATCGTGTAGTTGTGACGCGCCGCGAAGACGCGCCCAAGCGATACGTTCTTCATGAACTGGACCAGCGCCAGGGCAATCGCTGCTGAGAGCAGGCTCTGCATATCACCTAACCCCAGCGCAGGCACTGTAAACGCCGGAAGTCCAGCTGGGATGTCGCCGATTACGCGAACGCCCATATCTTCAACGGCAAAGAACCACCCCGCCAGGGTGCCAAGCACCACGACGACCAGCGCCGCTGGAATAGCCGGCTTGATGTATGGC
Organism: Longimonas sp.; assembly: GCF_040409695.1. GTDB lineage: Bacteria > Bacteroidota > Rhodothermia > Rhodothermales > Salinibacteraceae > Longimonas. The sequence continues at coordinate 2,174 of NZ_JARWGJ010000105.1, forward strand.
ATAGCAACGAGAAGCACAATGCTCCCCAGCCCGATACCCAGCGAAAGCAGATGCACCTCTCCGATGTGCCGTACGGCTTCATACAGCAGCACGTACACGTACTGCGTCTGCGGCAGATCAATGCCAAGGAGCTGGTCAAACTGGCTGAACCCGATAATGAGGGCCGCCCCAAACGTAAGCCCTGCAATAACCGGCCGCGACAGCAGGCTCGCCACAAAGCCAAGCCGGGCCACCCCCATAAGCAATTGAATGACGCCCACCATGAGCGTCAGCAGAATAGCCAGCGCGATGTACTGGTCGGACCCCACCTGCGCAATAGCTCCGACCCCGGCGGCCACGATGACCATGTCGACCGCGCTGGGCCCAATGGCCAGGTGGCGGGAGCTCGCAAAGAAAGGGTAGATGATGAGTGGGACCAATGCAGCGTAGAGTCCATAGATCGGCGGCAGCCCCGCAATGACGGCGTGGGCCATGCCCTGAGGGATGAGCATGACCCCCACTGTAATGCCCGCAATCACATCACCCTGCGCAGCAGACGAGTCATACTCCGTTGTCCACTCCGGGATAATCGAGATGTCGGAAATCCACTGGCGTAGCTTTTCGTTCATCCACTACCCTGTATCGTCTGGCTATATCGTCTGGCTCGATTGCGCTCTGGTCATGCGCTACGAAATATCACTTCGTCTCTGATATCACTTGCATATCATAACGAATAACAAATTGTTTTGCGACAGTTTCTGCACGGATGCCAGAAGCTACGGAGTACTTCGCGGGCTATGATGATTCGTGAGCGTGATATCCCGCCCCCTACAAGAACCGTACACCTGTTACGTTTCTCCAATTCTATGCTGTGAGAAGCCCCAAACAAAAACTATCCGCTTCGTACGTGTTTTAAATAGCCGTACTGTCTGCGCTGCTGCAATGCAGTCTTGCATAGCGCACTCTGGTATCCATCAAATTATACTGCCAAGCATCTGTTATGTCTGCATCTACCTCTACCGAAACCGTCAAGACCGATGTGCTCATCATCGGTGCTGGTGCGGCCGGACTCCGTGCCAGTATCGAACTGGCTGAGCACGGCGTTGATTGTCTCGTTCTTGGAAAGCGTGCTCATGGCGACGCGCACACGATCTGGGCCGCTGGGGGCATCAATGCCTCACTCGGCAGCCTCGACCCCGAAGATCGCTGGGAGATCCACGCGGCGGATACGCTCAACGAGGGCCATTTCGTGAACGACGCCACCGCAGTGGAGCTGCTCTGCCAGCAAGCCCCCGAACGCATTCGCGAGCTGGATGCGTGGGGCATGGACTTCAACCGCACCGACGACGGCAAAATCAACCAGCGCTATTTTGGCGCGCAGTCGTTTCGGCGCACCTGCTTCGTGGGCGACCGCACGGGCAAGGCGCTCATGGAGACGCTCGTGCAGAAGGCCATGGACCTTAACGTGCCGTATCGCCAGAACCTGTACATCACCGACCTTGTGGTGGAGGACGGGCGCGCCGTTGGGGCCGTCGGATTCGATATGGATGCGGGTACGCCTGTAGCGTTTGATGCGGATGCGGTTATCATTGCGGCGGGCGGACACACCTCGCTCTTCCGCCGCAGCTCGTCGCGCCCCGACGAAAACACTGGCGATGCCCAGGCGCTGGCCTTTCGCGCTGGCGTGCCGCTTCGCGATATGGAGTTCGTGCAGTTCCACCCAACCGGAAAGGTGCGTCCGGAAGACGAAGCCGGGCACCTCGTCACCGAGGCCGTTCGCGGCGAGGGCGGGCGCCTCTACAACGCAGAGGGCGAGCGCTTCATGGAGCGATACTCGCCAAATCAGATGGAGCTGGATGCGCGCGACGTAGTGGCACGTGCGATTGAGCAGGAGGTCCGCGAGGGGCGGGGCACCGAAGACGACGGGGTGCTGCTCGACATCTCGCACCGCGATGATGCGTACATCCACGAGCGGCTGCCGCGCATGGTCGAGGAGTTTGCCGAGCACGGCGTCGACATCACGAAAGAACCCATGGAGGTCGCGCCAACCGCGCACTACGCAATGGGCGGCATCGAGGTGAGCTTCGAGACCGGTCAGACTGAGGTCGATGGGCTTTACGCCGTGGGCGAGTGCACCGCTGGCGTGCATGGTGCCAACCGGCTTGGCGGTAACTCGCTGGTTGAGACCATCGTCTTCGGACAGGTTACAGGGCAGCACATCGCCGAGACGCTCCACACGCGTCCGAGCACGCCCCTCCCCGAGGCACGTGTCCGCGAACACATCGCTGTCCAGGACGCCCTGGCTGCATCGAGCGGACCGCACACGCCAGAGGCACTCATGACGCGCATCCGCACCCTGATGTGGGAGCATGCAGGCATCCTTCGCAATGAAGATAGCCTGCTTACCGGGCTGCAGCAGCTCCAGCAGGTGCAGGCCGATGCAAAGGACATGGACGTGCAGGCCGACCGCACTACCCTGCGCTATGAGAACGCGCAGAACGTACGGTGCATGCTGACCACCGCCGAGACGATCCTGCGAGGTGCCCTGGAGCGTACCGAGTCGCGCGGCGCCCATGCCCGAACGGATTATCCGGAGAAAGACCCTGCCTGGCAGCAGAACATTCGCTGCATTCCGACGGGAGACGGTCGCATGCAGGTCGACATCCAGCCAGCAGATACACCGTCTGCGTCCGTTCAGCGGGCTATTGACGAGGAGCATGAGCTGGACTATCACCATCTGGAGTAGCCTTCAGATGCTTACCCGTGACGCGTTGTCGCTGACACACAGCACAGTCGGAGGTCGCGGAGTCACGACACGTTTCTGCACACCGCCTCCGCTATGATCCACACGCGCAGCTTTGTCTTCTCCGCAACGATAGCCGCCGCTGTTGCCTTGCTTCTACTGGGTAGCAGCGGCGGCATGTTTTCGCCTGTATCCTCTTCTGGCATACCGTCTTCTGACGTGCCAATGTCTACCGATCCCGACTCGCTACCCGAGCCATCGCCTGCGCTTTCTGTGGAAGAGGTGGTCCGCCTTCAGGTGGATGCGCTGGGCCAAAATAACGACCCGCACCCGGATGCCGGGATTGAAGCAGCGTTTCGCTTTGCCTCGCCCGCCAACAAGCGCGCTACGGGTCCGCTGGAGCGGTTTCGGCTGCTCTTTGAAACAAACGCATATGGCCCGATGATCGACCACAACGGGGCCCGGTACAGCGAGGTGCAGCAGACCGATACCGAAGCGCGCATGGGGGTGATGCTCTCGACCGAGTCGGGCCCTGTCGGATACGTGTTTCGGCTGTCGAAGCAGACGCAGGCGCCCTACGAAGACTGCTGGATGACGGATGCGGTGCAGCGCGTGCCGATATCGTCGATTTCGGCGTAGTGCCAGCTGGGTGGGCTCTTCGAGCAGGGATGCGAAGGGCTCAACCGGAAAATGAGCGGCTGCAGTCGATCCATCTCCTGCTCGCCAGGCGGACTGCCTACCGGGCGCAGTCCTGTGACAACGCGTTCGAGATAATGCTACGTTGGAAGCTACCGAACACAGGGCACCGCAAGCCTCTCAACTGCTTTTTGAACGGAGCGAGTAGCGATTCATCATGGGAGCAGTTATGTTAGACATCTATGCTGTACGCATCCAATTTCGCATTGGCTGCTATGGCATACTGCTTCGCGACCTCAACCACGTGTTGTTCTGCTGGTAGACGGGCAGCGCGACGCTTGCTGTTGTTCGCCTGCGCTCCGCATCCCCCTGCCTACTGCTTGCTCTCTGCTGCTTCTGACTCCTATGAAACGCGTTGCCCTTCTCGCCCACGACCAGTTTCCGCACTTCGCAAAGACCGCCGTTGGCTTGCTCCGGTACAGCACGTTCGACGTGGCGGCGGTCATTGATCGGGGCCATGCCGGAGAGCAGGTGCGCGCTCTGCTGCCTGATGTGCAGGACGCCCCGATCGTGGCGCGTATGGAGGATGCCCCCGAGGTGGATGCGCTGGTCATCGGGATTGCCAACGTAGGCGGCGGCTTCGACGAGGCATGGCGGCCCGACGTGCGCGCGGCGCTGAAGCGGGGCTGTACCGTGATGGCCGGGCTGCATGATTTTCTGCAGGACGACCCCGAGTTTGCAGCGCTTGCCGAGGAGCACGGCGCCCCCATTCGCGACGTCCGGCGGCCCCCACGCGGGCTCACTGTGAGTCAGGGGCGGGCTCGCAACGTGCCGGCCACCGTAGTGCTGACGGTAGGCACCGATTGTGCCGTAGGCAAGATGACGGTGGCGCTGGAGCTGACGCGTGCCGCGCAGGCCCGCGGGGAGCGTGCGGCGTTTATCCCAACCGGGCAGACCGGCATCATGATCGCCGGGTGGGGCCACCCTATCGATGCGATCGTGAGCGACTTTGTATCCGGGGCCGTCGAGCAGATGATTCTTGAGAAGGGCCACGATCACGACTGGCTGTTCGTCGAAGGGCAGGGCAGCATCATACACCCTGCGTACTCGGCCGTTACGTGCGGCATCTTGCACGGTGCCATGCCCGACGCGCTGGTGCTCTGCCACGAGGCCGGGCGTGCGCACAGCAAAGGATTCGAGGACTTCCCCCTGCCCGACCCGCCCGCTTACGTGGACCTCTACGAAGGGCTGGCCCGCCCCTTACACCCTGCCCGCATGGTGGGCGGTGCCCTCAACACGCACTCGATTGCGCATGACGACGACGCCCGGGCCGCTGTTCAGCGCTACACCCACGCGCTCGGCCTGCCTGCTACCGACCCCGTCCGGTTTGGTCCGGATGCGCTCCTTGACGCCCTCTCATAATTTTATCTCTTTATGCTGGCAACGACCGCTGAGCGCATTGCGCTCCAGACCACGTATCCGTTCACTATTGCACGCGAAACGGTCCACGAGATCGAGAATGTTGTCGTGCGCATTGCCGACGCGGAGGGCCGCGAAGGCGTCGGAGGCGCGGCCCCGTCGCGGCGCTACGGCGAGACGGTCGATACCGTGATGGCGGTGCTGCCGGAGCTGCTCGACGTAGTGACGAGCGTGGGCGACCCGAACGCGCTGCAGCGGATTGAGCGCGGGATGCACGCGGTCGTGCGTGGACACGCCGCCGCTAAGATGGCAATCAGTGCGGCGCTACATGACCTGCGGGCGCAACAGGCCGGACTGCCGCTCTACCGCTTCTGGGGGCTCGATGCCACGGCGGCCCTCACCAGCTCGTTCACTATCGGGATTGACTCGACCGAGCGGATGATCGAGAAGACGCAGGAGGCCGTTGCAGCCGGCTACCCGACCTTGAAGATCAAGCTGGGCACCGCACGCGACCGGGAGATCATCGACGCGGTACGCACCCACGCGCCAGATGCTACGCTTCGTGTAGATGCGAACGAGGCCTGGACGCCCCGCGAGGCCGTAGCCATGATCGAGGTGCTGGCCGACTACGACGTGGAGTTTGTCGAGCAGCCCCTGCCTGCCGAGCATCACGAGGCGCTCAAGTTCGTGTACGACCGGTCGGTGCTGCCCATTGCGCTCGACGAGTCGTGTGTGACGCTGTCTGACATTCCCCGTATCGCCGACCGGGCCGACATCGCCAACCTGAAGCTCATGAAATGTGCCACGCTACAAGAAGCGCATCGCATGGTGCATACGGCTCGCGCTCATGGGCTGGAGGTGATGCTCGGCTGCATGATCGAGAGCAACGCCTCTATCGCTCCGGCGGCCCACCTCACGCCGCTGCTGGACTACTGCGACCTCGACGGCTCGCTACTGCTCAGCGACGATCCGTTTGCAGGCGTGCCGATGCCCGCCGGTCGTATTGCACTCGACGAAGTGGCCCCCCCAGGGTCGGGGGCCCAGCTGCGGTAGGCTACGCTCAAATGCGCTCGTCAACGCAGGTACATCTTCTCAAAGCGCTGCACGCTCTCGTCGGTGCCGAGCACAATCGCCTGATCGTCGTCCTGAAAAATAACGCCTCTGGGGTCCGGCGACGTTATTACGTCGCCTTCGCGCTCTACAGCCACCACGATGCATCCGGTGGCGGCTTGCACATCCGCCTGAGCGAGGGTCTGCCCGGCCAGACGCCCGATATCTAACCGGACAATGTCGATCTTCGTCTGCAGCGTGAGCACCTCTTCCTCGGCTAAGATCGTTGACACCATCATGCGTCCGCTAATTGTAGAGAGCGACTGCACGTAGTCTGCACCGGCCCGATAGAGCTTATGAACGCTCCCTTCCTCGTTTGCACGGGCTACGATATGCGCTTCCGGATTTGCGTCGCGCGTGATGAGCGTAGCGAACAGGGTGGTTGCGTCGTCATCGGTGTCAATGATCACGCTATCGGCGTCTGCAATCCGCGCCCGTTCGTATATATCCGGGTTGCGGGCATCGCCGACCACGTCGACCTCGGGCTTGTCGTGAGCATCGATAATGGTAAACTGCGCATTGGTACCCGCCATGGCCTCTACCGCAGCCTGCCCGGACTTGCCATACCCTATCACCACTATGCGCTGCGGAGTGCGGGGGCTGACTACCGAGCTCATCTCGTTCTGAATTCTGTCGATGCTTTCCGGAGCGCCTGACA
>NZ_JARWGJ010000106.1:0-34530 GCF_040409695.1 Longimonas sp.
CAGAGAGCGCAGCACCGTTCGCCTCCAGCCGCCGCTGTACCGTGCCCGCCAGCGAGGCAATGGGCGCGACGGAGTTCATGATCTCGTGCGTGAGGACGCGGGTGAGTTGCTGCCATGCCTCCATCTCTTTCTCCTCCAGCTCGTTTCGCAGGTCGTGCAAGGAGGCGATGGCATGAGCCGTGCCCTGCAACTGGAAGCGGCTTACGGAAACGGCGACCTGCAAGGGCGGCTGGTCAGACAACTCGATCTCAATCATCTGCTGCTCTCCCGAGTCGAGGGTATGGAGCGCATCTACCAGGCCTGAACTGATCTCGCGGAGCGTCTCTACTTTGCGCACCAGTCCGGTGCCCAGCAGGCGCCGCGCCGCCCGGTTGAGCACATCGATGCGGCCATCGGCGCGGTAGGCGATGAGCGCGACATCCACATGACGCACCACGCGCTTCAGGTACTGCACCTGCTTTTCTTTTTCAGCACGGATGCTCCGAAACGCATCGGTGACGTCCTCGAATGCGTCGCGGAGATCGTCGAAGAGCGGGCCGCGCCCCTCGCTGATGTATCCTTGCGAGAAGTCGGCGTAGCGTACGGATTCGAGAAACCGCGTGAGGTCACGCGTGATCTTCTCGTGGTACTGCACCAGCCATGCGCTCTGCACGACCAGCGCGAGCCCAAGCACCACGGCAGCCCCGATCCATCCGGGTCCGAGCGCCAGATACACACCGCCCAGGGCGGTCGCAACAAGCGCTGCAACGCGCAAAGCAATCTGGATGCGGTAGCGTCTGTGCATGTTTTTAGGGATGGAGGGTTGGAGGGGTGGGGCCACCCGGAACGGGGAACTTTGACGTTCGTTGTGCTAAACACAACGCATCTTATAATTTACGTGCGTGCTCTTCTGAACGTGCTTCACAATGATCAAAAGTTTTGGTTCAAAAACGACGCAAAGGATCTGGCAACGGACGTACACCAAAAAGGTACCGGACGATATTCAGGAGAGAGGACGAAAGAAGTTGATTTTGATCGATGCCGCCGAAAGCTTGAACGACCTTCGCGTTCCCCCGGGCAATCGGCTTGAGAAACTGCGAGGCGACCGTGAGAGGCAACATTCTATTCGTATCAACAACCAGTGGCGTATTTGCTTTGTCTGGGATGACGGGGATGCGTACGCTGTCGAAATTGTAGACTATCACTGATTTGTCCTTGAACGCAACGCACGTGCACGCTATGGATATGGCCGACCATAAAAAAATCCCACCCACGCATCCCGGTACGCTCTTGAAAGAGGAGTTCATGGATCCGTTGGATATTTCGCAAAGTGCACTGGCCCGTGGGCTCGGTGTTGACAAGCGTCGTGTGCATGAAATTGTACATGGGCGACGGTCCATTACAGCAGACACCGCTGCACGCCTTGCCACATTTTTCGCGACGTCCGTTGGATTCTGGTTGAACATGCAGGCCCGGTATGAGACCGACCTGGCCGAAGACCGCCTTGAACGGGTCCGTGAAGAGGTCACACCGTATCGCGTGGAATAAGTAAACCTCATCATCCATGGAAAGATGGTAGAGAAGGCGCTCACAACCCGTATTTCTCGATGCGCCGGTACAATGCTTTACGGGAGATGCCAAGTTCCTGCGCGGCCCGGCTGATGTTGCCACCGTGTTTGCTTAGCGCTTTGCGCACCGCTGCCTGTTCGATCGCGTCGAGGTTCAAGGTGTCCGCGGAGAGATCATCGTTGGGCGCTTTCATCGGAGCGGAGAACGTCAGGTCATCGGGGGTGAGGCGGTCGCCCTCGCTCATGATCACGGCGCGCTCGATCGTGTGACGCAGCTCGCGTACGTTTCCAGGCCAGTGGTAGGCGCGGAGTTTCTGCTCGGTATCCGGGTGGATAGCCATTACATGCGCATCGTACTTCGACGCGAAGGTCGCTCGAAAGTGCTCGGCCAGCACCAAGATGTCTGCGCCACGATCACGCAGCGGCGGACATTCGATCTCGACCGTGTTGATGCGGTAGAGCAGATCCTGCCGGAAGTCGCCCGCATCCACCATCTCGTACACCGGCTGATTCGTGGCGGACAGCAGCCGAATGTCGATGGGCCGTGGTGTGGTGTCGCCGACACGCGTCACCTCGCGACGCTGCAACACAGTCAGGAGTTTGGCCTGCAGGGGCGGCGGGATGTTGCCGATTTCGTCGAGGAAGAGCGTGCCGCCATGCGCCGCCTCAAAGCGCCCGGCCCGGTCGGCCTCGGCCCCGGTGAAGGCCCCTTTCACGTGTCCGAACAGCTCGCTCTCAAAGAGCGACTCGCTGAGGGCGCCCAGGTCGGCGGTGACAAACGGTGCGTTGGCACGATCCGACCGGCGGTGCAAGGCGCGGGCCACCAGTTCTTTGCCCGTGCCGTTCTCGCCGCGAATCAGCACGCTGGCGTCGGTGCCCGCCACCTTTTCGATAGTACGAAAGACCTGCTGCATTGGGGCGCTCTGCCCGATGATGTTGTCAAAGCGCTGTTCGGGCAGTGCCGTTCCGGAGTTGGGACCGGGACTGTCATCCGCATCCGAGGCGTTCGCATCCGCCCGGGTACGTCGTAGCTTGATCGCCGCGCGCACTGAGGCCACCAGGTCGGCGTCGTTCCACGGCTTCACGATAAAGTCCGCCGCCCCCATTTTCATCGAGCGGACGGCCTTTTCGACATCGCCGTAGGCTGTGATCATGATGACGGCAGCCTCGGGGTCGATCTGCTGGATGCGGTCGAGCCAGGTAAAGCCCTCGCGCCCGCTGGAGGCGTCCTGGCGGAAGTTCATGTCGAGTAGCACCACATCGTACGTGTTGTCGCGCAGCAACGCCGGTAGCGCCGACGGATCGCAGGCGGTGTGCACAGTGCCCACATGGTCTTTCAGCAGCAGGCGCAGCGCGGTAAGCACATCGCGCTTGTCGTCGACGGCGAGGAGGGTGCTGTCGGTCACGGGGCAGGAAAGCAAGTAGGTGCAGAAGGATGCGCGGGCGCATGGTGTTAGGGTACACATCATACGCACCAAAAGCATTCCGAGGATTCGCGTGGGCCCCTCGCGGGCGTGCGGGGCGATGGGGGCGCAGCAGATGTGCGGGTTCGCACAGCGGACTGTGCGGAATCGCACGGTGCATTCGGGAGAAACGGGGATTTGCACGGCAGAATGGGGGTGGCGGGCTATGGTACATCCATTGCAATGCTGTTGACCGGTGGTGTTTACCGCCTACCTTCGTATCCCCCTAAACCTGTAATGCGGCTCGTTCATGGCCACTGATGCATCGTCTTCCTCCACCACGGCAAACGGATCGGATGGAGCCTCGCCGTTTGCGCCGCAGAGCCGGGGCGAGGGGGTGGATCGCAAGATCGAAAAGCGCTGGATCACGCCGCGCCGTGTGGCGTGGGTGCTCGGTTTGCTGGCGCTCGTTGGACTGATGGGATACGCGGCGTGGACGGCCTGGACCGATGGGCAGACGCTGTCTGTAGATCGCGACCGCCTCACGATTGCTACCGTTGAAGAGGCGCCATTTCAAGAGTTTATCAGCATCACAGCGAATGTGGTGCCGGAGCGTACAGTGTATATCGATGCGATGGAGGGCGGACGCGTGGAGGAGATTTACGTGGAGGAGGGGGCTGAGGTGGAGGAGGGCGATCCGCTGCTTCGGCTGTCGAACAACGATTTGCGCTTGCGACTGCTAAACAGCGAGGCCCAGCTGGGGGAGCAGCAGAGCCGGATGGAGGAACTCCGCTTTCAGATGGAGCAGAACCGCCTCAGCCTCCGTCAGCAGATTGCCCAGATGGACTTTGAGATTGGCCGGCTCGAACGAGAGCACGCGCGCAATGAACGCCTGCATGAGCGCGACCTGATTGCTGAACAGGAGTTTATGGATACGAAAGAGGAGCTGGCCTACCAACAGCGTCGCCGCGAATTGACGCGGGATGCGTTTGTGCAGGATTCGCTGGCGCAGCGCACGCGCATCGAGCAGATGGAGCAGTCGGTGGCCAGCATCCGGCAGAACTTTGAGGTGCTGCAGGAGGCGCTTTCGAACCTGACGATACGCGCGCCGATCAGCGGACAGCTTACGGCACTGGATGCGGATGTGGGGGCGATTCAGTCCGCCGGTACGCGCTTCGGACAGGTGGATGCCACGGACGGCTTCCGACTACGGGCACAGATCGACGAGTTTTACATCGCGCGGGTGGTGCCCGGCCAGACGGCTACGGCCCACGGACTTTCCGGGGGATCGCATGAGCTGGAGGTGGCGCGGGTGTATCCTGAGGTGCGCGACGGACGCTTTGAGATTGACCTGGCGTTTGGCGACGATCCGCCCGAGCAGTTGCGGCGCGGGCAATCGGTGCGCGTGCAGCTGGAGCTGGGGCAGTCCGAAGAAGCCACGCTGCTGGCCCGGGGCGGCTTCTACCAGGATACGGGCGGACGCTGGGCCTATGTGCTTACCGATGACGATACCGCCGTGCGACAGCCCATCCAGCTCGGACGCCAGAATCCGAACCATTTTGAAGTGCTCGACGGTCTCGAACCCGGCGACCGCGTCATTACCTCCGGGTATGGCACATTTGGGGAGGCGGACCGGCTGGTGCTGCGATAGCCTATCGTTTATTGTTGGTTGTTTGTGGTTGATCGCAGACGCTGTTTTTACTCAAACCGTCCAATTGAATTGAGATATGCATTTAAGCGAGGAGCGAGTTCTGCAACGAGGGGGCAGAGAGAATCGACCTGTTCCTGTGGGATTAGTGCGCAGGGGTAATGTCATGTACTCATCAGAAATACTCCGCAACATCTATAGGTCACCGAGGCAGGCCGTGATCGTCGTAGCCGATGATTTCGTCGGGCGAGCGTGGATCCTGCACCGGGAGACGCGCGACACGCTTCTGAATATGCCGCACGTTCTCGAACAGGTCTGCTCCACGCGTTTGTTTTTGCTCGCGCTGCAGTCGTTCGCGCAACGACTGCACGACGGCCTCTGTCACGGTCTCTCCCGTGAGCGAAGCCAGCTCCCGCGCCAGTTTATCGGCCTCTTTGTTTTTGATGCTGAGTGCCATGACTGAAAGATACAATGTGATATGCAATGACTAATTCTGTCATAGCTACGAATCCGGGCCGTTTCTGGTTGCCTTGCTTCACGCAACGAAAATCTTCACCACACACGCTCTGGTTTTTCTGCTAATCACTGCCCTCTGTGTCCATAAATGCTTTTCAACTACCTGAAAGTCGCCTGGCGGACGCTGTGGCGTCAGAAAACAGCGTCTATCATCAACATCACGGGACTGGCCGTCGGCATGGCGTGTTGCCTGTGGCTGCTGCTCGTGGTGCAGCATGAGTGGGCGTACGACCGATTCCATGACGATGTCGACCAGATCGTGCGCATCAATCAGGAAACCGTGCGGGGCGATGGCTCCATCGAGCAGAGCGCACTGGTGCCACCGCCGCTCGGCCCCGTGGTCGAGACGACTGTGCCTGAAGTGGCTTCAGTCGTTCGGTTGATGCGCAGATCGATGGAGTTCACCCATGAAACCCGCACCGAAGAGCAGCACGTGCTCTTTGCCGATCCTGCTTTCTTCGACGTATTTACCGCGCCAACCATCGCCGGTGACCCAAGGGCTGCCCTCCAAGCGCCCGACCGTCTGGTGCTTACCGAATCCGAAGCCGAGCGGCTGTTTGGGGATTCCGAGGCGCTGGGGCAGACGCTTACGATGGGATTCGAACAGGGGACTCGCGAGATGACGGTCGACGCCGTCGTGGAAGATCCGCCTGCTACGACAAGTGTACCGTTTGTCATGCTGGTTTCTATGGAGCAGGTGCAACTCACTATGCCCGAGGGCTTTGCCGACCAACTCATGGAGTCGTGGCAAATGGGAATAACACATTCATTTGCCCGGTTGGAAGCAGGCCACGATGCCGAGTCGTTAACCGAACCGCTTCGTCGAATTGTGGAAGATCACGTTGAGGACACGGAATCGCGCACGCTGTGGGCTCAGCCGCTCACGGAGGTGCGTCACTCGCCAGACATTTCGGGCAGTCTGGCCTCCACGAATGATCCCCAGATCATGTATATCTTGGGCGCGATTGCTATTCTCATTTTGCTGATCGCAGCCATCAACTTTGTCACCCTTACCCTTGGCCAGTCCGCGCGTCGATCCCGCGAGGTGGGCGTGCGCAAAGCCCTTGGTGCCACGCACATGCAGCTCGGACAGCAGTTCTGGTGGGAGGCCGTGTTGATCTGTCTGCTGGCCCTTGTGGTGGGACTCGGAGCCGCATATCTGTTTCGGCCCATGGTGGCCCACCTTATCGACATCCCAATCGAGTTTAGTATAGACGAGTATCCGCTCTTTTGGGTTGGTGTGCTCGCCCTCGTATTGGGAGTGGGACTACTGGCTGGCGGATACCCCGCCTGGAGGCTCGCTCGAATGGACGCTGCCGATGTACTCCGGGGAACGCATCAGGTGCGCACACGCAGTGCCTTTTCACGCGGGCTGATTGTTGGGCAGTTTGCCGTATCGGTCGGATTCGTAGCCTGTGCTTTTATCATGTCGCAGCAGCTACAGCACATGATGAACGCCGATCTGGGCTATACCGATGCACCGCTCGTAACCATGCCGGTAGAGACTGACCTTGGCGCCCCCCGCTTTGATGCCTTTCGAACGGAAGCCGAGCGTCACCCGGCGATTGGCTCCGTAGCAGGGTCGTGGGTAACCTTTGGCACACCGGGCAATCGGGTCGAGCTTGAACGTCGTGATGACAATGTCATCTCCGGTTACTACAACCAGGTGACCCCAAACTATGCCACCGTGCTTGAACTGGATGTCGTGGAAGGCCAGTCGTTTCACGAAGATGGGGCGTCGCGCGGCCTGCTGGTGAATGAACGGCTCGTTCGTGAGTTGGGCCTTGAGTCTCCCGTCGGAGAAACCCTGACAGTGCATGATGCCAATCCGATGACGGCCCCCCTTGGCGAAATGCCGATTCTTGGGGTGGTGGCTGACTTTCACGTCACGGGATTGGATGAAGAGATCCCCCCACTGATCCTCATCCCACACGAAGAGATTCCGTTCGGCCTTCGGAACTATACTGCCCAGTTGTATCCCGACGAGACACAAGGAGGACTTGCCGCCCTGAGCGCAGTATGGACCGATATTTTCCCCGACCAGCCACTTGATTATACATTTCTTCAGGACCGGGTCGCCGAACAGTACGAAACGGAGGCGCGGTGGAGCACCCTAATTGGATATGCGGCCCTGCTTGTGCTTCTGATCGCTTGCTTCGGGGTTTTTGGCATTGCCGCACTGGAAGTCGCCAAGCGCCGACCGGAGATTGGCATTCGCAAAGTGCTCGGTGCTTCAGCCCCCTCGCTCGTGGCGCACCTCTCGAAAGACATTGTGCTGCTTGTCGCACTGGGTGCGCTGCTGGCTATCCCATTGGCCTACATAGCCATGAGTCGCTGGCTGGAGCACTTCGCCTACCGCATCGACCTGGCCTGGTGGATGTTCGTGGGGGCTGGTGTCGTGGCGCTGCTCGTGGCGCTTGCCACTGCTTCATACCACACGCTCCGCGCCGCCTGGATGGATCCGACACAGGCGATCCGGCAGGAATAACACTTTGCTTCCCTGTAACGCACTAACACGCAATGACCTATAAAAACGCTCTAAACCCATGATCCAAACCGAAAACCTGCAGAAAGCCTACCGTACCGACGAAGTTGAAACCATTGCACTTGCAGGCGTGGATTTGTCCATCGACCACGGCGAGTTCGTTTCCGTGATGGGCCCCTCGGGCTGTGGAAAGTCTACGCTGCTCAACCTGCTGGGCCTGCTCGACACCCCCACCGACGGCACCTATCAATTTGACGGGGAGGATGTGACCGGTCTTTCCGAGCGCAACCGTGCCCGGCGCCGCAAAGGCGCCATTGGCTTTGTCTTTCAGAGCTTCAACCTGATCGACGAGCTGACGGTCTACGAAAACGTGGAGCTGCCCCTCCTCTACCTGAACACGCCCTCGGGGGAGCGGCACGACCTGGTGGAGCAGGCGCTCGACCGCGTGCAGATTGCGCACCGGCGCGATCACTTCCCGCAGCAGCTCTCGGGCGGACAGCAGCAGCGCGTGGCTGTGGCCCGAGCCGTGGTGGCGCGGCCGCGCCTCATCCTGGCCGACGAGCCCACCGGCAACCTCGACTCCACCAACGGCGCGCAGATCATGGACCTGCTGGCCGAACTCCACGAGGCCGGCACCACCATCGTGATGGTCACCCACTCTCCCGCTGATGCTGAGTACAGCAACCGCACCATCCACCTGTTTGATGGCAAGGTCGTCTCCGAGCACTTCATCGAGCAAGCGTACGCAGCGATTCCAAGCAATTAATGGCAATTAATAATGGGTAATGAGCAATTCCCGGAGTGGTTCGTCGAAACGACGGAATGTGGTGCAGGAGAAATCCTACGCCTTTGCCGTCCGCGTCGTACGGATGTATCAGCACCTTTCCTCAGAAAAGAAGGAGTTCGTCCTCTCGAAGCAGGTGCTCCGGAGCGGGACCTCTGTCGGGGCCAATGTGGAGGAAGTAATTGGTGGTCTCTCGAAAAAGGACTTCGCGGCGCGCATGGGGATCGCCTACAAAGAAGCGCGTGAGACCAGCTACTGGCTTCGTCTGCTCAACGATAGCGGATATATCGACGATGCCGCATTTGCCTCGATCCACGACGACTGCGAGGAACTGCTCAAACTGCTCTACACCATCGTCAAGAGCGCCAAACGTAATAACTGAGCCCACTATTCCTCATTCCTAATTACACATTCCCCATAGACCTCCCATGCTCCGTAACTACCTCAAAGTCGCCCTGCGCAACCTGTGGCGGCACCGGCAATTTTCGCTGATTAACGTATTGAGCCTGACGGTGAGTCTGGCCGTCTGCCTGCTGTTGGTGCTCTTCCTTTTCGATCAGTGGCAATACGACCGCCATCATGCGCAGGCCGACCGGCTCTACCGTGTGGTGTCGCATTCCGGCACGAGCGAGTTTGCCTCGTCGCCCGCGCGCCTCGGCTCCACCCTGCAGGAGCAATATCCCGGCGTGGAGGCCATGACCCGGCTCGATCAATCAGCCGGGTACGCCGTGTTCGAGGAGGGCAGCGTGTCGTTTGGGGGCTTCTACGCCGAGTCCGATTTTTTCGATCTGTTCGATTGGCCGCTGTTGCGAGGCCGGGCCGCGGCGCTCGATGAACCCGGTCAGGTGCTGGTGTCCGAAGCGTGGGCCGAGCGGGCCTGGGGCCATACCGACGTGGTGGGCGAAGCGGTCGAACTCGACGGCATCGGCACGTTCACCGTGGCCGGAATCGTGGGCGAGACGCCCGGGCGGTCGCATCTTTCGTTCGACATGCTGCTCTCCTTTGCGACGCAAGAAGCGGAACGCGCCGCGTACCTCGACGATTGGCAGCGCACGTTCTGGTCGTACCACAACTATCTGCTGCTTGCACCGGAGGCATCGCCTGATCAGTTCGACGATGCCCTAAGCACACTACGGGCCGAGCACTTCCCCGATGCAGCCGAACGCGGCGACACCCGCTACAGCTTCCGCCTGCAGGCAGTTACCGACATCGCACTCGGCCCTTACCTCAACAACGACGTTGCACGCGGGGTGGTGCCGGCTCTGGTGGCCTACTTTCTTGGCGGATTGGCCCTGCTCATCCTGATTGCCACGGCCTTTACCTTCACGAACCTGTCGCTCGCCCGGGCCTTCGAGCGAACCCGCGAGGTGGGCGTGCGCAAGACCATTGGTGCACAACGTTGGCAGGTAGCCATGCAGTTTGTCGTGGAGGCTATCGTGTTATGCTTCGTGGCCCTGGGGGGCGCGCTGCTGGTGCTGCCCGTTCTCGTCTCCTTTTTCAACAGCATGTATCTGACCGGTATTGCCGGGGTTAGCATAACGTTTGCCCCGCTGCAAGAACCGCTTGTGCTCCTTCCCATGATCGCCACGGCCCTTGTTCTGGGGATCGTCGCCGGCGCCTATCCTGCGTGGGCCCTCTCCACGCCCGCACCGATCGACGTGTTCTCCGGACGCGCCACCGGGCCGCGATCCGCTCCCGTGAGTCGTTCGCGCCTGCGTCGCACGCTCCTGAGTGTGCAGCTCGTTCTCTCGTTCGTCCTCATCGTGTCTACCCTACTTCTCTACCGGCAAGCCAGCTACATGATGGAGGGCGACTATGGGTTCGACCGCGACCACCTCGTACAGGTCGAGCTCCACGACGCACCGCTGCAGGTGCTTCGACAGGAAATCCAGCAGCTCCCCGGGGTAGAACGCGTATCGGGTATCTCAACGCTGCCCGTCGTTGGACCGCGTTACTACCACTCCTTCAACCGGCCCGGCCACGACGAACGGCCCACCTTTTACCGGTTTTCGGGGGATGCGGACGTACTTGCCACCCTGGGTGTGGATCTCGTAGCCGGACGTACGCTGTCGACCACCGAGGGCTCAGACGAGGTCGTGATCAACGAAACGGGAGCCCGGGCGCTGGGCTTCGACACCCCCGCCGACGCGATCGGGGCGCTGACAACGCGGACAGAAGAGGTGACGTATGAGATCGTCGGGGTCATGCGCGATTTTCATCACGAGGTGTTCTTTGATCCGATCGACCCTGCCGCGCTCACCTCCGATGCCTCGCGTATGAGCTACGCGCTCATCCGTGCCGATCCCGATCGGCACGAGGCTATTCTCTCGCGTATCGAAGCCCTCTGGCCCACCCTCGACCCAGTGAATGAGCGGGAGGCGTCGACCTACAACGCTGCGCTGGACCAGGTGCTCGCGGTCGATGGTCCGATCACCTTGATTGGCCTGACGGCGCTATTTGCGCTATTCATTGCCGGACTCGGGCTCTTCGGGATGGCGGCTTATGCCACGCAGGCGCGCACCAAGGAAATCGGTATTCGCAAGGTGATGGGGGCCTCGGTGCCGCACCTGACGGGGGTGCTCTCAAAAGAGTTTGCGTGGGTCGCGGGCGCGTCGGTAGCGCTCGCCATCCCTCTTGCGTGGCTGCTGAACCGGTGGTGGCTCGGCTTCATCGCACGTCGCATCGACATGGGCGTGGGGGTCTTCCTGATCGGGCTGGCGGCGATCTTCGTCGTGCTGCTATGCACGGTCGGGCTACACAGCTATCGCATTGCCACCCGCGACCCGGTGCAGGCGCTGCGATATGAGTAGCGGCCTCAGGTGAAGACAGAAAGCACCGCGGATGCTTACCGCTGCTCCCGCCACATTTCGCGCTCCTCGTTACGGAGTTCGCGATACCGCTCCACCTGCTCCTCGGTCAGGACGGCTTCGATGGCCTCATCGGTGGCTTCCTGCTGGTTGCGGATTTGTCGTAGCAACCGCAGTCGCTGTAGGGGTCGTAGACGATCATCTGAGCGAAAGGGGCCGAGGAGTTCGCTCATCGTTTCGGTGTGCTCCTTAATGATGGGCTGTAGGGTAGCTCGCTGATCGGGTGTCAGATCAAGTTCGTTTGTGAGCTGCGTTACCCGCAGATTGGCTATCAGATCTAAGTTCTCGGCTCGTTGGTCGCCTCTGCGGGCCGATGGACGCTCAATGTCCTCCCCGTCTAATACCCGTGCCAAAAACTCGGCATCGCTCCAGGAAGGATCGGCCCGACCAAACCGGACGACCACCATGTCGCGAGAGGGAATGACGTACAGACGCTGATTGAAGAGCCCCGCAGCCATCAGAATATCGCTGGGGCCATCGGCGTAGAGAAAGCCCCCCGAACCGTCACCGTCTGGGGAAACGGGCGCATCATCAAGAAACGCATCATCGGACGAAAGCGGCGCGTTCACCCAGAACGTGAGTCCGTAGCCTGGCGCCGCGTCAGGCGTCTGCAGCAACGCATCTTGCAAGCCGGAGGGGAGCACCTGCGTGCCATTCCAGGACCCATCCTGTAGAATTAGTTGCCCAAAGCGGAGCCAATCGTCGGCTGTCAGGAAGGCGCCCCCGGCCAACTGCGGATCGCCGTCTACGCGGTTCCATCGGTCGAACGACGCCCCGATCGGATCGAGAATACGGCGCTGCAGGTAGTCGGTCGGTCCTTCGTCGTTGAGGGCCTGCGTCAGGACACCTCCAAACGCTTGAAAGGCCCCCGGACCGTACCGAAAACTCTCGCCGGGTGCGTGGACGAGATCGCGCGCCAGTGCTTCTTCAAAACTCGAAGCCTCGCCTGGGGAGCCAGGGTCCAGTCCGGATGTCAAGGTGAGCAGTTGATACAGCGTGATGGAGGCTTTCGCTTCATCGTTGGCCCATTCAGGGATGACATCGGACACAGGCGCGTCGATGTCCAGCAGCCCATCTGCGGCAGCGGCCCAGGCCATCACGCCGGAAAATGATTTGGTACCGCTGGCGAGAAAGTGAGCGTTATCGAGGTCAAAGCCATTCTGCCCCTCAGCATGCTTGACGTCGCCCGCCTCGTAGATCACAATCGCATCGCCGGCTTTCTCTGCCGAGTACGAGGCGGCCAATTCATAGCGGTCGTCATCGGGCGTAGGATCGTTGGAGGGTGGATCATCCTCCATAGCTGATCCGGGTGCATTGCATGCCGTAAGCAATGCCAAAACGAGGACGGCAAGGGACAGAGCATGGGTATTCATCGCAACTGGCTGTCTGAGGGCAGTTTCGCGAAGCAGGTTTGATTTGAGCATCTATATGTAAAGCCGCGTAGATCGAAGAGTAGGTAACCGGGGCGGCTGAAGCGTTGAGCATAACGGGCATTAGGCACGCCGCCCAAATAGTAGAAAGAGCGCGGGCAGCACGATCATGTTGAGCGCGGGGGCCGTCAGGAGGCCACCCAGCACCACGATAGCCAGAGGCGCCTGGATCTCATTGCCAGGCTGTCCGCCGCTAAGTGCCAGTGGAAGGAGGGCCAGTCCCGCCGTCAGGGCGGTCATCAAGATAGGACTTAACCGGCGCATGGAGCCCTCGACGATGGCGGCGCGCAGGGACTGCCCCGCCTGCCTCATAGATAACGAGCGCATCGCCCGCTTTCTCGGCTGCGTACGAGCTCGGCGTCGGGTGCGGGATCATCGGAGGGCGGATCGTCCTCCATGGGTGAACCGGGGGCGTTGCATCCCATAAGGAATACAAAGATGAGAAGGGCAATGGGCAGAGCACGGATCGTCATGGCAGCATATGGAATTGTCACAGCGTCACGGAGCAGATTCCATATGTTTGTATTCCCTGTGGGTACCTGTAAGACCGTGCACGCACGGATGCAAGTATCAAGATCTTTTAATGGCCGGAGTGATAGGCATTACGACGGGCCAGGGAACCTCGGGTTTTAACGCCAATCTGGGCGCTGCATGGTACCAACAGATCAGTTATGTAAAGACGTGCAGGATGTGAGAGCCTGGCTCCAGAGCGTCAGGGGACTGTGCGCATCCATACGTAATGTTCAGGAGGTGACCGCCACAGTGGACAGAGCGTAGCCGTATTTCTGCAGTTCTACAGAGGCAACCTGTTCGGCGGCAACTATTTCTTCTTCAGCACGCATCCGGTACTTTCCAATCGAACTGGTCCGTGCGGCGTTGAGGCGCTTGTCGAATGCTGCTGTAGGTGTAGCTCCAAAGTGGGCCAGTACCCGGTGGCCATACTTAACAGGATCGTGCATAAAGTCTTCGTACTTCAGCACCAGAACCTGCCCGTTTGTTTTCTGTCCATCGGTTCCGAAAGCCTCGCGGCACCGCCCTACCATCGCCTTCCACATCCAGATGGCCCTAACGTACGGCATGGCTTCGATAAACTCCAAATCATGTCCCTTCTCTACCCACCATGGTACATAGCGCTCATCGAACGGGCGGCCCAACCGCATCTCAGAACCACGAAGGTGCGTGAGTCGCTCGTCGGAAAGCACATCGTAACTCTGGACGAGCGAGTTTGCACAGTCACGCCCATCACGCACGATGTGGACGATAGGGGCGTCGGGAAAGGCATCACGCACGAATTGAGGGGCAAAACTTAAAAACGGTTCCTTGTAGATCATCCGTTCGGGGAGCACGCGTTGCCCTTTTGAAGCACGCACGAGATTGGATATACCGGAAGGCGCTCGAAGCCACTTCTGAACAGCTGCCGCACGCGAATAGTAGCGCCCCGAATGCAAGTAGGCGTCAAGAGCGCGCTCAAATCCAACGGCAAGTGCATCATACACGTCCGATTCAAGATCCTGGTTGACTACGTGGGGGATCGCTACAGGAAGAAGCGTTCCGCTGAGAGCCTCCAGCGTAGGAATCGAATTCAGAACACTCATGAGATAGGTCGTTCCCGACCGGGGACATCCTAAAACGATGCCGTATGGTACACTCATAGCTATTGCGTCAAATCGCGTTTATTAGTGTTATGCATTGCATGGGTGCGTTAGGGCCACCTGACTATGTTTTCTCTACATTATACACACAATTTCTACGTGTGTGTATCTCCTGTGGCCAAGGTGATTGGTAAGGTTTGGATTACATGCCACCCCCTATGAACCTGCTTGAGTTTTGGTTTGTAAGCGAGAGCGAAAGCCGCTCGCAGCGCCCCGAGCGTAGCGAGGAAGTACTCTTGGAATGCCCAAAGTAAGAAATCAAAGCAGGTTCATAGCCCATTTCAAGTCAGTCCAGAGATATCACGCGGTCGACAGATGCGGATTGACCATAATGGACAATGGACACGATATGTGGATGCACTCAGAGATATGCTTTCAACGCGGGTCCAGAGAACATACGGATCTTTGCGTGCCCTGGAGAGAAGGGAATTGTGATCATTTCCGCCCTCCAACAAGCAGAAACAGGGCAGGAAGCACCACCATGTTCAGGGCTGTGGCGGTAAGCAGGCCCCCGAGCACGACCATGGCCAGGGGCGCCTGGATCTCATTGCCAGGCTGTCCGCCGCTAAGTGCCAGTGGAAGGAGGGCAAGCCCCGCCGTGAGCGCGGTCATCAAGATAGGACTCAACCGGCGCATGGAGCCCTCGACGATGGCGGCGCGCAGGGACTCGCCGGCCTGCAGGTTGTCGAGGTAGCGATCCACCAGCAGGATGCCATTCCGGATGGCGATGCCGAAGAGCGTGATGAAGCCCACCAGTGCGGCAATGGTTAGCGGCTCTCCCAATAGCCACAGGATAGCCACGCCGCCGGTGAGGGCCAGCGGCAGGTTTGCGAGAATAAGGACAGCGCCGCGCGTACTTCCCAGCGCCTGGATGAGCACCATCAGTACCACGAGCAGGGCGAGAATCGTGAGGGCTGTGATCGTCTGTGCGGCTTGTTGTGCCTGGGCGTACTGCCCGCCGACCTGCACGAAATAGCCGTCCGGCAGGTCGATCTCCGCATCCACCTGCTGCTGCATGTCCTGCACCACACTCCCCACATCGCGGCCCGCCGCATTGGCGGATACCGTGAGCACGCGGCGTGCATTTTCGCGGCTTACGGCGTTCGGGCCGGCTTCGCGGCGTACGTCGGCCAGGTCGTACATGGGCACGCCGGGGCCGTTAGGCGTATCCACCCGCAGCGATCGAATAGCCGCCTCACTGCCGCGCTGGTCTTCGTGGAGACGCACCGTGAGGTCGTAGCGCGCCTCGCCCTCCAGCACCTCCGACACCGCGGCTCCTCGCAGCCCGACGTCGATGTAGTCGGCCAGGTGGCCGGGCGTGACGCCGTAGCGCGCCATCGCCGGTCGGTTGGCGTCGATGTGCAACTGCGGCACGTGCGTTTGCTGCGCCACGTTGACGTCCACCGCGCCCTCAACATCGGCGATCGCAGCCTCGACCGACTCGCCCAGCGTGCGAAGCTGAAGCAGGTCAGGACCGAAGACCTTGATTGCAATGGCGGCCTCGGTTCCCGCCAACATGTGGTCGATGCGGTGCCCAATGGGCTGCCCAAGCGATACATTCGCCCCGACCGATAACTCGTCAAGAGTGGCCCGGACATCGGCCATGACCTCGCTGACGGTGTGGGTAGACAGGTCAAGCTGCACATCGATCTCGCTGGAATGTGCACCCTGGATGTGCTCATCCATCGCCGCACGCCCGGTGCGCCGCGAGGTGGAGGTAACGGCGGGATATGCGAGCATTTCGGATTCCACGCGCCGCCCAATCTCATCCGACACATCCAGTCCGGTTCCGGGAGGAGCCGCCACCGTTACGACAAGCGTTTCCTCCTGAAAATCGGGCAGGAAGCCGCGCCCCAGAAAGGGCATTGCCACGAGCGTAGCCACCACCAATACGCTGGCCCCGATCGCTACCGCTCGACGATGCCGGAGCGAGGCGTCCAGCAGGGGCTTGTATCCCGCTTTCAACCGCCGGATCAGCCATGGATCCTCTGCCTGCTGTACGGTCGGTGCGTTGGGCAGGAGGTAGTAGCAGAGCACGGGCGTAACCGTAATTGCCACGAGCAGCGACGCAATAATCGCGACGATGTAGGCGAACCCGAGCGGACGCAGCAGCCGCCCTTCGATGCCGGTAAGAAAGAACAGCGGCACGAAGATGACGACGATAGCCACCGTGGTAATCACGATCGGACGTCGCACCTCCATCGACGACTCGAAGACGACATTCCAGATTGAGTCCTGTTCGTCCGGTGGCAGCGCGGCGTTCTCCTTCAGCCGCTGGAAGGCATTCTCGACATCGATAATCGCATCATCCACCAGAGCCCCGATGGCAATTGCCAGTCCGCCAAGAGTCATCGTGTTGATGGTGATGCCGAAGCTGTACATCGCCAGGAAGGTGAACGCAAGCGCAAGAGGGAGTGCCACGAGCGAGATGCCGGTGGTGCGTACGTTCCACAGAAACAGAAACAGGATGAGAACGACGAGCAGTGCCCCGTACTGAAGCGCCGTGATCACATTGTTCACCGCGAGCGTGATGAAGTCAGCCTGCCGAAAGAGGTCGCGCTCGATCGTCATGCCGTCTGGAAGATCCGCCTGGATGCGGTCGAGTTCGGCATCGACGGCGTCGGTGAGCGCGAGCGTATTTACGCCGGGCTGTTTTTGGATGGAGAAAAGGACAGCCGACTCGGCGTTGACCGATCCGGTACCGAGCCGCGGTTTCGCTCCAATCTCGACCGCAGCAACATCGCGCAGGCGGGTGGGCGCGACTTCGCTTCGGCTGCGTACCACGGTTTCGCCGATGGATTCCAGATCGTACGCGCGCCCGAGTCCACGAATCTGCACCTCCTCGCCATCTTCCTGATAGATGCCCCCGGAGGTGTTGTGATTGGCCCCAGCGGTAGCCGCCATCACATCGCTAAGCGTAACCCCCGCGGCCTGCATGGCATTGAGGTCGGGCTGCACCTGGTACTCCTTGACGGCCCCGCCGTGCGTCACGACCTGGGCAACGCCTTCAAGCGCAAGCAGACGCGGACGGATGTCCCAGTCTGCCACGGAGCGCAGAGCGGTATCGTCGTGCTCGGTACTTGTAAGGCCTACGATCAGGATCTCACCCATGATGGAGGCCACCGGAGCAAGTGCGGGCGCATCGATGCCGTCTGGCAGATCCCCTTGCACTTGCTGCAAGCGCTCGTTCACAATTTGCCGCGCGCGAAACACGTCGGTGCCCCAGTCAAACTCGACGTAGACGACCGATATGCCCTGCATTGAGTTGGAGCGAATGCGGCGGACATCGGTAGCGCCGTGTACACTCGTTTCAATGGGGCGGGTGACGAGCGTTTCGACCTCTTCGGTGGCCATGTCGCGCGTCTCCGTAAGGACCGTTACGGTGGGGGCTGACAGATCTGGAAACACATCCACGGGCATGGTTACAGCAGCGTAGATGCCTGCAATGAGCAGAAGGCCCGCCGTAAGGAGCGAGACCACGCGGTTGTTCAGACACCAACGAACGATAGCGCGTAGCATAAGAAGGCAGGATCGTGAAAAAGACGATGTCGTCAGGCGAGGTCAGGCAGACGGGGCACATCTCGATCAATGATGGTGATGATGACCGCCGGCCTCGGTGTCCACTGAAGCAAGGTAGACTTGGTACGCCCCATGCGTCACCACGGCCTCTCCGGGCTCGACTCCGGCTTCAACGATCGTGTGCCCCCCATCGCTCGGGCCGGTCTGGATGATGCGGCGCTCGAAGGCATCCTCGTGGACCCGGACGTAGGCGACGGGAATGCCATCTTCGGTACGGATCGCGGTAGACGGGATGGTCACGCCGCGGGTGGCTCCAGCGACGGGGAGACGTGCTTCGGCGAGCATCCCGATTTTGAGGCGCTCGTCGCTGTTATCTACCCGGAATACCACTGGCAACGTCCGCTCGTCCGGGTCGATAGCCGAGCCTACAGATACAATTTGGTCCGTTGCAAAGGATTCCTCATATCCCTCAACGGTGAAAGTGGCCTGCTGCCCCTCATTGCGGATCTGTGCGGCAGCGGACGCCGGTACATGAACACGCAGCCACACGCGTTCGGTGTTGGCGACCGTGAAGAGCTGATCGCCGGTAGCCACGTGGGTGCCCGGCGTAAGCGTACGCTGCTGCACCCATCCGTCCAGTGGCGCACGCAGCGTCAAATCATAGCCTTCGTCTTCCGGATCGCCACCCATGGATTCGAGCGACGCCTCGGCCACATCCAGATCATGACGCGCTTCAATAAGTCGGCGTTCGGGAATGGCATCATCGGCGTACAGCCGTTCGGCTCGTTCGACCTCTCGCTGCAACCGCTCCACCCGCGCCTTGAGAGCGGCGTACGACCCATCATCGGTAGGGGCAACCACCGCGAGTATATCGCCCTCGCGCACCCAGTCGCCTGGAACAGGTGCATCCATATTACGATCGGCCCGGATCAGCCCGGTCGCAGGCGCTGCTACCACCGCGTACTGCCCGGCTACCGGCTCAATGGTGCCACTCGCAGCGACCGTAGCCGACACCTCACCCGTGCGCGCTGTGTCGACGACCAGCCCAACGGCTTCCTGATCGGCTACTGAAAGGTGGATGTCGGACTCGTGGTCATGCTCGTCGTGGGTATGGTCGTCATGATCGTGCGAATGCTCCTCGTTCGAATGATCGTTGTCGGAATGCTCGTGGCCATTGTGTGCGTGCGTTTCTTCGTGGTCGTTGTGGTCGTGGTCATGATCAGATCCACAGCCTACAACGAGGGCCAGACCGATAAAACAGGCGAAAAGCGTACGTAGGGCAAACATGGCAAGCTGGAGGTAGCAGCAGAGTGGTCAATAAGAGGAATTACGGGGTCTCCCCCATGGCGCGAAGCAGGTCGAGATAGCGCATCCATTGGTCGGTCTTCAGGTCGATAGCCATTGACCGGGATTCGGCGTACGTCTCTGCTGCATCAAGCAGATCCGACAGCTCCATCTCGCCTTCGTCATACTGCGCCTGGGCCTGGGACAGCAGCGCGTCGGGCGAGGCGCCTGTGGTGGCGAGGCGCGTGCGGCGTTCGGTCACGGAGGTGTAGGCCGCGTGGGCCGTGCGGACCTCATCCTCAATCTCGCGTCGCAGGAGGCGGTGAGTGGTTTCTGCAGCCTCCACCCGTGCCTGCTCGGCGCGTATCTGCGGTCTATTCCGGTCGAACGCTGGGATGGGAATCTCCGCTCCAAAAAACATCCCCTCAAATCCATCGGATTGCCGTTTGTATCCGCCCATGAGGGTGGGACTGGGGATGCGTGCCTGTTGCGCTACGCGTTGTGCCGCCTCTGCCGTGGCCCGCTCTGCGTTGATGCGCCTGAGCGCCGGGCGTTGCTCTTTCGCCAGCGCCTGGGCTTTGTGCAGCACGGGGAGATCAGCTTCGAGATCAGGCAGCTCGGCGGGAGCCAATTCGGCCCCGTTGGTGTCGGCCTGGATGAGGCGGTTCAGCGTGCGGCGGGTGTCGTCTGCCTCAAGTTCGGCCTCCGCGTGTTGGTTGATGATGCGTGCGTACGCCACCCGAAACCGCTCAATGTCGTAGCCCGACACTTCGCCTTCGGCATACTGCCGCTGATAGGTGGAGTCCGCCCGTTCGAATAGGTGGAGGGTTGTTTCTATGGACGTCAGGTGCGCCTCAGCAGCGGCTGCTGCGATGTAGGCCTGCGCCGCCTCCTGCACAAGCCGCAGGCTATCAACCTGCGCGCCCGCCTGTGCAGCCGCATGCGTCTGGGTGGCCACCTCGCGCTCCGTGCTTCGATGCCCAGGCCACTCAATCGGCTGATGGATCACCGCGTACGCCTCCCACGCGCGGTCGCTACCGCGGAAGAGCGGCTCATGCGACACCTCCAGCTCTGGATTCGGAAAGGCAAGGTCTTGCGCTCCCCGGGCCGACTGCTCCATTGCCTGGGCGCGGCTTCGCTGCAGCTCCAGACTGTGCTGCTGAAACCGAAGCAACGCTTCGTCGAGCGTGAGGCGCTCGGGATCATCGGGAAATGTCGTGGTACTTGCAGATGGGCTTGCCAGCGGGGTCGCTGACGCGCTCAGCGGCGGTAGGACCGTACTAGCGACAACGACCGCTCCGAGCACCATCAGCACTACGCGCCAGTGCGTGTACACGATCATGTGTACTAAAGTACATATTACTACATATCAATATTATGGTAGTACTTGGATAAATTGCCAATGATGTGCATCGTTGCCACACGGCGATATGTATTGTGTGAAGAGGTCATGTGGAGGGACGGATACCGGGGCGACTGATTATTTCTCACCGATACGCCACCACATACGACAGCACGGTGTAGAAGAGCGGGTAGTGGAAAGAGCGATGACTCATTTCGCTCAAACGTAACGAAAATCTAACGACCTGAAATATTCTTGCTTTTTTATCAGAGGGGGGGGTATGCTTCACGTGTAGTACACATCAACCCATCCTAATATCAACGTAGCAATGATGTATTCACCACTTGCACGATGCGGCACGCTCCTCGTAATCGCATTTTGTCGTTAATGCTGGCCGGGTTTTCGCTTACTCCTGCGGAAGATGTTGAAGGGCTAACATCTGAATTGAATCCTCTCATAGAACCAGCGATGTCTTTTACACCCGTTCACCTGTTGTTCTACACTGGAAGGCTTGACTCCGACCCCGAGCTTCCCAGCACGTACTCGACGGATTATAACACATCAAACAGAAACTGCAAAACAGAGAAGTTGTCCGATTTTGGTCTGGTGGGAGCCACGTGTTGGGCGTATTGCATGAATTCAGGACTTCCAGGTCCCGTCTGTTCCGCATCAAGTAGTAATCCTGATAAGATCTCATGCACCCATGGTAATGCCGCTACAGGATCACCAGCTGAGTGCTGCAAGGAACCTGCTTGGCACAACTGGTGGGAAGATTGTACTCAAGTGGAATGTACTGCTGGAGGAGGGGGCGGAAACTGCACTCCACAGGAATGCCCCCCTCAACAATAATTGTAGTTTTGCAAAGTACACGACAAAACCTGAGCGAGCCTTCACAGAACCGGCATTCCCACTCCCTCGGCATCGGGATCTCCCCGGAATCGGCGGAATCAGACCGCAGAGAGACAGCGATTCCCCCTTAGTTCTACTGGGTTTGAAGAGATTCTTCGTCGCTACTGCTCTGTCACAGGTCAATCTCCGGGTTGCAACGCCCCCATTCATATTGTCATCTTTCGACTCCGCTTCGCTCCGCTCAAGATGACAATGCATGAACAAAGTGGTGCATGCACAAAACGGGCTTGTGGGGACACTTACGCTCCTCAGAATGACGAAAATTCGGGGGTGTGAAGGGACATGTGAGTTTGTTATGTACCATGGTAGTTTTCGACTTATTGAATATATACCACTCAATATGAATTATAAATTTATAAATTTATTAGTATTTTTATTTGTCCACATTATACTTATAGCAAGCGTAAATCCCGCTTTCGGTCAAGAAAATTACCATGCGCAGGATGCCGTTGTCGAGCCATTAGAGGTCCGCTTTCCTGATACAGTAGAGAACCCCTTTTTCCATAAGATCGGTGGCATAGCTCCAACTCCAACGGGGTGGGCTGTACTTGATACAGGAAACCACCGAGTTGTGCACATCAACCAACAGGGAAATGTTCTCGGGATATATGGATGCGAAGGGGAAGGTCCTGGTGAGTTCGTTAACCCAACACAGATCCGAACTCGGACTTCTCGAACCACCGAGGGACAGGCTCCACCTGCCGATATATGGGTGCTTGATAATGACGCACGGAGGATTACAGGACTCCATGCTGATGCTACGCCCACATCCATCACCATCCCGACATATGTTGATTCATTTTGCCTCCAAGACAATCAGATTGTAGCTTCCTCAAATCCTTTCAACGGTGGTCTATTTGATCTGTATAATTTCGATGGCACAGTAGAAGAAACGGAAATTGGTCCCGTCGACACTGTTGCTGTCGAAGGCTACAGAGGTCCCGTAAGCTTAGCCGTTAGGGCAGAAAACAAAGTTTACATTGAGTGCCTGAACGATGAATATATACTTGCAGCCTACGAAAATCGTCCTCTGGTTCGAAAAATTAGTACCAATGGTACCATTATGGATGAGTGGAGATTGGAGGGGGGAATCTTGAGCGCTGTTGCAGAACGTCGCGATGAATGGATTGCTCGCAATTTAGAAGAATCGGGGGGGCAGGCATACCCAACGGTTCCTATTGTGAAGAGCACCACCCTACTCGATGATGGAAGTCTTCTCATAGCACTCACAAGCGGACAATTTCATCGGCTCAATCCGTCTACAGGTGAGCAGTCGTGGTACACGTATCAAGATGTGCGCAACTTACGCGATGACGAAGAAATGATGTATCTTCACTACATAAGTCCATCGAAAGAGGATGGGCTTCTGACGGCTGATCCTCGGCATGCTCTTCTTTATACGACCACACTGCAAGGGAATCAATAATTATTGATGTGTCAGCACATTGCATAGTTGTGTTGGATAGCTTTTACGACTGTCAGTGAAGCCCTTAGCCACCATCCGACACGGTGCATATTACCGATGGCGCATTCAAAATCTACTATGAGGACTTCCGCGACTGAGCACGTCTGTGAAGTAGAGGCCTATCCTCACCGATACGCCACTATATACGACAGCACGAAGTAGAAAAGCGGATAGAGGAGCGACACGGGTAGCAGCCAGGGGGCACCCCACCCGGGCAGGTCGGGGTAGGTGGGGAGCATCGCGGCCAGGAGAAGGGCCCAGACCACGGCCCCCCAGAGCACTGGTTTGCGCCACGGCTGGGGCGTGCGCGTGGGGTAGAGTACCTGGATGGGCACGACCGTAAGAATGGACAGTGTGATAACCAGCCCGGTCATGAGTAGCGGACCGTATTCGGGAAAGGCGGTCACAATCAGTCCGATGTAGTAGGCCACCAGGTTCCAGTAGGACGGGAAGCCACGAAAGAAGCCGGTTTCGGACTGTTTGGCTTCGGCATGTGAGAAGCCAAACAGGCTGGCCATAAGCGCGGCGGCAATCCAGAGTGTGGTAGGGCCTACGAGCCAGTCCATCTGCCAGACGACGACCAGGGGGATGAACGTAAACGTGAGGTAGTCGACGAGGTCGTCGAGCGTATGCCCCTCGGTACTCGCAGCGTAGGTGAGCACGTCCCAGTGGCGGGCCAGCGAGCCATCGATCGCGTCGATAATGATGGCCGCGCCCAGGTAGCCAAACACCCAGCGCAGATCGGGCTCTGTGCTGAACAGTTCGCCCAGGCTAAGCAGCGCCAGCACGACCCCGCTGGCCGTAAGCACATGCACGCCATAGGCGCGCAGGCGACGGGCAACAAGGGGCGGCGAGGAATCAGTCGGCATTGGTCAGAGCCTGCTGGAGCGCAGGCGCAATCTAAAAAACACTATTTCTGCTTGAACGCCAGGGTCAGGGGTACGCCGTCGAAGCCAAAGGCCTCGCGCAGCTTGCCCTCCAGGTAGCGACGGTACGACTCCTTGATGCCATCGGGATGATTGCAGAAAAACGCAAACACCGGCGGGTCGGAGCGTACCTGCGTGGCGTATTTGATCTTCACGTAGTTGCCGCGATAGGTCGGCGGATGATGCGCTTCAACCGCTGCCTGCACCATGTCGTTAAGCGTGCTCGTCTGAATGCGTTTGGCACGCTCGTCGGCAACCTGGAGCGCGGTGTCGAGCACTTTGTACACGCGTTTCCGCGTGACCGCTGAGGTAAATACAATGGGTACGTGCGACTGCCGGTCCAGAATGCGGTGGAAGTACTCCTCGTATCGTTTGGCTGTGTTGGTATCTTTCTCGACCAGGTCCCACTTATTCACGGCGAGGACCATGCCCTTCTTGTGTTTTTCGGCTTCTCGAAAGACACGTACATCCTGGTTTTCAAGTCCTACGGTCGCATCCACCATAAGGATGCATACATCTGCTTCACGCACCGCGCGCTCGCTACGCAACGCGCTGTAGAACTCGATATTTTCCTTCACCTTGGCTTTTTTTCGCAGTCCGGCGGTGTCGATGAGGGTGAGCTCGCGGCCCTCGTACTCCACCTGCGAGTGCACGGCGTCGCGGGTGGTGCCGCTAACCTCGGTTACGATGGAGCGGTCGAATCCGAGCAGGGCGTTGATGAACGAAGACTTGCCTACGTTGGGCCGCCCGATCACGGCAATGCCGGTGCGCTCGTCGGGCGTATCTACGTCATTTTCGGGGAGCGCCTCCAGAAGGGCATCGAGCAGCTCGCCGGTGCCAATGCCGTTGGATGCGCTAACCGGGTAGATCTCGTCGAAACCCAGGCCATACATTTCGTTGGCGGCCCAGCGACGCTCGTCGTTGTCGGCTTTGTTGGCGACAAGCAGCACCGGCGTATCCGATCGGCGAAAGCGCTGGGCCATCTCCTGGTCAATATCGGTGATGCCTGTCGTCACATCCGTTACAAACAGCACGACATCCGCATCTGAGAGCGCAATGTCGACCTGCTCGCGGATGGCGGTTTCGAAGCGCTCGGCCGAGTGCGGTACGTATCCCCCCGTATCCACAATAGGAATGGTGCGCCCGCCCCAGTCGACCTCGCCGTAAACGCGGTCGCGCGTTACGCCGGGCTGGTCGTCAACGATCGCGCGTTTGCGTCCGGTAAGGCGATTGAAGAGGGTCGATTTGCCTACGTTGGGGCGCCCGACAATAGCAACAAGCATAGCGACAGCGAAGAACAGACAGCATAGAATAAAAGAGACAGATTATGTTGAACGAACGCTACCAATTGCGTTCCGACGCGAGCGTCGCATTGGGGCACCTTCGCAACAAACGAGTGAACCTGCAAACCCCGTGCAAGGCAATGCGGTACAGCACAATGCACGGTCTGCTCACCACCCTCATGTTGCTATGGCTCTTTCGTTTGATTCGAACGCTTCGCCTGCCCTGCATACGGATCTCTACCAGCTTACTATGCTGCAGGCCTACCAGCGCGAGAATATGGACGCGACAGCCGTTTTCTCGCTGTTTGTGCGTCGCCTGAAGCAGCGTAACTACCTGCTCGCGTGTGGGCTCGATACGGTGCTCTCGTATCTGGAAGGGCTCCGGTTCACGGCGTCGGATCGCGACTATCTGCGCTCGCTCGACGACTTCGACGACGATTTTGTGGATGGTCTGGCCGATTTTCGCTTCACCGGCGACGTATACGCGGTGCCCGAGGGTACGCCAGTCTTTGCGAATGAGCCCCTCCTCGAAGTGGTTGCTCCTATTGGTGAGGCGCAGCTGGTAGAGACGTTTCTGCTGAATCAGATCACGTACCAGACGGGATACGCGTCGAAGGCGGCGCGCGTGAAGCAGGCCGCTACCATAGATGGCACCGACCGCACCGTCGCCGATTTCGGGATGCGGCGCATGCACGGCGCCGATGCGACGCTCAAAGCGGCACGCGCCGGCTATATCGCCGGGATCGACGCGACCTCGAACGTAGCAGCCGGGCAGACCTACGGCCTGCCTGTAACGGGTACCATGGCACATAGCTACATCGAGGCGCACGAGCATGAGCAGGAGGCGTTTGACGCGTTTGCTGATCTCTACCCCCGCACCGTGCTTCTGGTGGATACGTACGATACGCTCGACGGTGTGCGCCGCGTCGTGAAGATGGCTAAGGCCCGTGGTGATGACTTTCAGGTGCGCGGTATTCGGCTGGATTCGGGCGACCTCGGCGAGCTGGCCCGCAAATCCCGCGCTATCCTCGACGAGGCCGGACTCGAAGATGTGAACATCCTGGCCAGTGGTGGGCTCGACGAGCATCGCATTGCAGAGCTTGTGCAGAGCGGCGCCCCTATCGACGGGTTCGGCGTGGGGACCAAGCTCGGGACGATGGAAGATCAGCCCTACTTGGACAGTGCGTATAAGCTGGCCGGATACGACGGCACGCCGCGCATGAAGCTGGCGCCCAACAAGAAGAACCTGCCAGGGCGCAAGCAGGTGTATCGTTCGTTTGACGATAACGGCACGGCGACGGGTGACGTCATCACGACAGCCGACGCGTCGCATGGCGGCGAGCCGCTGTTGCAGTGCGTGATGCGCAACGGGGAACGCACCGAGGCGGCGCCGTCGCTTGCGCAGAGCCGGACCTATGCACATGACGCACTTGCCGCGCTCCCTGAGGCGCTGCATGCTCTCGAAAAAGCCGATACCTATCCGGTTGACGTATCGCAGGCGCTGAAAGACCGGGCGTCCGAAACAGAGGCTGCGCTCAAGGCCGCACACGATCTTCCATAAGGGCACAGCGTGCGCATCCCTCTGCAAACATCCTGCATAACACCCCCCCGATCGACGCTCGCCTGCACGCTTACTTTTCAGACACTACCTAACCTACCGCTGATATGTCAAGACCACTGCGCTGGGGACTTCTGGGAACGGGTACGATAGCCTCGCTTTTTGCTGAGGATCTTGTGCACTGCGATGAGGGCACCTGTGCGGCGGTGGCTTCGCGGTCGTCCGAGCGTGCCGAGGCGTTCGCGGAGGCGCACCGCACCGAACATGCGTTTGCGTCGTATGATGCGCTCATTGCATCGGACGCCGTCGACATTGTCTACATTGGCACGCCGCATCCCTTTCATGCGGCCCAAGCCCTTCAGTGCATAGAGGCGGGTAAGCCGGTGCTGGTCGAGAAGCCCTTCGCGATGAGTGCTGCAGAGGCCGACAAGGTGCGCCGTGCTGCCCAACGCGCCGGGGTGTTTGCTATGGAAGCTATGTGGACGGCGTTCATTCCGGCGGTGCAGCGCGCGCTTGTGCTTGTGGAGCAGCAGACGCTGGGGGCGCTGCAGACGGTGCGTGCGGATCTGAGCGTGCGGCGCCCGTTCGACGCTGCGCACCGGCTATACGATCCGGACCTGGGGGGCGGCGTGCTGCTCGATCTGGGCGTGTACGCGGTGTGGTGGGCGCATCGCTTGCTGGGCACGCCGGCGTCGTGTACGGTAGATGCGACATGCGGCGCTACAGGGGTCGAGGAAGATGTGACTGCAACGCTCTCGTATAACAAAGGCCGTGAGGCGGTGCTGACGACTTCGTTCCGAGAGCAAGGTACGCGGCTCGCTCATGCTACAGGCACCAACGGCACGCTTCGTCTGCATGCCCCCTGGTGGCACGGGCAGGCGCTGTCGCTTACCGGGCGAAGCGTAGATACGGAGACGTACGACCATTCCTTTGCCGGGCATGGCTATCACTTCGAGGCCCAGCATGTGCATGAATGCCTGCGCGAGGGGCGTACCGAAAGCCCGGTTCTTCCGCTTGCTGATACGGTCGCGGTGCTGCATACGCTCGACGAGATGCGGGCGACGATCGGGTTAGAGCCGTGGTAGCATGCGCAGGCACGATGGCCGCAACATTCTGGCATCGGATTTTTTGAGAGCGCTTCCAGATTGTGGAGCTTATTTGCGCGTCGATACTGAAAGGGCTTTCGGTGTTAAAAGAGTGCAACGGAAAGCCCTTTCAGGGGTGTTTGCGCTGAACGGATGGCCCGTCTGCAGGTAGAGACGCCCTGATGAGTGGCTGCACGTCCTCATCTCACTGAACTCTCTGCCAAAAGACGTCCTGTTATGACGTGGTTGAAAATCTCTCGCTACCTGAACGCCTCGGTCGAAGCAACGGCCCACTACATGAAGGTGTGGTCGTACTGCCCGCACTGCGAAACGCAGACGCCGTGGATGACACGTAGCGCGAGCGGGCATTACTCCTGCTTGGAGTGCGGAAACAACCCAATGAAGACACCAGATGTACCGCAGGAAGGACCTCAAGGAGCAGATCAGGAAGCGGCTGAACGCGACGCGGCTGCTCCGACCGATCCGGAGCGTCCGGCCAAGCGGGGCACGCGATCCGCGTCGCCTTCGCGCCAAGCCGCGTAGCGTCTCCACCACGACCGCAGGGTTGGCCCTTGCTACCCCTTGCAAGACGACTGCGTAAAGCTGTATACGATGAGGCTGCCCCCGTTCGCGAATGCGCGAGCGGGGGCAGCGTGTTTGGTGCGTGGCCGGGCTGCGTCTCTTTCACCGGAAGAGCTATGTGCTACCGAACGCTGTGTGATGACAGGGGATTACGCTTTGCGGAACGCCAGGGTGGTGTTGTGGCCTCCAAACCCAAAGGCATTGGCCAGTGCCACATTTACGGGTCGTGACGCGGACTCGTGGAGCGTATAGTCAAGGTCGCAGCCTTCATCGAGGTTCTGCGTGTTAATGGTGGGAGGCACCTGGTCGTCGACGACAGCAAGCACCGTGGCAACCGCTTCGATGGCACCTGCTGCGCCAAGCAGATGACCGGTCATGCTCTTGGTAGCTGAGCAGCTGATGTCGTATGCATGGTCGCCGAAGAGTTTCTTGATCGCGTTCGACTCGACCGGGTCGCCCGCCGGCGTAGACGTGGCGTGCATGTTGATATGATCGACCGCCTCCAGGTCCAGGTTGGAGGATTGCAAGGCCTGCTCCATGGCACGCATCGCGCCGTTGCCTTCGGGGTCAGGAGCCGCGAAGTGATGGGCATCGTTCGACTTCCCGAAGCCGCAGAGCTCTGCATAGATGCGCGCCCCCCGTGCTTCAGCAGCATCGCGGCGCTCCAGCACAAGCGCCCCAGCGCCCTCGCCAGCCACGAATCCGTCGCGGTCTTTGTCGAACGGGCGGCTTGCGGTCTGTGGGTCTTCGTTACGCGTAGATAGCGCCCGCATCGCGCCAAACCCGCCCAGACACAGTTCGTTGAGCGACGCCTCGGTGCCGCCTACGAGCATGCGGTCGGCCTGGCCCTGCTGCAGAAGCATAAGGCCGTCGGCGATGGCATCGTTGCCGCTGGCACATGCCGACACTGTGCAGTGGTTGGGCCCGCCTAGCCCATGCTCCATCGCGATGAGTCCGGCTGCCATGTTGCTGATCATCATGGGCACAAAGAAGGGCGAGATGCGGCGCGGCCCGCGCTCGTAGTTGACCTCGGCCTGGTTCATGAACATGGTGCCTCCGCCGATTCCCGTGCCAAACACCACGCCAAAGCGGTTCCGCTCCGTCTCAGTCAACTCCTGCGGCACAAGCCCGGCATCATGAAGCGCCTGGTGGGCCACGGCCAGCGCAAACTGGCTAAACACGTCCTGGCGCCGTGCGGATTTGGGATCGATTCCGTAAGCTGCCGGATCGAAGTCGTTGACCTCGCACGCAATCTTGGTACGGAAGTCAGAGGAATCGAACTTGGTGATGCGTCCGGCGCCGCTCGTTCCAGTAAGAAGGTTCGACCAGAACGCATCCACCGAATTTCCGATGGGTGTAATTGCACCCAGCCCGGTAACAACGATCGCATCTGTAGCGGGAGTGGTAGCCATCAATGCAGGGAGTTCATGAGCAATCCAGTAAACAGCAGGCGCTGCCATCGTGTAGTGTAGCCACTGTGCCAATCAGGCGCAAGGGAGGCTGGTTCTGATCCGTGCACATCCTACGAAAAGAGCAGAAAGCGCCGGACACGCCGCGCCAATTCGGGCTGCAGAGCGACCAACAGAGCCAACAGCAGAGCCACCACACGTTCCATTACACGTTGACGTCTTTCGCAGAACAGCGCCTGCTGTGCCGGATTCAATCGATGCAGTATGGGACTCAACCGTGCTTAACTGTGCCGCAATAAAATGCTGGACTATGGATGG
Source organism: Longimonas sp. (assembly GCF_040409695.1). Lineage (GTDB taxonomy): Bacteria > Bacteroidota > Rhodothermia > Rhodothermales > Salinibacteraceae > Longimonas. The sequence goes on from NZ_JARWGJ010000106.1 coordinate 30,013, forward strand.
TGTTGACGACGCGCTGATGCAGGCGGTTCAGCGCCTTGAAATTCGGTCGCGTGGCAAGGTGGAGGCGCTTTTTGGGGGGGCCTACCGCTCGGCGTTTAAGGGCCGAGGGCTTGAGTTCGCGGAGGTGCGTCCGTACCAGCGGGGCGACGACGTGCGGGCGATCGATTGGAACGTGTCGGCACGAACGGGGGAGACGTACGTGAAGGTGTTCGAGGAGGAGCGCGAGCAGACGGTGATGCTTGCCGTTGATGTGTCGGCCTCGCATGCTTTCGGCACTGCGCAGGATACCAAGCGTAGCATAGCCGCTGAGACCGCGGCGCTCCTGGCGTTCAGCGCGCTGCACCACCAGGATGCTGTGGGCCTGCTGTTGTTCAGCGACGAGGTCGAGATGCTGCGTCCGCCACGCAACACGCGGCGCCATGTCTTGCATAGCCTGCGCGCGCTGCTAAGCTATGAACCCCGCTCGCGGGGCACCGATCTACGCGTTGCGCTGCGCTACCTGCTAAACGGACTGAACCGCCGGGCAACCGTTCTGCTGATCAGCGACTTTATCGATGACGGCTATGCCTCCACGCTGCGTGCAGCGGCCCGGCGGCATGACTTGATTGGCGCGCACATCTACGATCCCGGCGAGCAGACGCTGCCGCCGCATGGGCTCGTCACGCTTACCGATCCAGAAACAGGCGCTACGCGTACGGTAGACACGAGCGACCCCGCAACCCGGCAGGCTTTCGAAGAAAAAGCGGCACGCCGACATGCGCAGGTCGCGCAGACGCTTCGCGGTGCACAGGCCGACTACCTCCCGCTGCCAACCACGGGCGACGCGGCCGAGACGCTCATCCAGTTTTTCCGCCGTCGAGCCACCACCGACTGAGTTCTCGAATTCTACGCTCGTATGCCTCGTTTCTGCTTGCGAATCTGTGTGCGCACCAGACTGCTGTTTTCTGCTGCCTTGCTTGGTGCCCTGCTCGTAGGCACGCCGCAGGCGGTTTGGGCACAGCCGGTTCAGGTAGAGGCCTATCTGGATGCAGACAGCCTTCGCGTTGGAGAGCGCGCTACGCTGTGGATGGTGGTTGAGCATTCGTTTCAGTCGCAGGTGTCGTTTCCACCGCCCGACGCCGGTCCTACATTGTTTGGAGATCTCGAAGTGCTCGGACAGGCCGCATCCGGACACCGCTACGCGGGAACGGCGCGTCCGGGCGGGCGGGTCGACAGCGTGGGGTATGCCGTTACCACGTTCGTGCTCGACGAGGCCCGGGTGCCGCCGCTGCCTACGTGGGTCGTTGCGGGCGAGGATACCACGATAGCTGGCTCGCGTGCGTTCACGGTGCCGGTGCCCAGCGTGCTGCCCTCCGACACGACAACGGCCATGCAGCCGCTGATGCCGCCGGTTGACTTCCCGTATGGCTGGCGCATGTGGGCGGCTGCCGGTGCCCTGGTGGCGCTGCTGTTGGCACTGGGGCTGTGGGGATACAAACGCCGCGACAGGTGGGCGCCCTCCGGCGCATCCACAGACGCTGATGCTCATACAACGCCATACAGCAATGCGCAGGTCGCGCTCGATGCGCTTGCCGCGCCTGCCGAGGGCGAGGCCTCCAAAGCGTTCTACATCCGTCTTACGGATGCGGTGCGCACATACCTGCGCAACCGGCTGCATCTGCCAGCGCATGAGCGCACCTCCGCGGAAGTGGTACGTGCGCTGAAGCAGCATCCTCGCGTGCCCCAGCAGGCGGCCGGGCGCATTCAGGCGGTGTTGGAGCTGGCCGACCTGGCCAAGTTTGCCGATACACGCCCCGATGCAGCCGCCAACCGAACGGCCCTGCGCGAAACAAAACAGGCACTCGAAGAGATCGAACAGTCGCTCGACGAAACGACGGTCGCAGACGAGACGAACGCGGCCGAGGCTGGCGAGAACGGTCCATCCGAAGCCGAGTCGTTCGCATCCCCCTGAATACGCTAAACGACATTACGCTAAACGAAACTACGCCAACCAAAACAGCAGTACCATGAGTCTTTTTTCTGATGCGCTGGTCGACGCGCTGGCACAGGCGAGCACGGTAGCGGTGCTGACGGGTGCAGGCGCAAGCGCCGAAAGCGGCATTGCAACGTTTCGCGACCCCGATGGACTGTGGGAGCAGTTCAGTCCGCAAGAGCTGGCTAACGTTGAGGCGTTTCTGGACAACCCTACGCTGGTGCAGGGGTGGTATCGGTACCGACAAGAGGCGATTGAAGAGGCCGAGCCCAACGCCGGACACCGGGCCCTGGCTCGCCTGGAGGCGCTCGTGCCAGAGTTTGCGTGCATCACGCAGAACGTAGACAACCTGCATCAGGACGCCGGCACCGAGCGGGTCATTGAGCTGCACGGCAACATCATTCGTAGCTACTGCATTGAGTGCGGCGCGTCGCATCAGCTCGACGCGGAGGTGGCCGATGCCGACGAGCCGGTTCGCTGCGATGAATGCGGCGGGCTCATCCGCCCGGATGTCGTCTGGTTTGGGGAGAGGCTGCCGCGCGACGCCATCGAAGCGGCGCAGGACTGGGCCCGGGCTGCCGACGTGTTTCTGGCGGTTGGCACCAGCGCCGTTGTCTTTCCGGCTGCCGACCTCCCGGTCATTGCGCTTGACCATGGCGCCTACGTGGCCGATGTGAATCCGGATACCAGCGCCGTTTCGGGCAAGGCGCACGAGCATGTGCAAGCGCCGGCTGGTGAGGCGCTTCCTCGGCTTGTAGAGGCCGTTGCTGAACGCATGCAAGCCCGATCGGCATCATGACTTTTGCGTATCCTGCAGTCTTGTGGATGCTTACGGCGGTGCCTCTGCTGGGAGGATGGATGTGGTGGCGTGCACGTCATCATACCGAGGGCGTGGGCTTTCCGCGCGTAGCCGATGTGCCCCTTCGTGTGTCGTGGCGCGTGTGGGTGCGCCGTGCCCTACCGGTGCTTCGCCTGAGCGCCATGGCATTGCTCATCGTAGCGCTGGCCCGCCCGCAGCAGCACGACGTGGTGCAGGTCGAAACGACCGAGGGCATCGACATTGTGCTTGCCCTTGATGCATCCACTTCAATGCGAGCTACCGACTTTCCTCCCAACCGGTTCGAAGCTGCGCGCTCGGTGGCAATCGACTTTGTGGAAGAGCGCTCTAACGACCGTATCGGACTGGTCGTGTTTGCAGGGCGCGCATTTATGCAGGCACCGCTTACCACCGACCAGGACTTTCTGGTGGACACAATCGAGCAGCTGCGCCTCGGGCAGTTTGAGCCCGGCACAGCGATTGGGTCGGCGCTCACCGCTGCAACCAGTCGTCTGCGTAGCGGGGCGTCGCCGAGTCAGGTGGTTATCCTGCTGACCGACGGGCAGAACAACCGGGGCGAGATCGATCCGCTCACCGCCGCCGAAATTGCGCGTGTCATGGGAATACGGGTCTACACAATTGGCGTAGGGTCGTTTGGGGACGCACCGTTTGAACTTGAAGAGCAAGGAAGCGATGAGGTTGATGAAGCTGTACTCACAACGATCGCTGAAGCTACCGGTGGGCAGTACTTTCGGGCCTCCGATGCGGCGGCGCTTCAGACTATCTATGATGACATCAGCGCATTGGAGCAGAGCGAGATTGAGACACACACGTACACCGACGTGAGTGAGCGGTTTGCGCAGTTTGCTGTTCCAGCACTGCTTCTCGTGCTGCTACACGCTCTGCTGCGTACTACCGTGGCCTGGCGCTTCCCATAATGTCAACTTCGTATGCTTGACTGGGGGAGGGAAAGACGGACGTGCAGAAAGATGCGTGGCTGAACGAGCACAACGCCCCATGCTTTCATTCCTTCATCTTTACCTGTCCACCCTTAAAGCCGATGCCCCACAGAGGGGCCATGCTGTAATGCTGCAGCCGGATTTCGTATCAGTCAAAGCCTTCACCTGACACGGCAGGGCGTGCGTCCTGGTTAGCGAGCTGCCAGGTGGTGGCAAAGACCAGGCGCGTTCGTTCGGCCATCCGCTCATAATCAATCTTGTGCGCCTCGTCGCCTACGTCGTGATAGTCATCGTGCAGGCCCGAGAAGTAGAAGATAAACGGGATGTTGTGCTTGCCGAAGTTCCACTGATCGGAGCGGCGATACAGCGCCTGGGGGTCGTTCGGGTCGTTGTAGCGTTCGTGCAGCGTGTAATTGATTCCCGTACGCTCGTTCGCGAGGCGGTTGATCGCATCCAGATCATCCGAGATCAGATCGCCACCGATGATGTAGACGTAGTTGCTATCGGGCAGCTCGGGATACGACGGATCCACGCGTCCGATCATGTCAAGGTTGAGATTGGCCACCGTTTGCTCCAGCGGAAAGACGGGCTCCTCATCTGCGTAATAGGCCGATCCAAGCAGGCCCTTCTCCTCGGCGGTTACGTTCAGAAACAGGATCGAGCGGCGTGGTCCATATCCATCGGACTTAGCTTGCTTGAACGCCTGAGCCAACGCCAGGGTGGCTACCGTGCCGGATCCGTTGTCGTCGGCGCCGTTGTTGATGTAGTTG
>NZ_JARWGJ010000107.1:0-8671 GCF_040409695.1 Longimonas sp.
TAGGTCTACGGGCAAGCGCTTGAACATTAGGCAGTATCTAAACCTTCTCGCATGCTAAGAGCCTGTTTTGATTTCTTAATTTGGGCACCCCAGGAGTACGTCCTCCCTGCGGTCGGGGCGCTGCGAGCGGCTCCGCTGGGCTGGGGCCGAAGGTCATGCCCCTGGTGCAAATTGCCCCCGATATACGGGCGTCAGTCGGGCTTGCGCCCTCGTGTCGGCCCGTAGCCCCGGCTACGAACCTCTATCGTGGTCCAATTTTCGCCGCAGCGGCGCTCGCTCTCGCCGGCAAACCAAAACCCAAACAGGTTCTAAGTGCTGGTCGTGGAGGCTGCTATGGTGCTCCATCCCCCTATCAGAAAAAGCAAGGAGCAGAGATGCTCTGATACACCGACGCTGCCGCTCAACAAAGAATGGTAACCGTGGCCGCCTACTGTGTATTCGCGATTTGCCACTTAATCCGCATTATATGATTACGATTGAGACTACCTCTCTGCTCTCTGAACTTCCTGTTGCAGACCACGATCTGGTTGCGCTACTCACGCATGTGGGAGCAGAAGAGAAGGCAGAGATAGGCCATGTCACCGTTATCCTTGGTGGCCATGATCTCGTTCGGCGTCTCAACGTGGAATACCTGGAGCACGACTACAATACGGATGTGCTCGCCTTTAATTTAAGCGAGCCCGACGGTCCTACAGAAGGAGAGATCTATGTGGATGTGGAGACGGCACAGGAGCGCCACACCGAGTTTGATACGACAGCAGCTCGTGAAGTGGCTCGCTATGCCGTGCATGGTTTGCTTCATCTTGTTGGCTACTCCGATAAAACAGAAGATGGACAGGCAGAGATGCGCCGCCTCGAAGACCGGTATCTAACATGGCTCGACGACGATACCTGATTGCAACTCAAGGGTATGCATCCGCCGACCCGTGCTTTTTGACTGGTTTTGGCATACTCATTGGTCTCTCAACCTTTGCAACTTCGTTGTGCCATAACCGCTCGGTTCTCGGGTAGGGTACGCCTGCTTATGGCAAGTTATACCTGGCAGGGTTGTTCTTAAGCTGCAACACTTCTATCTCCTGCGCGTGTCCGATAACGGCGACGCACCTTACTTTTAACGCCGCCTGTTCATGACTCAAATGCGCAGCGGAATAACACAGTAGAATAGCAGCAGCGGCAGATGTATCTGCATCATTGCTGCCCTACTGTCTGGCTATCTATATGCTTTAGCTGCTGCATTTGCTTTCACTTATCTGTTTGCCCTCATAAGCTTTGTTGTGCCTTATGAACCTCCAACTTACCACGCGCCATGTGACTGTAAGCTCACAGGTGCAAGCCCGTGTCGAAGATCGGATTCGCAAGCTTGAGCGCTACTATGATGGCATCATCAATGCGGAGGTCGTGCTTGGGAAAAACAACAGCCCAGCTGAGGAGAAAACTGTCGAGGCGCGGTTAGATGTCTACCAGAAGCGTCTGACTGCGACAGGCGAGGCTGGAAACCATGAGGATGCAGCGAAGGAGTGTGCAGATCAGCTTCGCCGCCAGCTGGAGAAGTACAAGGCTCAGCTTCGCCGCAAAGATCAGGATGCGCACCGCTAACTTTGTTGGCTCATTTCCTGCGTGCTCCCCTGGCCAGTTTGGGGCACGCCTTCTATGCTGCCATCTAAGCAAGAAAGCCCGGACCTCCGGGCTTTCTCTGTTTTACAGATATGTACGTATTAGATGCGACCCTTATCTGTCTCGCATCTATTGAGGGTGTTCAACGCCCTTCTTTCAGGCCATCTCACGCAGCGGTTCAACTACCTCTTTAACGACCTCTGCACTTGACATGATGTAGAAGTGCAGGCAGGGGATTCCACTGGAGAGAAGCTCTTCCGACTGCTGTATAGCCCATTCAATGCCCAGGTGCTTTACCTCTGTGTCGGTTTCTGCCGCTTCAATTTCGGCAGCCAGCTCTTCCGGGATGTCTGTATGGAAGTGGGTCGGGAGCGAGCGAAGATGCCGCTTCCTCGTGATAATCTTTATGCCCGGAATAATAGGGACATCAATACCAACGTCGCGACACTCTTCCACAAAACGAAAGAAGTAGTCGTTGTCGAAGAACATCTGCGTCACGACGTAATCGGCACCCGCTTCCACTTTTTGCTTCAGGTGCATGATGTCCCACGCTAAGTTGGGTGCCTGAAAATGCTTCTCTGGGTAGCCTCCGACCCCTATGCAGAAGTTGGTCGGCTGCGCATCCATCAGATCCTCCAGATACTCGCCTTCATTCATATCCTGGATCTGTTCGACCAGGTCGATGGCGTACTCATTCCGCGAACGATCGGGCGGCAAATCTTTCTGTACGCCCTTATCATCCCCGCGTATAGCAAGTACGTTGTCAATACCCAGGTAGTTAAGCTCGATTAGGGCATCTTCAGTTTCCTCACGACTGAATCCTTTGCACAGGATATGGGGCACTGTATCGATGCCATAGCGCGCCTCGATCGCCGCACAAAGCCCGAGCGTGCCGGGTCGCTTCCGCTTCACGCAGCGTTTCCAGGTGCCGTCTGGCATTGGCTTGTAGGAGACTTCCGCCGAGTGGCTGGTCACGTCAATAAACGGCGGTTCGTACGGCAGGAGCTGTTCTACAACCTGGAGCATCTGCTCGGCTGAGCCACCACGACGCGGCGGAATGATTTCGTAAGAGATAAGCGGATTAGAGGCGCGGTCAAGATGTTCGGTAACCTTCATTCAAGCGAGTCGTTGGCAAAACAAAAATCGTGAGTTGCAGGCGTACAGGTCGGCCGTCGTGCGGTGGGTTATCGTCAGTTACGACGCATACGTATGTTTTCGCGCCAAGCCTCAGGAAAACCATCCGAATCTCCCCAGGCATACCGGTAGTCTGGAGAAGTCTTGCGCAGGTATTGACTGCGACGCTGCCGCTCTCGTATGTCTTGTGCCCCAACGGGCACGCTCTTTTCTTCATGGGCCCGCTCATCCCATAGCACAATGGAATCCCCCTCAAAAGACAGTGGCTTTTCAGGAAAGTACAATCGGTAGGCTGTGGCCAGTACCCATGTCAGGAGGAAGAAGAGAATCGGCCCAACCAGAGCGATAAAGAGCACATGCATGGGAGAGCAGTCAGTTGAAAACCAGTTGCACGAGAGTGTTAAGGGGCTGCATCACGGCTTTTCCGGTGCAGGGCGGCGGGGCGCTACACAAGCTGCTACGAAGGCTGTTGTAGGGCAGTAAGGTTGTCCGATCAGGTGTTTCTTTGATGCTTGGCTCGCAATGTAATACATAGCAGAGCCGTATGCATAGTCTTTCCCAGCAAGGACGCGTCGCCCAATACCACTTCAGAAGTACGCTTGTCGCACATGATCCTGTAAGCCTGCATGTGCTGCCCCCGATCTATCATTCTATAGATCAATAATACACATAGAGAAAACGGACGTCGCATTATGAAGATTCGACGCCCGTTCCTTTATTGTGCTGAAACAGGGGATGCTATGCAGATCGTTGCGTTTGGGCCCATTACCATTAAGTCGCGAAGAGCCTTTGGGCAGCCTGTTAAGCGTTGTCGCTGGACTCGGGAAGTTCCTCAGTATTCGGGTTGGCTTCTTGTTCCAACTCCTGCAAGAGCTGTTCACGCTCTTGTATTGTCATCGGGTCGACGTTATCAAGATCACCACGGAATGCCGTATCGAGGAGTGTAAACGTAACAAACACCCCGACAAACAACACACCCACTATGAAAGTGAGCGTGTTGACCGGATTGTCGTACTTCAACGCCATGAAGATCATAACGACGAGTGCTGTTTTGCTGCTTGCGAGACCAAGCGCAGCGGGCACTTCGAATATACCCAGGTCAAACTGGGCCAATCCTACTGTAATAAGCGTAAGTGCAATCAACCCCGCAAAGGTCTTTGTGAGTGTTGGAATGGGGATGATGTGATGTCCGTGGTTACCAGAGTCGTGGGCCATAACGGGGAGGCAAGGTGCATTAAGTTAGGCAACGTTGTATCGGCCATGCGAGCGCCTGCGCGTGCGTGCACTGCGCGCTCGGAGCGCCTTTCTGATCTACTAAGTAGCTTACACCAGGTAGAGCAGAGGAAACAGGAAAATCCAGACGATGTCTACGATGTGCCAGTACAAGCCGGTAAGCTCTATGGGCGTGTAGTACTCGTCGCTAAAGTGACCACGGTAAGCGCGCGAAGCCATCCATGCAATCAGTCCCATCCCAATTAGAACGTGCACTCCGTGTATGCCGGTCATTACGAAATAGATGCTGAAGAACTGCGGCACGTACTGAATAGCAGCAAGATACTCGTAACTTCCTGTCGGATTAAATGCTTCGCCCGGGAAGATGCCCACCTCGAATTTTGCCATGTACTCGAAGTACTTAACCACCAGGAAAACACCGGCGAGAGCCAGGGTGGAAAGCAGACTTATTACCGACTTCTGTACGTCATTCTTCTGGATATAGTGGATGGAGAGGGCAACCGTAAACGACGAGGTCAGCAGAACCAGCGTGTTCACGAAGCCAAGCTGCCAGTCGAGCGTAGCGCTCGCCTCCACAAAAGCGACCGGATTCCAATTCCGGTATACGGCGTAGGCGACAAATAGAGCCGAGAACAGCAGTATCTCGGTGACCAGGAAGAGCCACATGCCCAGCTTGGCCGAGTCAAACTGCTGCTCGGATGACACAAAGTGGTGCTGAAGGTGCGGCGGATGATCGTCGTGCGCCGTATCGACGTGGTCTGTAGCCGGTGCTGTTTCAGTAGACATCGGATAAACTGCGTAAGTCAGGAGATCAACATGGGAACACGGGGACACTACACAGCGCCCCGTGATCAGTACGTATACGCTACTGCTTCGGCTCGTCGCCGGGTGCTGCAGGCGCTGCTTCGGGGGGAGAGAGAAGATCTTCGTCAATGCCTGCTCCATCCCCACTTGCCTGGCCATCGCCTCCACCGAATATCTCATCGGCCTTGTGGAAGTCATATGGCCCGCGTGTTACCAGCGGCGTGCTCGTGAAGTTGTGCGGGTCTGGTACCGCCGCAACGTTGGTCCACTCAAGCGTAGCTGCTGCCCATGGGTTCTGAGGAGCTCGCTTGCCGTAAAACAGCGAGTGCAGAGCGTAGCCGAGCACAAGGAAGAGTCCGGCTGCGAGAATGAAGGAGCCGATCGTAGACAGCTGATGCAATCCTGCAAAGCGATCCACGTACTCGTAGTAGCGGCGCGGCATGCCCTGGCTTCCGAGCACGAGCTGCGTGAAGAACGTAACGTTGAAGCCGATGAAGATCAGTCCAGCTGCGATCTTGCCCAGCATCTCGCTGTACATACGCCCTGTTATCTTTGGCCACCAGTAGTGCATACCTCCCAGAAGCGCCATTACTGAGCCACCCATCATAACATAGTGGAAGTGGCCCACAACAAAGTACGTGTCGTGCAAGTGCACGTCAACCGCAAGCACACCGACCATAATACCGGTAAGTCCACCAATGGTGAACAAGAACAAGAAGCTCAGCGCGTATAGCATCGGTGTCTGCAGCCATACCGATCCCTTGTACATCGTAGCCACCCAGTTAAAGATCTTGATGCCGGATGGGATACCAATCAGGTAGGTAATCAGCGAGAAGACGATCGATGAGATCGCCGACTGGCCCGACACGAACATGTGGTGTCCCCACACGAGAAATCCGAGCATCGCAATAGCAACCGACGACAGCGCAATAGCCCGGTAGCCAAAGATACGCTGGCGGCTGAATGTTGCGATCAGTTCACTGATGATGCCGAAGGCCGGCAGAATCATGATGTACACCGCCGGGTGCGAGTAGAACCAGAAGAAGTGCTGGAACAGAATCGGATCGCCCCCAAGCGCGGGGTCGAAAATTCCAATTTGAAGCGTCTGCTCAAGAATCAGCAGAATCATCGTGATGCCGATGACTGGCGTGGCCAACACCTGTACGATGCTTGTAGCGTAGAGTCCCCATATAAAGAGCGGCAGCCGGTTCCAGGTCATCCCCGGTGCACGCATTTTATGGATAGTGACAATAAAGTTCAGCCCAGTGAATATGGATGCGAATCCAGAGACGAAAATGGCCGCCGTCATAAAGATGACGGCACTTCCCTGCTGCGAGGAGTAAGGCGTGTAGAACGTCCAGCCGGTGTCCAACTGTCCAATGAGAAGCGCAGCAACTGTCATGATGCCGCCAGCCATATACACATACCAGCTGGCCAGATTAAGTCTGGGAAACGCAACGTCTTTCGCCCCGATCTGAAGCGGAAGCACAAAGTTGCCCAGAATAGCCGGGATCGACGGTACGATGAACAAGAAGACCATCATGATGCCGTGCAGCGTGAAGGTCTGGTTGTACTGGTCGGCCGACATAATGCTGAAGTCGGGCGACATCAACTCAAGCCGTACAGCCATGGCCAGGAGCCCCGCTACCAGAAAGACCACGGCAAGCGAGACCAGGTACATGATCCCGATCTTCTTGTGGTCTTTCGTCGTCAACCACTCCCACACACTGGTTTCATGGTTGAGGTATGTTTTAGGCTCGGAATGCTTATCGGATGCTGCGCGTGCTGCCGCTTCCATAATCAGTTCGCGTTCGTGGGTGTGAGGGGTGTTGGAATGGGCGCTATCTTCGGATGTTGGTTACTCGTCGTCGAGCGACTTGATGTACTCCACAAGCGCGGTTACCTGACGTTCATCAAGGTGCGCAAACGAGGGCATGATACCGGCACGGTATCCTTCGACGACCTGTGAGGTGGGTTCGACGATCATCTGACGCAGGTAGTTCTCATCTGCTTCGACCGTACGACCATCTTGAAGGTCGCGATCGCGCCCATGTAGCCCTTGCATCGTTGGGCCTACGCCATCGGATCCGTCGATGCTGTGGCAGCCCTGGCATCCGTTGCGCTGAAACTGAAGTTCGCCCAACTCAGCCAACGACATGGCATCTTCGTCAAGCACAGCGCCATCCACCCATTCGTCAAATTCGTCTTGTGGCATGACGTTTACGTCACCGATCATCGCTGAGTGTCCGGTTCCACAGTACTCAGTGCAAAATAACTCAAATGTGCCCGTCTGGTTTGCTTCAAACCATACTGCCGAATAGCGATTCGGAAGCACATCTTGCTTCACCCGGAACTGCGGGACAAAGAAGCTATGGATCACGTCGCCTTCTCGGCTGCTGAGATTGATTTTCACAGGCCGATCGGCAGGTACGTTCAATTCATCTGTTGTTTCAGCGCCATTCGGGTAGACGAAACTCCATCCGTACGAGTAGGCCTCGCCCTGGATTTCATAGGCATTAGGTGGAGCCGTGCCCAGTGTGATATAGGCCTGGAACCCCCATGTGAACACCAACAAGACAAGGATAGTGGGGATCACAATCCATGATATTTCAAGAAGACGGCTTTCCTCAACCAGCTCAGGCCGATCGTTTGGATCGCGGCGCCGGTACTTATAGGCAAAGTACACCATTGCCGCAACTACGCCAACGAATATGATCGCACTTGCCCAGTAGACAAAGTAGAATAGACCGTCGATTTCGGCAGCTACGGTAGAAGCGGCCTCAGGAAGCCAGAAGGAGCCTGAATCATTCATGATAGAAAGAAACGGATTACAGGAATAAATGGGGCCGAGAGCAAAGAGTGTACAGTCAGCGTTATCCACTCTGTGGTTTCGGAATCGAAAACGAGTCGTTAAGCTGTTGGTTAACCTGCTCGTTCTCGCGACGCCAGAAGACATAGAGCATGCCTCCAAGCACAATAACGGTAAGCCCAGAAGCGATTTTCATCAAGTTGAAGGCATCGGCTGTATAGGTGTTTGCTTCTGGATCAAACTGAAAGCAGTATAGCATTATCAGGTCCATCGGCGATCCAACTTGTCCAGCCGAGGCCTCAACCAGTGCCTGTCGCGTGTCACGCTCGGGAAGCTGCATGCCGTGTATGTACTGCGACACACGTCCATCACCGCTCAAGAACACGTATGTGGTGGGGTGAGCAAATTCTTGTTTAGACTCAATCCAGCGCACGTTGAAGCCAACAGCATCGGTCAGCGCGTCTATGTTTTCCGCGTCGCCTGTCAAAAAGTGCCACCCCGCATCTGCACGGGGTCGATCTAACTGTTGTAGATACCGATCGCGCTGCTCTCGTGCAATTTCAGGCGTCTCTTCCGGATTGAAGCTTACGGTAAGTACCGTATACTCCTCACCGGGTGTCCAGTCTAAAGAACGGAGTGTCTCTGTTACTCCGTTCATCATGAGCCCACACAACATGGGACACTCATGATATACCAGGTTAAGCAGTACCGGACGCTCATCATCAAAGTACTCGGAGAGTGTGACTTCTTTACCGGTGTGGTCGTGAAACGTCAGATGGCCAGGCACGACTTCGCCGTGCTTACGATCAATACCAACTCCCTCATATTCTTCGCGATGCTGCCCGGTCCGCTGTGCATCCGCGGACTCAACTGCAACGCCCATTGTAAAGATAAACAGTAGGCCGAAGAAGACGCATCGGTGAATGAAGCTGTGCATAGGCTTTACACACGGAAAGATGAGGCCACTACCTGTGGCGGTGTCAACACATGTACGTAACGTACACTTTACCACATGGTTGCAGTGCACGCACTCACTTCACTACCAGATCAAACAAAGAGCAACAAAGAGCAACAAAG
>NZ_JARWGJ010000108.1:0-8558 GCF_040409695.1 Longimonas sp.
TCGTGGAATGTAGGTTTGTCTTGTTCGAACCCCCTCTCCCTACGGGTTTCTCCCCCTTAGCCAAGGGGGAGATGTCGAAGACAGAGGGGGTTGTCTGGCTCCGACGATGTCGGCCGTATGACAATCACTTACCATTGAACCGCTACCGCAATACGAAACGTAAGTAGCGTGGAAAAGAACAGGGTTTGCACACTCCACGTCTCGCATCCGGAAACACCCATTTTGATATGTAGGTTTAGCAGATGCTAACTTTCTTCCGGTCAATACACGCTCCATGTCTACGATCGACGATCTACCCCTTTTTCCGCTTGGTCTGGTGCTCTACCCGAACGAGCAGGTGCCCCTGCATATCTTTGAAGAGCGCTACAAGGACCTGATGGCGTTCTGCACCACGCACGACGTGCCGTTTGGTATTGTGCTGGCGCACGAAGGGAACCTGGCATCGGTAGGGTGCACCGCATACATCAAGCGGATCTTGAAGCGGTACGAAAACGGAAGTGCCGACCTGATTGCCGAGGGTGACGAGCGCTTCCAGATTGAAGAGGTGTACGACGACCGGGCGTCGTACTATACGGCCGATGTGACGCTGCTCGAAGATACCTCAACCGCGATCGACGAAGCCACGCGCGAGCGCATGATCACGCAGCACATGAAGCTGCTGGAGCTGGCCGGGCGCACCGTACGCCCCGATCTCTACCAGACCGACCGGCGCCTGTCGTTTGTACTGGCACAGAACGCAGGCCTTTCGCTTGAGCAGAAGCAGGAGGTGCTGCAACTCTCCAACGAAATAGAGCGTGTCAACTATCTGGTTGAACACTTCGAGCGGCTCATCCCACAGGTTGAAGAGCAGGAAGACGTGCAGCGCCGCGTAAAGTCAAACGGACACTTCAAAGACTTTCCGCCCGAGCATCTGTAGAACCAGGCAGAACCGGAAGGCAGAACCGGCAGCACGTGAAGCGGTCAGTCACCCTGCTCGAACAGGTCGCCAGAGCTCGACGGACGGTCACGCTCGAAGTGCTCGTAGGCACGGGCAAGGGCCACCCGTCCACGCGGCGTGCGCTCTATGAATCCCTCCTGGATCAGGTACGGCTCGTAGACCTCCTCGATCGTCCCCGACTCCTCGCCGACCGACACCGCAAGGTTCTTGAGCCCGGTAGGGCCGCCGCTAAAGTTGTCAATCAATGTTAGGAGAATGCGGGTATCCATGTCGTCGAGCCCGGCTTCGTCCACGTCGAGCGCATTCAGGGCATGATCGGCGATCGTCTTCGTGATTTCGCCGTCGCCGTCGACCTCAGCAAAGTCGCGTGTGCGGCGCAGCAGGCGGTTGGATACGCGCGGAGTACCCCGGCTGCGGCGGGCGATCTCGTACGCGCCGTCTTCGGTGATCGGGACGTCCAGGATGCGCGCGGAGCGCTGCGTAATGGACTGTAGCAGGTCAGCGGTGTAGTAGTCATAGCGAAAGTCGATACCGAAGCGCGCCCGCAGAGGAGAAGTAAGCAAGCCCTTGCGCGTGGTTGCCCCCACCAGCGTAAACGGCGGCAGCGAGATCTGAACGGTTCGCGCGTTTGGCCCCGAGTCGATGACGATGTCGATGCGGTAATCCTCCATGGCAGAGTACAGATACTCCTCGACCACAGAGCTGAGGCGGTGGATCTCGTCGATAAAGAGCACATCGCCCTCCTCCAGATTGGTAAGCACCCCCGCCACGTCGGCGGGCTTTTCGAGCACCGGTCCGCTGGTTGTGCGGATGCGCGCGCCCATCTCATTCGCCACGATATGAGCAAGCGTCGTTTTGCCCAGTCCCGGCGGACCCGAGAGCAGCACATGGTCGAGCGTCTCGCCGCGTTGTAGCGCCGCGGTCATAAACACCTGCAGGTTCTTCTTGATCTTCGCCTGCCCGATAAACTCGTCGAGGCGCTGCGGACGCAGCATGGACTCGATATCGGATTCGGAGGCGTTCGCTGTATCGGGCTGGAGAGCCGAAGAGCGCGATTCGGGCATAGAGGGATACGGAAAGCAGTCAGCAAGACAGACGAAAACGATGCAGCGACGTGTTGTTCAAGCCCATGAGCGGGTCCAGAGTTTCTGCGCCCGAGCGCTGCGATACGCAACAGGCAAACGGAAAGATGTAACGACAGGGCACAACGGGACTGCAGAGAGCGGATGGAGCAAAAAGGGCTGTTTACAGCAAAATGCGCCGATGCTCACGTAAAAAATGTACAACAGGATTGAGGTAGACGTTGACGTTGGCAGGCATTCATGCTTATAATGAAATGCATAAGCGGAATGATTTTTGCCGAGCCGCGCAGATTAGTGCGTGGCGTGTTGCCCCTCAGAAGACCTGTGTTTTTATGCTTGAACTGCATCAAAAGCAAGAGCTCCAGCAGAAGCTATCGCCCCAGCAGATACAGTACATTAAGCTGTTGCAGCTAAACACGCTCGACCTGGAGCAGCGCATCAAAGACGAGATGGCTGAAAACCCGCTGCTTGAAGAGGGGGTTGAAGATGAGGAGATCGAGAGCCGCGAGGAGGCGGAGACCGAGCAGGAGATGGAAAACGAGCTGGAAACCGACGATCCTGAGGACGAGGAGTTCGACCTCGACGAGCTGCTCAACAACCCTGACGACCTCTATGGCTACAAGGCCAACCCGAACCGGGGCGACGAGGACGACGAGTACCGGCGTCAGATGCGTGCTTCTACGTCGCTTGCTGAGGAGCTTAACGACCAGCTCTCGCTCTTGAACCTGGATGAGAAGGAGTCGCTCATTGCCGATCAGATCATCGGGTCAATTGATGAAGATGGGTATCTGCGCCGCGAAGTGGAGTCGATCATCGACGACATTCTGTTTAACCAGAACGTAGAAGTAACGGAGGAAGACGTCGAGCAGGTGCTGAAGCAGGTGCAGTCGCTCGATCCGGCCGGCATTGCCGCGCGCGACCTGCAAGAGTGCCTGCTCATCCAGCTCCGCCGCATGCCTGCCGACATCGAGGGGCGCGACCTGGCCATCGAGATGCTGGAAGAGCACTACAAGGCATTTACGATGAAGCACTTTGGTAAGCTTAAGAAGCGGATGGGCATCGACGACCGTGCCCTCAAGACCGCGTTTGATCTCATTCAACAGCGGCTCGACCCGAAGCCGGGGGAAGGTACGTTCTCGGAAGAGACCAACTACATCACGCCCGACTTCACCGTCCGCTACGTAGACGGCGACTTCATCATTACGCTCAACGGGCAGAACGCCCCCGACATACGCATCTCGCGCCACTACCGGCGCATGCTCGAAAAGATGAAGGCCGAGCAGGAGAGCGAGGAAGAGACGTCGTCTGTCGACAAGGAAACCAAGTCATTTCTCAAGAACAAGTTTGAATCGGCACGCTGGTTCATCAACTCCATCAACCAGCGGCGCCACACCATGACGCTCGTTATGGACGCGATCGTGCAACTGCAGGAAGATTTCTTTCGCTACGGCGAAGGGCACCTGAAGCCGATGATCTTACAGGATGTTGCCGACATCATCGACATGGACATCTCTACGGTGAGCCGCGTGGTGAACGGGAAGTATGTGCAGACGGAGTTTGGCGTGTACGAGCTGAAGTACTTCTTCTCAGAAGGGCTGGAGACGGTCGATGGCGAGGAGGTGTCGAACAAAGAGGTGAAAGCAATCCTGCAGCAGATTGTGGACGACGAGGATAAAACCGATCCGATGTCGGACCAGGCGCTGGCCGATAAGCTGGAGGAGCGCGGCTTTAAGATTGCCCGGCGCACGGTGTCGAAGTACCGTAAGCAGCTGGGCATTCCGGTGGCGCGCCTGCGCAAGGAGATTGTTCTGGAAGAGGATGAATCTTAAGGAGCAGCAAGCGGTGCACCTGCGGCACCCTCTGCGGAATGGCGCGTCGCGTGCGGCGTGGCGTCGGATCTTTCAGGGCAGCACCTCCGTCACGCATCCCCCATACCCCGTAGTTCGTTTCTTCTTGACAAAGAGAGGTGATTGCAATGAACGGTTCTAAGATTCTTATGCTTGTGGGCGACTTCGTAGAGGACTACGAAGTGATGGTGCCTTTTCAGGCGCTCCAGATGGTCGGCCACGAGGTGCATGCGGTGTGTCCGGAGAAGGCGGAGGGCGACACGGTGAAAACCGCCGTGCACGATTTTGAGGGCGACCAGACGTACACGGAGAAGCCCGGCCATAATTTCGCGCTCAACGCAACGTTTGACGACGTCGACCCGGCAGACTACGATGCGCTGGTGATTCCGGGTGGGCGTGCGCCGGAGTACATTCGCCTTAACGAAGCGGTGCTGGCGATGGTGCGCCACTTTGACGAAGCCGACAAGCCGATTGCGGCGGTCTGCCACGGCGCGCAGGTGCTGGCGGCAGCGGGCGTCATCGACGGCAAGCAGTGCGCGGCCTATCCGGCCTGCCAGCCTGAAGTAGAACGCGCAGGCGGCGTATACACTGATATTGCTGCCGACGAGGTAACGGTTGACGGACAGCTTGTGACGGCGCCGGCCTGGCCGGCTCATCCGAAGTGGCTGGCAGCCTTCCTTGAGGTGCTGGGCACACAGATCAACCACCGTGAGCCGGTGGCAGCCTGATTGCAGGGGCCACGTTTTTTGTGAACGGGCGGGTCTGCTCCATTGGGGAGCAGGCTCGCTTTTTTGTGGGAGGAGTTCTACACCGCTATCTACGCTTCTATCATTGCAGCCGCATGCAGGGAGCAGCCTGCAAAAGGCAGCAGCGACACGGCTGCGTAGCGAGCTGAGCCTGGATGCTCATAGTAGGCTCACGATTGGTATAGGGCAACGGATGAACAGTAGAACGGTGAATCACCAGCTGTGTATTCATCCAATTCTCCTAGATAACCTGCTATGTTATCTAAGTATTATGTGACTGTTATAGGTGCATAATCCTTACATGAAAAGAAGAGTGATCACAGCATCTTTGCAGATATTGTGGGACGGGCCGCCTTATTGTATGAGCGGATTCATCGCCCGCACGTCTGTGTATGCACCACACAAGACTTTGCGGCTCGCTACCTTCCACAGATCCTCTTTTATCGTCATGCGACATTGGATTACGACTTTTCTTTTACTTGTGTTGTTGCCCACGGCGGCGATGGCACAGGGCCTCACCACCGCAACGCTGCGGGGGGAGGTGCAAGATGCATCAGGCGAAGTGCTGCCTGGCGCTAACGTCATCGCTGTACACGAGCCCAGCGGCACAGAGTACGGCACCTCGACCCGGTCCGACGGCACCTACGTACTGCGCGGCATGCGCGTGGGCGGCCCGTACACGGTAACGGCCAGCTTCGTTGGCTACCAGGCAGTTCGGGAAACAGAGATCAACTTGCAGCTTGGCGAAGCCCAGACGCTCAACTTCGCGCTGCAGGAAGCCTCGGAAGAGCTCGACGAAGTGCGGGTTATCGGCGAACGAGACCGCACGATCAACTCTGATCGCACAGGCGCTCGCACCAACGTGTCGCGCGTTGAGGTGGAGCGCACGCCGTCTATCCAGCGCTCGCTCTCCGATTTCTCGCGCCTCTCGCCCCAGTCCACCGGAAGCGGACTCGGGCTGGCCGGACGGGAAGCGCGGCTCTCCAGCATCACCGTTGACGGCGCTACCTTCAACGACGTGTTCGGACTTGGCGGCACGGGGGGAACGCCCGGGGGGCAGGCTGGAACCGAACCGTTTAGCCTCGACGCGATCGAGGAGTTTAACATCGACGTGGCTCCATACGACGTACGCTACGGCAACTTCGTAGGGGGGCGCATCAACGCGGTGACGCGGAGCGGCTCCAACACGTTTGAAGGCTCAGCCTACTACCTGGGGCGCAACGAACAGTTTGTAGGTGGAGGACCGGCAGGGACGGATTTCCCGGAGTTCAGTGAGCAGTTTGTTGGCGGACGCCTTGGCGGCCCCATCATTGAAGATAAGCTCTTCTTCTTCGTCTCGGGTGAGTACGAAGAAGAAACCAGTCCGACCACGACCGGCCTTGCCGGGAGCGGACAGGCGAACATCTTTCCGATTGGGAGCGATCGCGTCTCCGACATCGCCTCGATTGCAAGCAATCAGTACGGTATGCAGCCGGGCGGATTCGACCCGTTCACCGGGCAGGAAGACAACATCAAGCTGCTTGCGCGGCTGGACTGGAACATCAACGCAAACAACCAGCTCACGCTGCGTAACAACTATGTAGACGCTGCGCGTGACCGGGGGGTAGGACGGAGCACCAACACCTACTCGCTCGACTCGCAGGGCTACCAGCAGCGCCACACGCAGAACACGACCACGCTGGAGCTGCAGTCGTCTATCGGCGCCAACATGTACAACGAACTGCGCCTGAACTACCAGCGCATTCGGGATGAAGGCGACTTCGGTGACTTCGGACAGCCGCAGGTCGATGTGCAGATCTTCGAAGATCCGAACGAGACCGACGTAAACGCACGTACCCGTACTGTTCGTCTGGGTACCGAGCGCTTCCGTCATGCGAATCAGCTGGATCAGGACGTGTTTGAGCTGACCAACGACTTCACCATCGATCTGGGCAGCCACGAACTCACGTTTGGAACGAACAACCAGCTGTACAGCTGGAAGAACCTGTTCATCCAGGACTTCTTCGGCACCTACACGTTCGCCCCGATCGAGTTTACCGAGACCACCCAGATCGGAAATCGTACGTTTGAAGCGGGCGACTTCATCGACGGGCGCGAAGCATTTGCGCTCGGGCTGCCGTCGCGCTACCAGTACAGCTACTCCCGCATCCCCGGTAACCCGCGCGCCGAAGTGAACCCAAGCGCGCTACAGCTGGGCTTCTACGCACAAGACGAGTGGCGCGTGACGAGCAACCTGCGCTTCCGTATCGGACTGCGAGCCGACGTGCCTATCTTCAATGATAAGCCGTTCGATAATCCGCAGGCTGAGGCAGCCTTTGGGCAGAATACCTCAGAGGTGCCCACGGGCAACATCCTCTGGCAGCCGCGTCTGGGCTTCAACTGGGATGCCACCGGCAACCAGACCACGCAGGTGCGTGGTGGAATCGGCGTGTTCGCCGGCCAGCCGCCCTTCGTGATGATCTCGAACCAGTACACGAACACGGGCGTCGACTTTGCCCGCATCGATGTGCGCCAGACGCAGAGCGCGACCAACCCGGCGTTCGACGACCAGGGCATCCGGATGCCCGACCTCGACAACCTGGACGACAACTTCGTGCAGCCCGGTAACCCGGACTTCCCCGAAGATCTTACGCTGCCTATCGCAGCTACGTCCGAAATCAACCTTACCGACCCGGACTTCAAGTATCCGAGTTCGCTGCGCCTCAACCTTGCCGTTGATCAGCAGCTTCCACTCGGGCTGATTGGTACGGTTGAAGGGCTCTACTCCTCGGCGATTAACGACATCGACTACCGCAACATTAACCTTGAGGTAGACGATAGCGTGCCTACACCGATTGATGGGCGCCCGATCTATCGCCGCATTGATGACGGTCCGAACGCCAACTTCACGGACGCGATCTTGCTTACCAATACCAACGAAGGCTACGAGTACAGCTTCTCGGTATCGCTGCAGCGCCCCTTGCAGGGCACCGGCTTCGGCGGGCAGGTTGCGTACACGTTCAGTGATGCGTTCAACATCACCGACGCTACGTCGAGCCGCGCGATCTCGAATTACCGGTTTACCGCGTCGTTCGACCACAATAACCGGGAGCTCGGACGCTCCGACTTTGTGAATCGCCACAATATCCTGGCCAATGTGTCGTACGCGTTCGACTTCGACCGCTACACTACGGTCTTGTCGGCTGTCTATAACGGACGCTCGGGAAGTCCCTTCAGCTACGTGTATGCGGGCGACATCCAGAACATCGGTAACAGCTTCGGCAACCTGGTCTACGTGCCCGAGCAAGAAACCGATATTTTCCTGGAGTCGCAGAACTGGCAGGCGCTCAACAGCTTCATCAATCGCGATGATGCGCTGAGCAGCCAGCGCGGCCAGATCTTCGAACGGAATACCGCCTTCACCGAATGGAATCATCAGCTGGACCTGCGTTTCACGCAGCAGCTTGAAACCTTCGGCAATCAGCGGGTCGAGATCTCGGCTACGGTCATCAACTTCCTGAACCTGATCAACTCAGACTGGGGCGTGCGCAGCACGGCCTTTCAGGGCACCGACCTGATGAACTTCCAGGGCTTCATCACCGAAGACGACATCGGCGACGAAGTGGCTGGGCGCACCGTGCAGGCGAGCGACGTGGGCAAGTACCGCGTTACGTTCGACTCCAGCAACCGCAACCGCGAAGATGTCCTCAACGTCAATGACGACCTCTCGCGCTGGCAGCTGCAGCTGGGCGTGCGCTACACGTTCTAAGTAGAGCTGCCAAGTAGAGCAGCTAAGTAGAGCAGTAGCCTGGCTACGTAAGGCTGGCTATCTGTCTCGGAGCACATGCTCTGTGCATCGCTCCGGGCCTAACCACGAAGCGGACGTCTGCATCGCGCAGGCGTCCGCTTTTTGTTGCAGGCGTTCTCTACGGTAAGAGGGCTACGGTAAGAGGGCTACGGTAAGAGG
>NZ_JARWGJ010000109.1:0-8537 GCF_040409695.1 Longimonas sp.
CGCGCATCCAGCTGGTACTGGTGGATGCGCAGGCCCGGCTGGTTCGGCACCGACTCGCCAATGAAGAGCGTCCCGGCTGATCCGGCGGCAAGGCTCATATACGGACGTTCGGGCAGGTCGAGCGCAAGAGTGCGCTGGCCGAGCCCTTCTGGGTCGATGCGGACGTCGACCTCCTCGTCGCCGTTGTCTGCCTCGGCATCCGCGGCGGCTTCTTCGTCGCTGCGCGGCTGAAGTGGCGAGGGTTCATCGCGTGCAAGCACGGTCACGTACACGCCCCGGTCGAGCGGGTCGTCGTAGGCGCTCATGTCGAGCCAGCCGGTGCTAAGTCCGTAGTTGGTGCTGGCCATGAAGTAGAGATACTTGCCGCTTGCATCCCACACCGGGTTTACCGCGTCGGCCATGCCGTCGCTCATCGCGATGCGCTCATCGTCGTTCAGCGAGTAGGCGTATACGGTGCGGAACTGGCTGTCGAGACGCTTCGCGTAGGCGATCCATTCGCCATCGGGCGACCATGACGGGTTGAGCGAGCGTTCGGGGTGCGCGTAGAGGTCGTTATCGACACGCGTCAGGTCTTCGGATTCGACGTTGAGAAGCCAGAGGTTACGATCGGCATCGGTGAAGAGCAGGTGCTCGCTGTTGGGCGACCACTGCGGATGGTAGTAGAACGACGCCTCAGGCAGATCGATGGTGCGCAGGTCGCCGCGCCCATCTTGCGGCGCAATCTTGAGTGCGTACTCGCCATTGCGATCCGAGAACCACGCGATCTGGCTGCCGTCGGGCGACCAGGCGGGATAGCGGTCGGCTGCGCCCGAGGCGTTCGAGATGTTGCGCCACGAGCCGTGCTCGGCGGGCACCGTAAAGATTTCGCCGCGCGCCTCAAACACCGCCCGTACGCCGTTGGGCGAGATGCCTGCGTTCATCACGTTCGCCTGCACGCCCGTCCAGTGCGGCTGCGTCCACGGCAGGTCGCCGCGTACCGTCACCGTAAGCGGCGTATGCGCGTCCTGCTCCAGGTCGTAGCGGTGCAGGTAGCCGCCCTGCTCGTAGACGAGCGTGGTGCCGTCTACATCAAGCGCTTTCACGTCGAAGTCGCTGTGCGTGGTGAGCTGCGTGAGGGTTTCGGTGTTAAGGTCATACGCATACACGTTCATGACCATGTCGTCGGCCCGGTCTGACAGGAAGTAGACCGTGTCGCCCGCCCAGACCGGGGCGGTGTCGACCGTCTCCTCGTACGGCAGTTCGGTGTGTTCGTAGGTATCCATATCCAGAATCCAGATCGGATGCACCTGGCCGCCCCGGTAGCCGCGCCAGTGGTCTTGCCAGCGCGAGATGGGCTGGTAGACAAAGCGCTCACCGTCGGGACTGAACCCGCCCACGTCGCCTCGCGGAATGGGGAGCGGCTCGGGGGTAGCTTCTTCGATGTCGATCGTCCAGAAGCGCTGGTACGACGACGGCGCGGCGTCGCGTCCCGAAGCAAACACCACGCGGGTGCCATCGGGCGCCCAGCCCTGCACGGCGTCGGTGCCGGGGTGGTAGGTTAGGCGCTCGGGTGTGCCTCCGGCGAGCGGCACCACGTAGACATCCGTCTGGCCGTTGTAGCGTCCCGAAAACGCGACATGCTCACCGCTTGGCGACAGGTGCGGGTTCGACGCTACCCCCTGGAAGCTGGTGATGCGCTCTGCATCGCCGCCGTTCGTGGTGGTGCGCCAGATCTCACCGGCATGGGCAAAGACGATGGTTTCGCCGTGCACGCTGGGCGCCTGCAGCAGGCGGGTGCCGCGGTCGTCGGGCGACTGAGCTGTGGCAGCCCATGGCAGTACGAGCAGAAGGAAGAGCGCGCCTACAAGCAGGCGACGGGACGCGGTCCAGGTCGGAGACCCGGTCGAAGACAAAGCGGTTCGCATAGAGGGATACGGAGGTTAGTTGGTCGGCGAGGAGGACGGAGCAACGCGGAAAGCTGGTGGGCAGCAGGACGCAGGTGGCGGGGCCAAATGGCGGGGGCCGGTTGAAAGAGCAGAGGACGTTGCTCCAGGTGGTGCGTATACCATACACACTACAGCGCGCTTTTTCAACCGTTGGGATAACGGTGACCCTGCTCGTGCGCGAGTGTACGCTTTTCTTAGAGACAAGGATTTCCTATCTGCAACATCCACGTGTCATTCATAGCAGCGCGTATGCATCCGCCTGCCTGTTTTGTATATTGCATAGCTATCACTTCTCTTGTTACAGCCTCACAGACCTGCTCGCCTTATGCCTGCTGCTTCTCGTTTTATCTCCATGGTAGCGCTTCTTGCGCTGCTGATGACCGGATGTGCGCCGCGTGGTGTGACGACCAACGACACGCCCGACGACCCTTCCGAGCCGACCTCCGACATTGACGACGCCGTGGAAGCGGCAGAGGAGTTGGAGGGCCTCTTTACCCTCTATCGCGATACGACCGATGGCTCCCTGCAGATGCTGATCCGTGAAGATCAGCTCGACCAGGAGTATATCTACTTCACGTTTACGCAAGACGGCGCCCCCATAGCGGGGCACTTTCGCGGTCAGTTTCGCGACAACGAGGTGTTTGCTATCAAGCGGTACTACGACCGTATCGAGTTTGAGAAGGTGAACACCTCGTTCTTCTTCGATCCGGATAACGCGCTGAGCCGTGCTTCTGAAGCGAACATCACGCCCGCGCGCTTGGCCTCGCAGGAGATCGTGGCGCAAGACACAACCGATGGCGGGCGCTATCTCATCAGCGCAGACGAGCTTTTCTTGAGCGAGGCGCTGCATCAGGTGAAGCCCACGCCCTCGCCGCTGCAGCGTCCGGGTAGTTTTTCGCTGGGCAACCTGAACAGCAGCAAAACGCGCTACCAGAGCGTCAAGAACTTCCCCGAGAATACCGACCTTACGGTAGAGTACGTCTACGACAACCCGCTCCCGCAGTCCGGTGGCGGAAGCGCCGTAACCGACGCGCGGTCGGTCGGCATTATCGTGCAGCACAGCCTCATCGAGATGCCCGACAACGACTACATGCCGCGCTTCGACGATCCGCGGGTGGGCTACTTCATGCAGCAGGTCGACGACCAGACCTCGACCAGCGCGACGCCCTACCGCGACATGATCAACCGCTGGCACCTGGTGAAGGAAGATCCGGAGGCAGAGCGTTCGGCGCCGGTTGAGCCTATCGTGTGGTGGATTGAAAACACCACGCCCGAGGAGATCCGCCCGATCATTCGAGACGCAACCCTCGCCTGGAACCAGGCTTTCGAGGCCGCCGGGTTTGAGAACGCAATCGAGGTGAAGGTGCAGCCCGACAGCGCAGACTGGGAGGCAGGCGACATTCGCTACAACGTGCTACGGTGGACGTCGTCGCCCACGCCGCCCTTTGGCGGCTACGGCCCAAGCTTTGTGAACCCTCGCACCGGGCAGATCATCGGCTCCGATATCATGCTTGAGTTCGTCTACCTCACTAACCGGATCCGTCAGCAGGATCTCTTCGACGCGGCCGCCCTGCCCGACTGGGCGCAGCAGTCGCTCACCGAGCTTCACGCGCACGATACCGAAGCGGGCCACGCGCCGCACGACGGCTGCACGCTGGGCACCACCATGCAACAGAATCTGCTTACCGGACTGCAGGTGCTGCACGCGCAGGATGCGTCGGAGCTGCAGATCACCGAGTACTTTGAGCAAGCGCTCTACTACCTGATTCTGCACGAGGTGGGCCATACGCTCGGCCTGAACCACAATATGCAGGCGCACAACCTGCTCTCGCCCGAAGAGCTAAAAGACCCGCAGGCGATCGCCGAGAACGGTCTTATCGGGTCGGTGATGGACTACCCTGCCGTGCATCTGACCGATAACATCGATGCCCAAGAAACCTACTACATCGACCACCCGGGCCCGTACGACACGTGGGCTATCCAGTTTGGATACGACCCGTCGCTCGATGACGACGACTTGATGACTGCGCACCTGAACCGTTCCACCGAGCCGGAGCTGGCCTTTGGCAACGACGCCGACGACATGCGCAGTCCGGGCAAGGCGATCGACCCGCGCGTTATGATCAATACCTTATCGAGCGATCCGGTCGCGTATGCCGAGGAGCGCTTCGGCATTCTGTCGGAGACGATGGATTCGCTGCTCGACAAGTACGATGAGCCCGGCAGTTCGTACGAGCCGCTCCGCAACGCCTACCTGATCCTGACGGGTGAGATGGGCAGCGCCGTGAACGCAGCCTCGCGCTTCATCGGCGGCGTCTACCGCGAACGCGCCATGGTCGGCCAGCCCGGCGCTACGCAGCCGTTTACGCCGGTGCCACGCGCTGAGCAAGAGGCGGCCCTCGACCTGCTGCGCACGTATCTGTTTGCTCCCGATGCGTTCGATATTCCGAACGAGATCTACAACCATCTGCAGCAGCAGCGGCGCGGGTTCAACTTCTTTGGTAGCTCCGAAGACCCGAAGATCCATGCCCGCGCGCTTAGCATGCAGCGCATGGTGCTCGCGCACATCCTGCACCCCGATGTGCTCACGCGCATGACGGATGCGCGCCTCTACGGCAATACGTATCCGCTGGCCGAGTACATGGATGACCTTACGATGGCGATCTTCGAAGACGACGCCGCAGGCAACGTGAACACGTTCCGCCAGAACCTGCAGGTTGAGTACGTGCGCGGCCTCTCGGCGGTGCTCGACGAAGACACCAACACATCGTATGACTATGTAGCCCGCTCTGCGGCGCTGCGTAGCCTGCAGCAGGTCGACGATCTCATTGCAGGCAAGTCAGGCGTGAATGCAGAAACGCAGGCCCACACGGCGCACCTGCGTCACCTGATCGAGAAGGCGCTCGACTGATCCTGACGCTGCCTCTACGCAGCCCATGCCGTTGCAGTCCATGCTGCATAAGCATCCGCCCGCTTCCTCATCACGAGGAGGCGGGCGTTTTTTGGTGGTGGTAAACGCTATGTGATAAGGCTATCAGACACTGCAGATTTGTCTTGTTCGAACCCCCTCTCCCTTATTCCGCTTCGCTCCATCAGTCGCCCTACGGGCTCGTGTCGGGTTTCTCCCCCTTGGTCAAGGGGGAGATGTCCACAGGATCACGCCTTTGGCGAAGCTCGGCAGACAGAGGGGGTTTGAACAGATTGCGATGATGTAAACCACAGACAATCATTCAACATCTTACCGCTACCCGTTTCTTATGGTGTTTCTTTTGGGAGAGAGGTCGCCCCCACAGAATCCGGGGTCTGTCGGATGCACAGGCTACAGCGTCTCTACCGTTTCGGGCTCTACCCACTGCGCGGATCGCCACCCACGCACGGCATTGCAGCAGTAGATCGCGTCGGCCGTGCGCAGATCCTCGACGGTAAGCGGTTGGATGCGCACGTCGGCACGGGTATCGAGTACGTGAGCCCGGTAGACGCCCCCCAGCAGCCCGCTCGACCGCGGAGGCGTGTAAAGCATGCCCTCGCGTTCGATGAAGACGTTGCTGCGCGCCCCTTCAGTGATGTACCCTTCGGTGGACTGCAGCAGCGCTTCGTCGCAGTTGTGGGCGCGCGCGAAGGCAGCGGCTTCGTCGTACGGCGTACGGGCCGTCGTTTTGTGGTGCAGCCGTATGTCGCCGGGGGCAACCCGAACCGGGCTCAGCGTAAGCCGCCACGGACGACCGGGAGCCGGGTCGAGCGGACGGGTGGTGCTCTGCCATGTACCCTGGGGGCCAAGAGTGCCGCGCACCATGTGAGGCGCGTCAGGCAGCGCAGCACAGGTAGCGGCAATGGCCTCGCGCACCGCATCAAGATCAACGGGAATCTCGAAGTAACGCGACGACGACGCAAGGCGCTGCAGATGGCGGTCGAGCAGCGGGATGCCCGCTCCGTCGTAGCGCATCGTTTCGATGAGCGTGGGGCGCGTCAGCGGGGCAGGGCCGTCCGCATCCATTAGAAACCGGGCCTTGAGCTTGCACTCTGCGTACTCAGCGTCGGCCTCGGAATCCCACACGAGCCCGCCCCCGGTGCCCATACGGGCGCCTTGCGAACCGACCTCGACGGTTCGGATGGCAACGCTAAACGTTGCGGTCTCGTTGGGCCCGGCCCACCCGATGGCGCCGCAGTACACTCCGCGCGGAGCCGGCTCCAGCGTGCGGATGATGCGCATGGCACGCAGCTTCGGTGCCCCCACGACCGACCCGCACGGGAAGAGTGCCCGAAACAGATCGGGAAGCGCAATACCGGCCTGCAGGCGCCCCTCAATCGTCGAGGTCATCTGCAGCACCGTCGGATGCCGCTCGACCGCGAACAGCTCAGGCACGCGCACCGACCCCGGCATGCAGCAGACCGACAGGTCGTTACGGAGCAGATCCACAATCATCAGGTTTTCAGCCTGCGTTTTGGCATCGGCCTTCAGTGCCGCGATGGCTTGCTCGTCGGCCTCGGCGGTGGGCGGACGGGCAGCGGTGCCTTTCATTGGACGTGTAACCACGTGTTCGCCCGTGCGGCGAATAAAGAGTTCGGGAGAGGCGGAGAGCACGGTTCGCGTGCCGGTTTCAATGTATGCCGCATACGGCACGGGCTGCTGGCGGCGCATGTGCGCGTAGAGCGCCACGGGGTCGTCTGGCACGTCGAGGTCGACCGGTCCGGTAAGGTTGATCTGATAGACGTCGCCCGCGTGGATGTGCTGCTTGACCGCCTGGAACGCCTCACGGTAGTCTGCCTCCGGCCAGCCAAACCGGGCCTGCTGGGGCGAACGCGGCGCTACGCTGTCCCACACCGTATGAGCCGCTGCGGCAGGCCACACCTGGGGCGCCTCGTATACCCCCAGCCACACCAGCGGCCCATCGTCTTCATCGTGCGGGGGCGCAGCCGCCCGGATCGACGGGTCGAGCGCGTAGCCTGCTTCGTACGCCACGTATCCGGCCACGTACTGCCCCTGGTCGAGCGCATCTTGCGCACGACGTAGCGCCTGTGGCACTTCAGCATATGTCGATGCGTTACACACCGACACTGGATCGGTGAAGAGCCGGGTGTGCTCGTTTTCGGGATCGGAGCGGGCCGTGTCGAGCAGCACCGTACCCGGACGGCGCAGCACTGCCGGATCGAAGGGGGCCGTGTTTGGCATGTAATGGGCAAGGGGGTAGCAGGACCTCTACGCGTGCCTTCTGTGTACCTGTGCCCGCGCCATGTGCTCCCTCCGGCTCTGGCGCCATGTGTAACTTGCTTCTCTGTTCTGGCGGATACGTACCCTATGTCTACTGCTGAACCGGCCTCCTCTGCTTCGCCCGAACCGGATCCCTCCGAACCGAAGTCGGCCGATGACGGCGTGTCGTCTGGCACCTGGTTGAGTAACACGCGCACACACGAGATCATCTTGCTGATCGGCGGGCTCGCGCTCTTGCTCGTCATGCTCTACGAGATGGAGTTTCCGCGGCCCGGCTCGTTCTTGAGTCCACCGCTGGTTGCACTGGCCGGTGCGCTTCTGCTATGGCCCGTACGCCACAAGTCATCGGCCCGGGCGCTGCTGTTGTCCGGCGGCGTGCTGCTGCTGATCTGGGCGATCTTGCGTGCAAGCACCATCCTCATTCCGTTCGTAGCAGTCTACCTGTTGGCCTACCTGCTGCACCCCATCGTCACACGCATCGACCGTCGCTACCGGATTCCGCGCTGGGTCTCGTCGATGGTGGTGACCACGCTTGTCGTGGGGCTCTTCATCACCAGCATCGTGCTCATCGTACCCAACATTGTGGACCAGGTCGACCGGCTGTCGCGTCAGTCGCTGGGAGCGCTGGAAGCCCTGCGAACGTGGCTGGCCACCTCGCCGGTCGTGGCCGAACTGGAAGGCGCCGGGGTGATTGATCGGGAGGTTATCATACGCGAGGTGACCGACTTTGTGCAGCGGCAGGCACGCCGCCTCCCCAGCGCGCTCGAAGAGGTGCTGGCTTCGCTCGGATCCGTGCTGGGCCTGGTCACAATACTGGCGCTGGTACCGGTTATCCTGTTTTACACGCTCAAGGACTACCCCTTCATCCGCGACGGGCTCGTCAGCCTCTTTCCCACCGCTGACGGACGCCGCGACTATATTGTGGAGGCTGGCGGCATTGTCGGCAATTACCTGCGTGGACAGCTGATTATCAGCCTCATTGCAGCGGTGAATGTGTCGATTGCACTGGTGATTTTTGGCGTACCGTTCTGGCTGTTGATTGGCCTGCTGACAGGCGTGCTCAACTTCATTCCCCGGCTTGGCGCCATCGTGAGTATGGTGATTGGCGGACTCGTAGCGCTGACCTTCGGCGGGGTCATGGACATGGTGATCGTGCTGACCGTCATTCTCCTGCAGCAGCTGCTGGAGCAGTCGTTCCTGACACCCAAGATTTTGAGCTACCAGATGGGCTTGCACCCGGTGCTCATCGTGTTTGCCCTGCTGGTGTTCGGTACGTTCATGGGGATATTCGGGCTGCTGATCGCCGTGCCGGCCACCGCTATCCTGGTCACCATCTACCGCGCCTGGCGCGAAGAACTCACGCTTGAGCTGCGCGAGTATAGCAGCATGCGCGATGCGTCGTA
>NZ_JARWGJ010000110.1:0-8519 GCF_040409695.1 Longimonas sp.
CCGCCGCACCACCTCGGGCAAGGTCCTCTACCTGCGTCTGGGCGTGGGCTCAACAAACAGCAGCCAGGCCTCTTCGAAGAGCTCCACGTCCGCATCCCCTGATGCTACCAGAGTGTTTACGGATACCTACCAGCAGGGTAAAACGGCGGTCGCGGATGGCATTTAGTACCGCCGGGAATGCAAGCGATCTCCGGCTACTGAGCCTTCTTCCCAGGACTGTCATGGTGAGCAGACGGCGACGTAGGAGCCGGGCGTCGAACCATCACCTCAAGTCATCTTGAGCCCCCACCTCAAGTCGAACCCGCACCCCACCTCATCCCAGGCAAGCCCCTCCACGTACAAGTCGAACCTCCATTTCAAGTCATCCCGGGCCCCGACCTCAAGTCATCCCGGGCCCCGACCCGGGATCTTTATTCGAACAGGACCACCCCGCCCTTCGGGCACCCCTCCTTTCCGGCTGAAGCCGGTAGGAGGGGAAGCGGCACGTCCGCCCACGACCCCCGCTCCACACTTGCTTCATACTATTCACAGCCCCTTCACGAAAAAGGCTTGCCCTTTCCCCCGAAAACCCCTGCGCTAAGCAATGTACAAACAGGCACATGTCCGCCGGTTTTGTTGTGTTGAAGGAGAGCGGTTGGTGCAGGAACGGTCCGAATCCGACCGGAAGCAGTGAGCATGATGGAGCACGGGCGCGCTTCTTGAAGCAGATAAGCGCTTCCCTTTGCCAGTCATGCCGACCGTTGTAGAAAGCCCCCGGATCGGAGGCCGGGGGGACTTGATGCTAAAGGGAACGCAACATGTGTGGCCCACGGTACCGCCGGGGATGCAAGCGATCCCCGGC
Organism: Longimonas sp.; assembly: GCF_040409695.1. Taxonomy (GTDB): domain Bacteria; phylum Bacteroidota; class Rhodothermia; order Rhodothermales; family Salinibacteraceae; genus Longimonas. The sequence continues at coordinate 842 of NZ_JARWGJ010000110.1, forward strand.
TATGGATGGCTCCGCGCCAAGGCGTTCCGGGCAAGACGCCCCCCACCTCAGGTCGAACCCCCACCTCAGGTCATCCCGGGCCCCGAGCCGGGATCTTTATTCGAACAGGACCACTCCGCCCTTCCGGTCCCCTCTGCGAACGTATGTGCGCCCCAGCACTGAATTCAACGCGAGCCGACGAAATTCGGTGATATACGTTGAATCTACGTAGTAGCATCTCATCTCCCGTATGCGCCTATCAGTCTCTCCAGCAGCGCAACGGCGCACCCATGCCGGACGCTCATGGATTCGGTTTTTCTGAAAAAGATCTCCCTATTTCGCCATGGCGGACGCAAGCAAAATGACCAAGGCCCTGCATACAGCCTACGACCTCGCCCTTTCCGGCAAAGGCCCGGTACGTAGCGTGCCGCAGCTCAGCGCTGATTACAATGGCTACACCGACTCCACGGATGGTGACGTGAAGGCGTTTCTACGCAACCAGGACCTGAAGGCGGGGACGACGGGCTTCTTGAGTGGATGCGGGGGCCTTATCACGCTGCCGGTGGCATTGCCTGCCGGGATGGCCAGCGCGCTACTCATTCAGTTGCGCGCTGTGGCCACGATCGCCCACCTGTACGGACACAACCCCCAGCACGACGCCGTGCGCACGATGTGCTTTGTGTGTCTGACGGGCAGCAAAAGTGCGGACCTGTTCAAGCAGGCGGGGATTCGGGCGGGGCAACGGATTGCCAAATCGGCCCTGAAGCAGCTCCCGGGCTCGGTGCTCACGCGCATCAACCAGCAGGTGGGCACCCGGCTCATCACCAAGTTTGGCACCACGGGCGCCATCAACCTGCACAAATGGATTCCCCTGGTGGGCGGCGTTGTGTGCGGCGCCTGGGATAGCTGGACCACCCATGCGGTTGGCACCGTCGCCAAGCGGCGGTTTCGGACGGCAGCCGCGTGAAGCGGGGCGTCTGGCAAAAGCTTTTAGGATGCGAAGGATGCGACCAGAGCGTCATGAGTCGCTATCAGAGTGCAAGAGATATCCGGAGCCCTTTCGCCCGCCGGGGCACCCATGGCGCCGCTACATCGGGAGCTCCTGGTGCCTTGACCTCACTGATGATTATAGAGTTGGCGGCTTCCGCGATGTGCTAATGAGGCGGGGGAAGGAGCGCGCCAACGAGCCAATGCAAAATTCATATTGCTGATAGCCTTGACACGCGCGTCCAGAGCAGAGGGCGCCGCAATCGCCCCTCTCTTGGCAGGCATCCCCCCTCATATATTCTTGATATTTGATGCAGAAGTCAGTACAATAGAAAAGCACTTGCTTAACGTCCGTGCCTCTGATGGCGCCCTCCTCACATTCGCGCCTCCTCTGCTGCACAACGTCTTCGTGCTGTGTATGCATGAAAAAACGAGTGCTGTTCTTATCATATGTATCTACACGAGCCCTTCCGTTATATGTCTACGCTTCGATTCGCCGTTGAAACCATTAGTCCAATGTTTTTGCGCGGGGCTGACGGCGAAACACCCGAACTTCGTCCGCCCTCGTTCAAGGGGCTGCTCCGGTACTGGTGGCGGGCCGCCAAGGTGCTGCCCGTGAACGAGCTACACGAGCAAGAGGGGCGTATCTTTGGGAGTGCTGCTGGAGATGAGGGACGGCGTTCAACAGTCACCATTCGTTTGGAGAAGCGGGGATCATTGAGCTACAGCAACCACCAACCCGTGCCTCATCGTGGGTTTCGCCTGAGCGCATTTGACCCTGGACAACAGTTTTCAATTGTGCTACACCGCTTACCGCACTGCCCGATTTCGTTAGATGAGCTAAAACATACGATGATCGTTGCTCTCGCGCTGGGTGGAGTTGGCTTTCGTTCGCGGCGTGGATTTGGAGCTATGCGTATTCGGCGAATCAACGGAACGCGCTACGACACTCATGCTGGTTTAGAGGATTCGGTACTTCCCTCCTTGAAAGTCCTGAATCCCAACTTTGTATATGTATATAAGGACTACGCGATACACTACACGGGTTCAGAAAAACCTCCGTACCCTTGGATTAAGCGCGCTGAACGTACCGATGATGTCTTTTATGGAGACGATGTCCAAACTCTTTTGAGAGAGATCAGCCAGGCCACACATGACTACAATTCTCAATACACGGGAGCGCCAGACCCACGGTTTGCCTCTCCAGAATATGTAACGACTCACGGCGACAGCACAGATGTATGGGGGATCGTCACATCGCTTCATCTTCCTCAGTCTACGAGAAATAAGCTGCGTCACGGAGACAGCCGTCACGAGTTTCGATCAGCTGTCATTGATGAGCAAATTTAATCTGCAGATGTACATGCTTTCGTGACATGCAATCTCTACGCTGTTATTGACCAATCTTCCTTCTCGCTTATGCCAGTTCCTAACCTGTTTCAGCGCAAACTCTCATCTTTTCTCAGTTATCCTGTTGACGCTCCTTTTCGAGAAGACTATGATTTCAACGCATTGAAGGAGCGGGCTACCGCCTTGCAGAAACGGCTTCGGCTAGACACATCTGGGTTCTCGCCTGAAGCTCAGGCCATCGCCTCTGCAAATGCAGACGCATTGGTCCCTGACGACGTCCCCAGCGTATCTCTGCTCAAAAACCCGGAAATCCGACACCCGTTTTCTGGAGAACAGCTTCCGTGGGATGCAGAACGTCGGCCCGCTGACCTCGACGAGGTCGAACGCGCTGTCAACGCTGCGTTCGACAACCTTAATCTTCCCCCGATAGATGCGAGTGAGGTACCCGGCCAGCACACATTTCTATCTCTTTGGCGCAACTTGATCCCTACGCTCCGTGCACACAGTCCAGAACATTGGGCTGCGCTGTGGGACGTGCTTCCAGCCAACCCAGTCTTTCCCGACCATAGCCTGGCGCAACACCTGCGCATGACGTCTGCTTTCTCCGGTGTGTCCTATTCAGAAGGAGGCTTTACGACAGATTCGTCATTTGTGCTTTTTACGATTGGTCCAGTACAACGCTTCATCAAGCAGGCCCGCAAGACCAAAGACTTGTATTGGAGCAGCTATCTGCTGTCGTACTTGTGCTGGATTCCTCTGCAGCGCGTCGTTTCCACATTTGGACCGGATGCCGTTATCTTTCCTGACTTGCACGGTCAACCGCTTGTCGACCACTGGATGGAGAACGAACTCGGATTGAACGTGCGCAACAGCCAAGCGGCCTACCGCGACCTGCCGACACTCCCCAACCGTTTCTTTGCCGTCATCGAAGCGGAATCAGATGAGGCACTTCGCAGCTTCATGGAGAAGCTGGAAGACGATGTGCAGCAGGCCTGGATGAGCATCGGGGAGGCGATCTTTTCCAAACCGCCTTTCAATCGCATTGCCCCGCCTGCCTCATTTAACAATCACCTTAGCGGTGCGATATCTACCTACTGGGCCGGCTTTCGCCTACAAAAAGAAGCTGCACCGATCACTCCGGACGGTCTTGTCGATGATCTGTCCTCGTATGTCACTCCCGACCTGGTTGAAACGGTGAGAGCGCGCTTGAACAGCCCGATGTTGAAACAAACAGACCGAAAGGCTTCACTCGGGCACGTTTACGATCTGCTGTACACGCTGACCGAGAAACGCCTGGGGGCCCAAAAGACCACCCGACCTTTCGCGCAGCTTGGAGGGGGAGATGGAGAGCGTGGCCGCAAGGGCAGCCTCTCCGGTGAACGCAATGTGCTCTTTTACCGAGGGCACCCCGCCCAAATCAGGCATAACAAGCATGCCGTTGATCTGAGCGACTATGTAAGTCCTGTGGATCTGCGCGACGGGGAAGGGCTCTCCGGAGTAGGCTTCACAAAACGCTTTGCCGACCGGGCTATTGGCTCAAGCCGTAGCAAACAGTTCGATGCTACAGCCGATGTTGCCACCCAGCCCATGCGCCGCGCCGACGCCGCATCTGTGCAGCGCTGCGAGACAGCTATGAAAAACGAAATTGGCGGAAAGCGCTTCGATGGACAGTTGCTCTATGAGGAAAACCTCACGGTCAACTATCTCGCTTCGTATGTCTATCCCGAAAAGGATGCTGAACATGACAGGGCCGAACTCGAAGCAAAGGCCGATGCGCTTCGACGCATTCATAATGACACGCTTTCAGAAGCCGCTCTCGGCGCGCAGTCATCGTACTACGCTATTATCGCTCTTGATGGCGACAGTATCGGCAACTGGCTTGCTGGTGAGAACGGAGCCCCATCGATTGATAAAATCTACCACAGCGATGTGTGGGACTCGCTTGATGAGGACGTGAAGCATGCGATCGAAAGTAGTGTTAGAGTTTCCACAAGTAACGGCTCTAAAGCCAGAAGGCCACTCACTCCGGCGCTACACGCTACGATTAGTCAGGCAATGGCGCAATACGCCTTACATGCGGTGCGCCCCATCGTTGAAGACTACGATGGATTCCTGGTCTATGCTGGAGGCGACGATGTTCTTGCCTTCGTTAGCCTGGATACCGTGCTGGATGTGCTTATTGAACTGCGTGCGGCCTTTTCCGGGCATCGTACCCCAGATGGAACGGTAGACCTCTCCCAGTCTCCCAGCGGGTTTGTAGAGGACGAGACACGACTCTTCACAACGCTGGGCCCTGGTGCAACGGCATCCGCTGGAGTTGCTATCGCCCACTATAAAGCCCCGCTCAGCATGGTGCTCGACACGGCCTACACAATGGAAAAAGAACATGCTAAGAAGTACGGCGACGGTCTCAAAGATGCCGTCGCACTGGCTGTCCTTAAACGATCCGGTGAACGAAACCAGACTGTACTTCCTTTTCAGTCGCACGACAACGCCGCCGGGGGCACCCTGATGGTTCTACGGGATCTCGTTGCCGATCTGCAGGCACACGACATCAGTCCTACATTCATGCGGACCCTCCGGAAAGAATTGTACCCGCTTGCTGATGGCCAGGGTACCTTAGACGATTTTCCACAGTCCGATGAGTTTCTGAGGGCTGAGCTGAAGCGTCTCATTCTCCGAAAGGCGAATGCTACACCAGACTGGACAACCGAGACAGCAGATCAGCTAACTCGCATCTATACAAACGATCGTGGCGATCTCGGCAACTTCTTGGCTGCTCTCGATATCCTCCTATTCCTCAATAAAGAAACAACATCCCATGCATCTCTCAATCACGCCGCTTGATACTGTTTTCTTCCGTGACGGAAAAGCATTCACGATGGGTGAGGAAACGCAGGCTGATGGACTGTTTCCACCTCCACCTGCCGTGTTACGCGGGGCACTGCGTACACGTTACTTCACCGAACATCCTGACGAGCTCCGTCATGCCGCTACGGAAAACGACCCCACCGCTGAAACTCGCATCACCGGCATGGGACTGCGCAACTCCGACACAGGCATGACCTACTTCCCCGTGCCTCGTGATCTTGTCCACCGGAAAGACGCAGAAAAGGAGAGCGAGATGGTGCTTGCACGCCCCGTGAAATCGTCTCCGCGGTTTGTAGACTCTTCAACACTGGAAGCCCCTCTCACGCATCCTGCTACCGTGGAAAGCCCGGGAGATGCTTACCTGGAGTCGCTTGATTTAGAGCACTATCTATCGTCTGCGAAAGTCCAGAAAGCCTCTTTTTGGGTGACTAAACAGCACGATCTGGTTCAGTCCGAACCCAAAATAGGCATTATGCGCAACCGTGATACCGGCGGCGCTCAAGAAGGCCATCTTTACCGCGTCGGATTTCGGCGGCTAAAGCAAGACATCGCATTTGCTGTGAAGGTAGATGGGCTTAAGCTCGACAAAAGTGGACTTCTGAAGTTGGGAGGCGAACACAAAGCCGCATACTACGAGACGGTTGACTCGTCCTGGCCGCTGCCCAAAGTACCTGTATCTTCCATTGAAGAAACAGAATGCTTGAGGCTCTATCTAGCTACACCTGCACTTTTTCAACAGGGTTGGCTTCCCTCCTGGGTTGATCCGGATACGCACGAGGCCCATCTGGGAGGATGTAGGCTCAAGCTATACAGTGCAGCGGTTGGCAAGCCGTCTTTCATTGGCGGCTGGAACATGAAAAAGCGCCGCCCGAAGCCAATGCGCAAGGCCGTACCCAGCGGCAGCGTGTACTACTTTAAGCTCACAGATGGATCTGTTGATGATCTGGTTCAGCAGGTGCATGGCCAAAGCATTAGTGATTACCGTACACGAGACGGATTCGGGATCTGCTATGTCGGAGTAGCTCCACCACCGAAAGCAGGGTGACCCTGCACAATAAACCGCACGAACAATCATCCCCATTCTGCACACCTACTCAGCGCATCATTCAATGAAGCACATCATTACCCCCGTAGGTACATCGCTACTAACAAACTATACCGCTACATCTGCTGGAGGACAACTTGCTTCTCGATTTCAGATGCTGGATAATGAACCCGCTACACGTTGGGATGATCGATCCAGATATATCGACCAGATCCGCAACAGCCGCCGCTTCGCTGAATGGATCCAGCAAACGCCTGACGCCTCCGCTGAAATCGAAAGCCTACAGTCCATCGCCCGTGAGCTTGACGACCGCATTCATGTCTACCTGCTGGCAAGCGACACGATCAAATCACGACTCGTGGCCGAGCTGATCGCCGAACATGCTGACATTGAAGGAGTCGACCAGATTCACTTCAACCCCTCGCTCGATGTTATCCAGGGGTTGCAGGTGCGCGACCGCGATGCCTTTCGACGTGAAGGGCTCCATGCACTGGTCGATCGGCTTGACAATCTCATTCGAGGCAATTCACCGGATCATACGCGCGTGAATATCACCGGCGGCTATAAGGCGACGATACCGTACGTTTCGCTGATGGCTCAATTGTACGACGTAACCACCTACTACAAGTTTGCAGACTCAGATGCAATCATTGAGATTCCAGAAGCCCCGATTGTCGGAGATATGGATCTGGTGGAAAAACACGAAGCCCCGATTGCAGCACTTGCCGAAGGGGTCGCAGACTGGCCTGATTTCAAAAAACAGCATGCCGCGTTCTGCCGCAATGCACCTGGCATGATCCATGCCGACGACGAGGTCGCCTTTCTGTCACCCGTCGGAGAGATTCTATGGCGACGGTATCAGACGGATTGGGTGTTTTACTATGCCTCTGATGACGTGGAGTCTCAAATTCAGCAGCTTCCCAACATTCGCGACATCCTTGCTAAAAAGGTAGACGTGATGCGAAGCAACACAAAGCTGGAGAAAAAAGGCGACCACTACGTCTTTGACGACGGCAATAACCAAAACCGAATCTATTACTTCTCAGAAGACGACGATCTCTATATTTACAAGGTGTTTCAAGACCACGATGCTGCCGAGAAGTACATTCAAACCTCTTTTGGACCAGACGACCGTGCTGACGTCACGCACCGGGCGAAGCGAAGACGACTCGCTGCAAAATCGAAGTAGGACCTATCCTACACGAACGTAACCCCTTACCTTTCTCTCTATCCCTACACGCTTTATGTTTAGCACTGCACACCCCGTATACCTTCACGTTCGCACCCCCATGCACGCTGGCACCGGTGCCGAGCTGGGTATTGTCGACCTTCCCATCCAGCGCGAACGCGCTACGGGCTACCCGAAAGTAGAAGGGTCGAGCCTGAAAGGTGCAATCCGCGAGGCGTTTCGCCACCCGGTCCACGAGCGGCCGCGGGAAGCCGAGG
>NZ_JARWGJ010000111.1:0-33910 GCF_040409695.1 Longimonas sp.
GCCTCAAAGGTGCGTTCCTACTCCGGTTTGCTTGTTCATGTCTTCGGACGGCTTACTGCTGCCGTGCTCATCCTCGCGCTCAACCCCTGATTCGCATGTATCGTGTAACGCGATTTATTGCCTGCAATGCATCGGTGCCCGCTGGTATGGACCCAGATCTTCTGCAGGCATCGGGCGACTGTCGGAGAGATCGCGAAAAGCGTTGGCGCCCGCGATGGACGCACCGCATTCACCTGCCCCTCCTGAAAAAGAGGAGACGCGTTGCGGGTATCGACTGCATCTGACACAGCGGGGCCTCTTCGGCTCGTAGGCGACCGCGCGATTGGCGTGCAGGTTCGTGCGGATAGCTCCACGGGGATTCCCCTGCACCTTTCACGAGAACGCCAGTTCCAGCTGTACGCCGGCCTGGTCTTCAGGCAGCAGCGACGAGACGGTCAGGCCCAGGAGCCGAAGCGGCGCTGCCGGGGGCTGGGGCTCCAGGAGAAGGCGTTCGGCCCACTGCATGAGCACCTCGGCGGAGGCGACCGGACGCTGCAGCGTGGTCTGCCGCGTCAGGACCTCATGCCGGTGGGTCTTCATCTTCAGCGTAACCGTGCGGCCCTGGCGCTCGGCGCGACGAAGCCGCTGGGCCACGCGCTCCGCGATCGGCTCCAGGCGGCGCAGCATCGCGTCGGGGTCGGCGAGGTCGGTAGAGAACGTCCGCTCTGCGCCAACGGACTTCCGCTCCCGGTTCGGACGTACCGGCCGCGTGTCGTCGCCTCGGGCCATCGCCGCAAACCACCGTCCGCGCTTCCCGAAACGCTGCACCAGCTCTCGCTCGGGCACCTGCTGCAGATCGGCCCCGGTGTGGATGCCCATCGCCGTCATGGCCTCGGTCGTTACCGGCCCTACGCCGCGGAACGTCTCGATGGGAAGCTGCGCGATAAACGACGGCATTTCGCCGGGCCGCACCACCGTGCAGCCATCGGGCTTCTCCCAGTCAGAAGCCACTTTGGCGACAAACTTGTTGGGAGCTACGCCTGCCGAAGCGGTCAGGCCCCGCTCGGTGCGCAGTGCCTTGCGGATGGCCTGCGCGATGAGGGTGCCCGAGGGCGGCCCCTGCTTAGGATTTGTTACGTCGAGATATGCTTCATCAAGCGAGACGGGCTCGATGAGATCGGTGTAGCGCCGAAGGATCTGACGGATGGCGCGCGACTCATCTTTGTAGACGTCCATGCGCGGCGGCACAAAGATCAGGTCGGGGCACCGGCGGGCCGCCTCCACAGACGGCTGGGCCGAGTGGATTCCGTACGGACGCGCTTCGTAGCTGGCGGTCATCACCACGCCCCGGGGCGGACGTCCTCCCACGGCAATCGGCTGGCCCGCGTACCGGTTGGGATGGTCGCGCTGCTCGATAGACGCATAGAACGCGTCCATATCCAGATGAATGATCTTGCGGGGCGATTCAGGCACGACAGAGGGCCTCTCGTTTGTATGAACTTGGCTGGATGCGCCTCACGTGATCGTAGACGTCCTTTGCCAAAGACACGCAACGTTCGTCTGCAGAGCCCGTTTCCGTATCCAATAACGCAGCGGCCGCACGTAAGCAGGCAACGGACGCTGCCTGATTCCGGATGTATCCTCATCATTCTAAGAGCGCGCCATGAGCACACAAAACGGCCATTCCGATTCCGAACGCGAGCCCGTGGAGGGCAAGCGCTTTCACGGCACCCATATCGACGTTGATGGCAAGCATTTCGAGGACTGTGAGTTTGACACCTGCACGTTCGTCTATCGTGGCGGCATCGCGCCTAATTTTGTGCGCTGCGAGTTTGCCTCGCCCCACTTCGTCTTCGAAGAGGCCGCCCAGCGTACCATGCAGTTCATGAGCGCCATCTACAACGGCATCGATCCCCGCATCATCGAGATGACCTTCGACGAGATCCGCAAGGAGCCGAGGTCGTGAGGGGGGGCAGATCTCTACCCAGAACACACCACGCTTTTCCCATTCTTTCGGAATCGTGCTCTGGGATGCTCTTGTTTCGATCGTGTTGTTTTCTATGCATGAACACAGACACAACCCGATGCTTGAGTTTGGAACCGCACAGGCCGCGCCTGGAGAGATGGACACCGGCCTCCTGCACGCTGGCGAGACGCGCGACGGCGCGGCTTTTGGCCTTCCGGTGGCTGCTGTAAACGGGGTCGATGACGGACCCACGCTGTACATTCAGGCGGGGAGCGATGGCGATGAGCTGAACGGGCTGGCGGTCGTCCGCGAGGTGATGAAGCAGCTGTCGCCTAACGAAATGGCGGGACAGATTCTCGTTGTGGGCATTCTCAACTACCACGGCTTTCAACGTGCCCAGCATCGCAATCCGATCGACGACACCAAGCTCAACCGTGCGTTTCCGGGCGACCCCAACGGCTCCAGCAGCGAGCGGCTGGCTCATCTCGTCTACGAGCACGGCGTGCAGCGCGCCGACCTGGGCATCGACCTGCACCAGGGCGGCACCAAGCGCATGCTCAACGAGGTGCGCGTGCGATGCGGACCCGACCATCGCTTGCATGCAAGGTGCTTCGAACTCGCCCGCGTATTCGGTACGAAGTATATCCTCGACGAAAAGGGGCCTGACGGACAGCTCGCACGTGCCGCGCCCGACGATGGCATCCCGCTAATCGATCCCGAACTGGGCGGCACCGTCGGATGGGACGCAACGTCTATCGACGTGGGCGTGCAGGGCGTGCGCAACGTCCTTGCCCACTACGGCTTCACCGACGGCCAGCCCACCGTTCCGTATGCGCAGATCTGTGCTACCGGATTCGAAGAAGTGTATGCCTCTCGGGGCGGCCTGATTGACCTCGCGGTTGACCTCGGCGATCGCGTAGAGCCCGGCGACCGTCTCTTTTCCGTAACCGATGTGTTCGGCGCGGTCAAAGACGTCGTCGAGGCCCCCGCAAGCGGCATCGTCTGGCGGATGCGCCGCCTGCCTATGGTAGCCACCGGCGAGCAAGTCCTGAAAGTCGGCACCGGCGTCGAATTGCTCTAATTCCTGCCAGGGCCCGCTCCCCTCACGAACCGGGCGGCCCACCAAAAACCGCCGTGCGGTACGGGCCCTCGCGGCTGGGATTGTCGAAGCGCGGCCCGTGGTCGATGGCTCCGCCCATGTGCGTGTACCGGTCGCCCATTATGATGCGGCAGTGCCCCGGGCTGCGGAGCCACCCCTCTACAGCCGATTCGAGTGTGGGATAAAAGTAAGAAAGAACCTCTCCCGTCCACGAAAAGCTGTCGGTCTGCCGCTGTATGCGCTCATGTGCTGACGACCCATCGCTTCCGGTGTGCCCCCGAAAGACGTTCTCGGCCATGTCATTCGAGTGGACAAGGGCCGCGGCTTCCAGGTCGTCATCCCAGGCGACCGGCGCTGCTGCCTCAAGATAATCGTTCCCACACATGCGCCCCTGGCTGCGGGCTTCGTTTATAAGAACGAGAAGTTCGGGCTCACGATTCGGCCCGTCTGGCGGCATAGCAGGATCATCGGCCCCCGAGTCCGAAACCGTAACGGAAAAGGGCACCGGTCCTGTTAGCGTCTCATATCCGTTGTCAGCCAGCAACCAGGCTTCGTAATCCCCCGGCGGCAACTCGTATCCCGAGAACTGAACGCTGCCACTGGCAATGGGCTGTCCGGCAGAGCGGCTTCCGTTCACGTAGAGCCAGGCTGGCAGCGGGAGATGAGGACCGGGATCTCCCCCTGCCTTGTAGATTCCAATCCAGTCGCGTGCATGCATAGCCCCCGAAAACGTTACCGTGAGCGCCTCATCCTGGGTAATGGTTGAGGCCGACAGCGTTAGCTCGATCTGCTCTTCGGGTGCGGGTTGCTCTTCGGGCGCGGGCTGCTCTTCGGGCTGCTCTTCGGGTGCGGCAACGACAAGTTCGATAGGATCGGTGAGCGGTTCGTACCCGTTGTCGGACAGAAACCATACCCTGTAGCTACCGGAATCTAACCCGTGGTTGGTGAAGCGGACTGTACCACTGGAAGAATAATTTCCAGCCGACTGGCGTCCATTTACGTACAGCCACGCTGCAGAAGGCGGATCGCCCGTTGGCTGCACGTCTGGCGCGTAGATGCCGATCCAGTCGCGCGCATGCTCGGCGCCACTGAAGTGGACAGCGATGGTCTGCCCCGGCGCTACGGTGGATTCTGAAAGGGAGATCTCGCGTTGTACAGGAGCTGGTGCCGGCTCGTCGGGGGCGGGTGTGGCACCGCTCTCCCCGTCTTTGGTGGCCCCGTGTGCACGCAGCACGTCGCGGATCGCTTCCTTCTGCGCCTCGGTTCCCCCTACGTTGTGCTGGGCCAGCCAGAGCGGAGGGCGGCTGTGCCAGTCGGAGGTGCCATTGGGGTCGTACCCAAGATCCTCGATCAGAAAGCGAACGACGTCCGCATGGTCGCCAAACCGAGCAGCCATCTGGAGGAGCATCGCGGTGTCTTCGTAATCTGGGTCGATCACAAAGCCTTGCTTCTGGAGCCAGCGCAGCGTTTCTGGACTCCCATTGTGTTGTACGGCTTCGTGAACAATGGAGTTGTCGAAGTCACCACGAACGGTAAGATCCGCTCCATACTCCATAAGCACCGGTAGCGTAGGGGGCACCCCTTCTTTCTCCCAGAGCGTCATCATCGCAGCCGTGGACCCAGACTGGTTGACGGCGGTCACGTCGGCTCCATGTTCGAGCAGAAGCCGGATGCGCTCCGGATCGGTAGTGCTCCATGCGGCGAGTAGCAGTGGGGTATACCCTTGCTCTTGCTGTGCGTTTACGTCGGCTCCTGCGTCGAGCAGGGCACGAATCACATCGGTGCTGCTGTATCGGGCCGCATGCATCAGCGGCGTGCTTCCCGGGAAAAACGTACCCTCTGTGCGCGCCTCAATGTCGTTCCGCTCAAGCAGCGTGTTCAGCTCCTGCACAGACATGTTTTCCCAGCGATCCGCCGTAAGAGTCGGCCACGACTGGGCATCCGACGGGGTAGGCAGGGTGCAGAGAAGAAGTATGGATGCGAGACAAATAGCTCGAAAATGATTGTTCATTGCACCGCCCGGCTCTGTTTTCTATCGATCTCCTCAATATTATACGATGTCAGGCCCGGATACACAACCAATTGGGAGCGGTTCAATGGTACGTGATTGTCATGTGGCCGACATCGTCGGAGCCACAAACCCCCTCTGTCTTCGAGCTTCGCCGTCGCCGTTATCTGGCAGATGCCAGGTATTGTCCTGATACGTTATAACCTGATATATTGTAAACTGACATGTTGGAAACTAAAGGAGCCGTTTCATACCCGTAGCGGAAACGCGCCGCTGACCGGGAGACAGAACGTCTCTCCCGCCACGGGCGTTTCTGCCAGAATCAGGCGCATATGCCTCAACGCCGCAAGCATGCCTTTACTGCAAGAACGACTGCTCATGGCCGCTCTTTACTATTCATCCTTCCGGCGCACCGTTAGAACAGGCACATCCGACATCCGCACGACCTTCTCCGTTACGCTCCCGATCAGGTACCGGTCGAGTCCGGTGCGGCCGTGGGTGCCCATCACGATCAGGTCGATGTCGTGTTTTTCTGCGTAGTCGAGGATGACCTTGTACGGATTGCCCTGCCTGACTTCTGCCGCTACCTGCACATCACCAAGCTGGTTCGCAACATAGTCAACGAGCTCTTTCCCGTACTCCTGAATACTTGTGAGGACCTCTTCGCTTTTCTTCCGGATCCCCACCATACCGGGGCCTCCGCCTTTCGGGTCGCCGACCATCCCGCCGTGGCTCTTCACCTCGGGGTCGGTACCCAGTCCGTGCGGCTGTCGCTCCGCAACGTAGAGCACGTGCACGGTCGCGTCGTAGGTCTCTGCCAGCGTACGGCAGTGCGCCAGAACGGCCTCTGCTCCTGCGCTTCCATCGGTTGGATACAAAATTGCATCGTACATAGCACACGTTGGCGTCTGGTGAAACAAATGCGATAGTTCTTTACACTACGTATACAAACATATACAAAAGCTGCACGAGTTTCGCAATTCGCTCTTTTCTAACGGCTTAAGCGAAAGACCGGATCTATGGAGATTCGGGAGGATGCGGGGCGCGCTCTTTCTATGACCGGCATACCGCGTACCCCGTAGTTCTTTCTCCGCACTCCGTCTCTGCTTGCCGGCGCAGCGTAGCAGCACGCTTGCATGGATAATCACGATCTCGAAGCGCTTTCCAAGAACGCCTCTACACGACAGATCGCTATGTGCTTTTCCCTGTGCATGCATGGTCGTTTTCTCCGCATAGAGACGTAAGAGGAGCCTGCGTCTGCCGAGCACAAGATAAGACGTGAACGCACATCCTTTTGCAACCAGCACAGGCCCTCGCCCAGCCGTGGCGTAGCCGTCATGCTATGCAGGTGTTATGCTATACGGGCGTTGGGCTATGCAGATGTTATGCTATGCAAGATATGCCTCCTTACAGGCGCCACGTCACAGACGCGCCAGTGGGGGCAACCTGAGCAGATAGCGATCCCGGCAGGTCGAGCAGGTCGGTCAGCCGCGTGCGCGACCCGGCCCAGGCGATCGTATCCAGCAGCAGGAGACCGGCCCCCTGTAGGATGAGCGCCGTGCCATGCCCGCGCCACGACGAGGCGCTGTCGACTCCGTTGTAGCTGGCAATGACCATGGCGCTTCCAACGGCGGAGTAACCAACGTTCAGCCCCATGTTCACCAGCAGGATGTCGTGGTAGGTGCGCTCAGCATCGAACGCAGCGCGGCGGGTGCTCGGCACGTCGCGCGAGCCCAGCAGTCCCACCGTAGCAATGCCGACGTTCACCGCGCCCCAGGCCGCCGACTGCGTGGCAAAGCCCCACCAATCGGACTGATCGGTGCGGTCGTGTGTTGCTGCAAGGGCCAGCCCCCCGATTACGTTCGCCCCGCCCCAGGCGGCTACGCGCCAGAGGTGGTTGCGCTCAGCCTGCAGGCGACGCTGCACCAGCGCCTCCGTACGGTCCGCGGAGGCGCTTCCTGCCCGTACAGGCTCGCGGTAGGGCGCCCCATCGTGCGAGGCGGGCTCCATCACCGGCTCCGTCTGCACCGAGTCGGCAGACATTGTATCGTCTGCATTAGCAGCCGGCGCAGTAGAGGCCGTATCCGGTACCGATGGCCCCTGCTGGGCCTGCGCCTCGGTGCTCTGGTAGAACGCCCAGCCGCCCAGTGCGAGGAGTCCTCCCGCAACCCAGCGCGTGGTCGGATGCGAAAGCGTGCTGCGAATCCAGGACATAAGCAAAAGACGCTGTTTGTGAAAGAAAGTACAAGCTGTAAACGCTCGTGCCAGAACAAGCGGTCCATTGGTACCCGCTTTGTCGACGTTCCGTTGCAGTTGCTGCGGCGCAGGCAGCGATGGGGTCGAGACATGCCGGCACAGACGAAGGAAGGCTCTCCCAGACGGTCATGCTGAGCATAGACCGGCTGCGCGGTGGATGGTGTCTGCCAGATGCAACGCTGCGCCCTGTGTGGTTAGGCCACGCGTTAGTTAACGGCATGTGCCGGTTTCTTTTTTCCGTTGCTGATGGGCTTGGGACCGAATACGCCGTCCTGACATCCCCCCTTCTCGTACGCGGTTCGGGGGTTCCCCCTTCGCGAAGGGGGAAATGTCGCGGAGCGACAAAGGGGGATGGGCGTCCACAAGGATAATGGAAAACGTGCACACCGCGTTAGTTAGGCCATGCGCAGTAAGATCCATCTACTACAGACCTCCCTCCTACCTGTGGTCATGGCCCGCGTGGTCATGCCCTACGGAATGCACGGGACGGCCCTCTGCATGCTCGTGCTCTGAGGGCTCTACGGGCGCAGCGGGGGTACGGGCTGCATCACGGCGGAGCAGGCGCGAGGAGTTCGCCAGGATCCCCAGATCAGGAATCGAGTGCATCGCCGCGGCTAACACCGGTGGCAGATAGCCGACGGCTGCCACTCCGAGTGCCAGCACGTTGTAGACCGCCGTCAGCATCAGATTGCTCTTTACCACGCCCAGCGCCCGGTCGGCGGTGTCAATCACCGTAGGCACAAGCGACCAGTCGTCGCGCATCAGCACGATATGTGCAGCATCGATCGCTACATCGGTGCCGACTGTGCCCATCGCGATGCCCACATCCGCCTGAGCCAGCGCAGGCGCATCGTTTACGCCGTCGCCGATCATCACCACCGTACGTCCGGCTTCCTGATGCGCCCGAACAGCGTCGATCTTGTCGTCGGGTAGCAGCCCGGCCTGGTACGACACGTCAAAGCGCTCTGCCAGCGTGGCGGCAGTCGCCTCGTTGTCGCCTGTCAGCATCTCGACATGCTCAAAGCGGCTCTGCAGCGTCTGCAGCGCAGCATGCACGCCGGCCCGCTCCGCATCCGCTGCCCACAAGACCCCCGCGAGCTCGCCATCGACCTCAACGTAGAGGGGTGTCTGTCCGGCCCGGTGGGTGCCGATGGCGTCGGTGCCCGCTACCAGTTTGGGATTGCCCACCACCACGCGCTGTCCATCTACGCGGGCACGCACGCCATGTCCGGGCACTGCCTCGAAGTCTGCAGGCGGGGGCACATCCACCTGGCGATGCGCGGCCTCGCGCCGCACCGCCGTTGCCAGCGGGTGCTCGGAGTGCTGCTCTGCCGACGCGGCCAGGCGAAGCAGGTCATCTTCGGGGCGGCCGTTCGTGCACATCACCTCGGTGATGCGCGGCTCGCCCAGCGTGAGCGTGCCGGTCTTGTCGATCAGCAGCGTATCCGCCTGGGCCAGCGCCTCGATGTACCGGCCGCCCTTAATAAGCACCCCCTGCCGGGCCGACGTGCCGATTGCGGCCAGCATGGCCACGGGCGTAGCCAGCGCGAATGCGCACGAGCAGGCTACCACCAGCACCGCCACCGTCGCCATAATGCTGCCGCCAATCAGATAGGTGGCGGCCGCTACCAGCGCCACAAACGGCAGGTAGTAGCCCGAAAACCGATCCGCCCACTGCTGCAGGCGTCCGCGGTGCGCCTCGGCCTGCTCGACCATCTGCACCACGCGCCCAAACGTCGTATCCTCGCCGATCTCCTCAGCGCGGATGCGCAGGCGCCCGCCCTGTGCTACGGTCGCGGCAAACACCGCGTCGCCCGGCTGCGCCTCTACCGGCATGCTCTCGCCGGTGATCGCGGCCTGGTTGATCGTCGCATGCCCGCCGAGCACCGTGCCGTCGACCGGAATCTTCTCGCCCGGGCGCACCTGCACGACATCGCCGGGGCGCACGCGGTCGATCATAACCTGCTCGGTGGCGTCGCCTCGCTCTACACGCGCCTGCTGAGGCGCCTGGTGCACCAGCGTACGCAGCGCATCGCGCGCCCGGTTCGTCGTGAACGATTCTACGTGGTCGCCCAGCCGCATAAAGATCACGATGATCAGCGCCGTGACCCACTCGCCCGTCGCGAGCGCCGCGGCCACGCCCACAGCCATGAGCGTGTGCGCAATAACGCGCTTGCCCCACGCCGCTACCGCCACCTTCTTGAAGACCGGATACCCCAGCCCCAGCGTCACCGCCACGCCCAGCGGCCAGGGCACGGTCTCCTCAATCCAGTGAAAGATACCGAGTCCGTGGCCCAGCACTGCCATCGCCAGCACCGCCGCCGCGACCCCCGCAAGCAGTCCCATCGACCGGCGCGTGTGCGACGCCGTCGACAGGCGGGCGGCGTCCGAGTCAGCATCAGACACGGTATACCCCGCCCGCGTAATCGTATCGGTAACAGCATCCCATGGCGAGGAGCCGGGCTCGGCCTCTACGACCACCGTTCCGGCCATGAGGCGCACGTCTGCATCCCGCACACCCTCAACTTGCTCAACCGCCCCCGCTACGCTGCGTGCGCACCCAGCGCAGTCCATGCCGTCCACGGCCAGCTCACGACGTTCCATATCGACCCGCGTTCATTATCAGAAACTATGTACATTACAGTACGCCAATGAGGGGTGGGTGTTTGCGGATTCGGAGCGCAGCGGTCGTTTGACAGATCGTCTCGAACTCCGGTGGCACCTTGTGATTACGGCTGTTATATTCTGTAGGCGCACCGCTTGTGCGCCGCTCGCGTACCTGTTCACGATCCAATATCTGTCCTTCTATGCGCTTTGTCACGATCCGCGCTTTCACGCCCGTCGCACGAGCCTTCGCCGCGCGTGCGTCGGCCCGATATGCAGTTGCAATGCTTATCCTTGGCCTGACCGCGCTCAGCCTAACCGGATGCATGAACGCCCAGCCGGGGTCCGACCTGCACCCGCAGGCCGACGGCAAGGCCAGCTACTATGCCGACCGCCTGGAGGGCAATCCCACTGCCAACGGCGAGATCTACGATGGCAGCAAGCTCACGGCCGCGCATCGCACGCTCCCCTTCGGCACCATGGTGCGTGTTACCCGCGTAGATACGGGCGACCAGGTCACCGTGCGCATCAACGACCGCGGCCCGCAAAGGCAGGAACGCATCGTAGACCTGTCGCGCCGCGCCGCTGAAGCGCTGAACATGATCCACGCTGGCATAGTTGACGTACGCCTGGAGGTGCTTGACTGAGCGCGTGTCAAAGTCATATGTTGCCATATGTTAGCGTGATGTCAACGACCTACGGTATCGTGCTCGCGCCCTGTTTTCTGCTGTCTGTTCTGCTTCATGCGTCTTATGCTGCACATCCCCGTTCGCCTCGGCCTGCTTGCCGTCTTTCTGCTTGCCCTGACCGGGTGCGCCGGTGCTGCGCCTATGGGAACCGGTACGGGCGCCACCGACACCGGCATGGCCAGCTACTATGCCGATAAGTTCGACGGCCGCACCACCGCCAACGGCGAGACCTTTCGCAACAGCGAGCTGACGGCCGCCCACCGCACGCTCCCCTTCGACACCATGGTTCGTGTTACGCGGCTCGACACCGGCGAGCAGGTCACCGTGCGCATCAACGACCGGGGGCCCTTCGTGTGCGGACGCATCATCGACCTGTCGCAGCGCGCCGCCCGCGAGATTAACATGATGCAGGACGGACTCGCTGAGGTGGAGATCGAGGTGCTCAACGGGTCGTCATCCGAACGCGCACCCGACCCTGACTCCGACAGCAACGCCACCTCGTGGTGAGGCGATGTTGATAGGCGCGCCTGCCAAGCGCACCGCTCTGCCTCCTTCTGAATCCATTCTGTTTGCCCGCTATGATCCGCCCCGCCCTTGTTACCGTACTGCTGCTGACGCTCGGCCTGTTCATGGCGTCGGGCCCGGCGCTTGCGCAAGCGCCGCCTGACCTGTCATCGTCCGACACGCTTCGCACCAGTGGCAAAGCGAGTTACTACGCTGCGTATTTGGAGGGACGCCCCACCGCCAGCGGACAGCCGTACGACCCGGAGCGGCTCACGGCTTCGCACCGCACGCTGCCGTTTGGTACGTACGTGAAAGTAACGCGGCGTTTTACCGGAGATACCGTTACCGTCATGATCAACGACCGTGGTCCGCAGAAGCAGGAGCGCATCCTGGACCTGTCGCGCCGCGCCGCTGAAGCGCTGAACATGATCGATGCGGGCGTGGTCGATATTGAGATTGAGGTGGTAGAGGGGCCTGAGGAGTAGCCTACGTGAAATGAGACGGATCAGCCCGCTTGTGTGGCGCGGGCCACTTCCTTTGCTTTCGTTGTGAGGTAAAGATCTGACAGGTCCCCAAAGACCTGTCAGATCTACTCGGGCCAAGAGCGCCTTCTCCCCGCGCGGGACACGTTTTAGTACGGGCATCCATCCCCAACGCGGGCCGCACCAGCAGGCACAACGCTGCTTTGCCTGCATAGCTGGACGCAACAATCTCGAAGCCGCGATGCATCGCTTCCCCCTGACATTGCATCCCCCTGAACCTGTTTACGTGCGGGAGAGCTTGAACGACTGGCGGTGGTACGACGTGATGCCGTGGGCGTCGAGCGCGGCGTAGTGGGCTTTGGTGGGGTAGCCGACATTGGTATCCCACCCGTACTCGGGGTGCTCTTCGTGCAGCGCGTGCATCATGGCATCGCGCTCGGTCTTGGCGATGATCGAGGCGGCTGCAATCGAGAGGCTGCTGGCATCGCCTTTGACAACGGTCTCGTGCGGACACGGCGCATCGGTGAAGGCTTTGTTGCCGTCGATGAGCAGGTAGTCGGGGCGGGGCACGCAGTCGTCGGTAGCCCGGCGCATGGCGTGCAGCGCTGCCTGCAGGATGTTCAGACGGTCGATCTCTTGCGGCGAGCAGATGCCGATCGCAACGCTCTGCGCCTGGGCCTCGATCGCCTCACGCGCGGCGATGCGCTTCTTCGCCGAGAGCGTCTTGCTGTCGGCTACCATGGGCAGGTCGGCATCCTTCGGCAGAATGACCGCCGCCGCCACAACCGGCCCGGCCAGGCAGCCGCGCCCGGCCTCGTCGAGTCCGGCAACGGCCTCGTATCCAGACGACCAGAGCGCGCGTTCTTTGTCGAGCATATCAGCTATATCGGGCATATCCAGAGGGATGCGTAGCGTGGTAGAAGCAATTGGGAGGCGGGCGGCAACACCGCGGGGATGCATACGCTACAAAGCGATTCGGGCAGAGGCGAACGCTTCGCACTCGTTTTCGCAAAAGTTCGCGGAGCGAAGGGACATGCACGTGCTGCAGCAGTGCTGGGCCGCTGTAATGGGATGCCTACGGCTCTAACCACGGCTTTAACCATGGCTCTGGCTACCGCTTCTTGCCCCTACGCCCCGACCGGTTCGTACTGATCGGGCAGGTCGTTTTCGTAGAGCACGATATCGCCCGACTTCAGGCGCGTGGTGAGCGCGTCTTGCGCGTCGAAGAGCGTGTCGTGCGTGTGGATGCGGTCTTCCGGGAAGCCTCCGTCTTGGAGTCCCTGCCGGAGCGCCTCGGTCTGAGCAGCGCTTACCAGGTAGACCCCATCCACGTTACGCGTGGCGATGTGCTGTCCGAGGGCATAGTTGGCCTCGTCTTCCTGCGCGCCCATCTCGACCATACCCGGCGTAACGATATAGCGCTGCCCGCCTTCGATCTCACCGAGCAGGTCGACCGCGTTGCGCGCGCCCACCGGGTTGCTGTTGAAGGCGTCGTCGATAATGGTGATGCCGTTCTCGGTGCGCAGCTTCAGGCGATGCTCCACCGGCTGCAGGCGGCGCGCGGCGTGGGCCATCTGCCGCAAGCGCATGCCCATGGAGCGCCCGAGCGCCACGGCCAACAGCAGGTTGGTGACGTTATGCTTGCCGAGCAGGCGCGTCTCAAAGACGGCGGTACGCCCGGCCTCATCGCGAACGGTGCAGGCGAGCCCGTTCGTGCTGTAGCGGACATCCGTAGCCACGATATCGGCATCCGGGTTGCCCTCGGCAGAGACCCGCCACACCGGCCCATCGGCCCGATCGGCCATCGCATCGACATGGGCGTTGTCGGCATTCAGCACAACGGGTCCGCCGCGGGCTGTATGATCGATGATCGAGGCTTTCTCTTCAGCGATAGCCTCCACCGACCCCATCGTTTCGAGGTGGGCGATGCCGACGGAGGTCACCACGCTGGCGTCGGGCGTCGCGATGTCGCACAGCTCCTTGATGTCGCCGGGGTAGCGCATCCCCATCTCCAGCACCAGCACCTGATGCTCCGGGCGCAGCTTGTCGTTCACGACGATACAGATGCCCATAGGCGTGTTGTAGGAGCCGGGCGTAGCCAGCACGTTGTAGGACTGCCCGAGCAGTTCGGCCACGATGTGCTTGGTGCTGGTCTTGCCGTACGACCCGGTGATGCCAATGACATGCAGATGGTCGAGCTCGTCGAGCCGTGTGCGCGCCTGACGTTTGTATCCCTCCTGAATCGCATTTTCGACGGGCGTCATGATCAGTGCTGCAAGCGCCACCCAGAGCGGTCCGCCCAGATCGGCCAGAAAGAGCCCCGCAACCCCTCCTATGATAGCACCGGGTACGTCCCACGCGTACCCGAGCCCCACGCCCGCGCCTACGAGCAGCGTCATGAGCATGCCTGCCGTGGTGGACAGGCGCCTCATGCGATCGGTGAAAGCGAGCGGCTTCTTCTCGGCATCGCGGCGGTAGCGGCGTGAGGAGATAAAAAGCAGCGGCCAGCACGCGAGGAGTCCCCCGACAGCCCCCCACGGGAGGCCCGCTGCATACGCTACACCGGCCCCGCCAAGCGCGAGGGCGCCGGCCACGTGCGACCACCCGAACGACACCGGGCGCATACCTGGGCTCTGGCACCAGCTAACGTAGCGGTCAATTTTATATGTCTCCAGCTGAAAGATATGCAGGAAGAAGCGAAGCCGCCGCCAGGCGCGCCATCCGCCAAAAGCGAGTGTGAGCAGAATACCGAGACCGATGAAAAAGGTAGACACGACCAGGAGGGTGGGTTACGAGGTGCGCGGGTTACGAAGAGGCAGGGTCGGGATCAGGGTGGGGATGCGCCAGGAAGTGCTGCACGGCCGCGGCCACGGTGTCCAGCGCCTGCAGATGCGCGTAGTGTCCGCCCGGCAGGTCTACACGCCCGGCATCCGGGATGTGGTCGACCAGGTACTGCACCTGCCGGTCAGAGATCGCCGCATCGTCCTCGCCCCGAAAGACGAGCGTGGGCACGTTGATGCGATGCACGTCATCATCGAGATGATGGGTTACGGTACGGACGAAGGTATCCCGCATTACGCCTGAGAGGGCGTTGTAGTCGGACGAGCCCAGCGCCTGCCAGAGCAGCGAGTGGTGCAGCCAGTCGAGGGCGGGCGCCTGCAGCGACTCGGGCAGCCACGTAAACGGCGTTTTTACCGTACGGGCAACCGTGCTCTTGACCCGTGTAGACAGCGTCCGGTATGGCTTGATACCCGAGGGCGCAAGCAGCACGAGCTGCCGGATGTACTCGGTGTAAGGCGCGTGGCTGGCCATGTAGAGCGCGATGCGTCCGCCGTTCGAGTGCCCGATTACCGGGAGCGGAGCGTTGGTTTCGTCGTCGGTTCCGTCATCTATTTCGTTGTCGATGTATGCAGCCACGAGGGCTGCGTGCTCAGGCACGCCCCAGGGTTCGGGCGGCGGCGGCGAATGGCCATGGCCGGGCAGGTCGATGCAGTGGGTGCGGTAGCGAACAGACAGGCGGTCGGCCAGCGGCTGCATGTGGGTGGTGGAGCTGCCCCAGCCGTGCAGAAGCAGCACAGCAGGGGCGTCAGCTGGGCCGGTCACGGAGCGATGCAGGTCGGTAGAGGTCAACGGTATGAACGCTTGGTGGGAGATACGGGTGGGATCGAAGAAGCATCGTGCTGCTCAAATGCCTCTGCGCGGTCGTTGTTTGACCGCCGCTATTGACCCGCGGCCGTCGTATATCGTCGTATACCGTCTTACTATACTGTCTTACACGGCCCCGACGATATAAAATGCCGCATCTCCCGTGCCGCATTGGATTCCGACAGGGTACTGTACCGGGACCGTCACGGCAAGAAACGGTGGAGTTTTTCTATGGGATGCGTGTCGGGAAACCCTTTTCGGGAGGCTGCGTTTTAGGCTGTGTATTGTTGCTTGTCTTCTTGCAAGGAGTTACACTTGCTGCGACGGTCGTCTCTACACTCGTCGCGAAATGAAGATCTGTCGGTCGTTTCGGGCGGTTTGCTTCGCATGCAGACCCGTCAAGCCCGAATCCCCCTTGAGGCCCTCCTCCTTTTACACGCTTTCCTTAACGTACCGTATGGTATGTATGGCACGCACGGGCACTATGCCCAATGCACTGTATGCATTGAATGCATTGTACGAACTGTACAAAACGCGTGATGCCATGTGTCATGCCGCCCACACGGTGCAACAATGAGCGGCTTTGCGAGCAGCGTTTTCAGACGCTTGTAGACGGCGTTTTGTAGACAGCGATGTGAGCCGGCCTTATCCGGCACGGTACAAGCACGGCACGACCTCGACGACCTGATGCAAGCACTTTCTTGCTTGCCGCGCGCCGTATCTATCTGTTTATCTTATGTTTTTTGACGCTGCGCGCATCCTGCACCGTCATCCCTTTATCTCCACGCAGCTTGCATAAACGGGCTGCAGTCTTCACCGAACTTCACAACCCCTAACTTATGTCCGATAAAAAGTTTAAGCGCATCCTTGAACTCATCGGTAAGAAAAAATACGGGTTTATGCGCGAGATCCACCCGTCGCTTCCCAAAGATGACGACGACCCGTTTATGCCCCCCCCACTCATCCGCAAGTTTAACCTTCGCGATGGCGTTGTCGTTGAGGGGTCGCTCAAGCCCGGACGCAAGGGCGGCATGCAGGTGGGCTGGATCGATAGCGTCATGGGCTTGCCTCCGAAAGAGTGGGCCCAGAAAGACGACTTCGATAAGGGTGCTATCATCTACCCCGAGGAAAAGCTTAACCTGGTAACGGGCCCGGAAGATGCGTCGATGCGTATCATGGACCTGGTTGCCCCGCTTGGCAAAGGGCAACGGGCGCTCATTGTAGCACCGCCGCGTGCCGGAAAGACGGTGCTGCTGAAGCAGATCGCGGACGGCATTACGAAGAACCACAAGGAGGTCGACCTCATCGCGCTGCTCATTGATGAACGCCCCGAGGAGGTTACCGACTTCCGCCGCTCTACGCAGGCGGAGGTCTTTGCCTCCTCGAACGACCGCGGCGAAGACAACCACGTGCGCGTTTCGACGCTGGCGATGGAGTACTCGAAGCGGCTCGTTGAGAAGGGCAAGGATGTCGTGATGCTCCTTGACTCGCTTACACGCCTCGGGCGTACCTTCAACCTCTTTGTCGACGGCAGCGGGCGCACCCTGAGCGGTGGACTTGATGCTGAAGCGCTCAAGGTGCCGCGTCAGATCTTTGGGGCCGCCCGTAACATTGAAGGCGGGGGGTCGCTTACGATCATCGCGACTGCCCTTGTCGAAACCGGCAGCCGCATGGATGACGTGATCTTTGAAGAGTTTAAAGGCACCGGTAACGCAGAGATCGTGCTTGACCGCCGTCTGGCAGAGAAGCGGATCTATCCGGCGATCAACGTGCGCGAGAGCGGCACCCGCAACGAGGAGCGTCTTCTGGGCGACGTGCGACTGCGCAAGCACAACCAGCTTTTCCGCGCCCTCAACTCGCGGCATCCGGTCGAAGCCATGCAAGCGCTGCTTCGGCACGTGCGCAACAGCCCGAGCAACGCACACCTGCTCACCGAACTCGTGCCCGAGTAGCTCCCGCACTACATCGCTGTAGCCCTGGCTGTAGCTACTGGCTGCAGCCCCCAGGAGCCCCGAGGGCTGTTGCCTCTCATCGCACAGGACGTTGCGGTGCACGTATCTCGCGTGTCATCGAAACGTCCTGTTTGCGTTTCACATTCTGTGCTACTGGCTATGGCCGATTCCCCTCACTCTGCGTTTAATCGCCCCCCTTCGACGTCTCGCCAGGCGGCCCCGCAAGCCCCCGCTACATCGCGCACCAACCAGCCCGGTGAGCCGATCCTTGCCTACCAGACGCCCATTCATAAATGGGACCCTTCCGACCGGCCGCGCGAAAAGCTGATTCAGGGCGGACCGCCCGGACTCTCGGATGCCGAGATTCTGGCGATATTGCTGGGTTCGGGTACCCGCACCAGCGACGGACCTGTGTCGGCCGTGCAACTGGGGCAGACGCTCTTGCAAGCTTTCGGATCGCTCTTCGACGTCTCGCGGCGTCCGCTCAAGGAGCTCGTGCGTGTTAGCGGGGTTGGTCCGGCGAAGGCTGCACGGCTCATGGCCGCCTTCGAGGCGGGACGGCGCGCCGCCTCGCAGCGCGCGGGGAACGAGGTCCAGGTCGGATGCCCCGATGACGTTGCTGCGGTCTACGGCCCCCTCATGCGCGACCTGAAGAAAGAGATCTTCAAGGTGGTTCACCTCAACACAGCAAATACGATTATCAGCGATTATACCGTGAGCGAGGGCGGACTCGCAGTAAGCATTGTGGAGCCACGGGCTGTTTTTGAGCAGGCTATTCTCGACAACGCGGCCTCGGTCATCTGTCTCCACAACCACCCTTCAGGCAATCCCGAACCGAGCCGGCAGGACGTCCGCATCACCCGTCAGCTGGTTGAAGCCGGCAAGCTGATGGGGATTCCCGTACACGACCATATCATTATTGCCGGTACTACCCACACGTCGCTGGCTGAGCGCGGGGTTATCGAATAGCCGGAGCAGCAATGTAGACCCCAGATAGCGCTTTACTACGCTGGTCCTATCTATGCTGGTCCTGCTGCGCCGAATAGGAAAAGTCGGAGTAGGAAATCCAAAGTAGGGAAGTCGAAGTGTATAGCCGTACACGTAGCTAATGTCATAGCCGATGTGCGCGTGCGCCCTGTCTTCTATTTTACCTGATTCGTCGGCCGCTCGGCTCCGATAACACTTCTGGAACCGCTTTCTGTACAATTCAGACTTGCGAGATAGCCTGCTGCCCGTTATAATGCATCCGGCAATCTGACTGCGTTCTTCAAACGCCCACCGTGTCCCTACCCGTGCTCTTTCCAACTGAAATCTTTCCAACTGAAACAGGTGTACGCACGCCGTGCGTCTCTCACCGAAGCGTACCCCGCTCGGGCGTCTCCTGTCTATCGGTTGCAGCGCCATATCGGTTGCGATGCGTGGCGAAGGCGCTCTATTTGCTCTTTTTATCCGAGCGGTGTACATGGACATAGCCGTCTATGTCGTCGTACTTTACTACCCAGGCACCGTGCGCCACGTATCTTAGCAGGCATACTGCTCCTACAGGCACGCCCCCTGCTGTAGCCGCCCGGGCCCCCTGATTTTGTGTGGTTTTCTCCATTTGTCTTTGTCTGCTTTATGTGGTTTCAGCGCACCGTTGAGTTCTTAAACGACCTGGTCTGGTCGTACGGCGTCCCTGTGGGCGACGGCCAGATGATTCCCTGGGTTGTCATTCTTCTTCTGGGTACCGGGTTCTACCTCACGTTTCAACTGGGCTTTATCCAGTTTCGAAAGCTCGCACACGGGTTCTGGGTCACCACCGGCAAATACGACAACCCCGACGACCCGGGCGACGTGCCGCACTTTCAGGCATTGACCACCGCCCTGTCTGCCACGGTCGGAATTGGTAACATCGCAGGGGTCGCTCTCGCTATCCATTTTGGCGGCCCAGGTGCCCTGTTCTGGATGTGGGTTACCGCATTTGTAGGGATGGCTACGAAGTACAGCGAAGTGACGCTGGCTCAGTTCTACCGCGACGTTCGCGATGAGACCGAAGGCCTCAAATCATGGATGGGCTCCGTGTCTGGAGGTCCGATGTACTATATCGAACGCGGACTGGGTAGCGCCTGGAAGCCCGCAGCGGTCTTTTTTGCAATTATGCTCATCGCCACGTCGTTCTTGACCGGCAACGCGGTGCAGTCGAACACCGTTGCCGATACGATGCGTGCCGACTTTGGCATTGAGCCCTGGATTACGGGGCTCGTGGTGGCTTCCGTCATTGCTCTCGTCATTCTGGGAGGCATTACCCGCATTGGCAAAGTTACGGGCATTGTGGCCCCCGTGATGGCTGGCATCTACGTATTGGGCGCTGTTGTCATTCTGGCGCTTAACTACGACCAACTTCTGCCTACCTTCGCCAGCGTATTCACGGAAGCCTTCAATCCGTCGGCCGGAGTTGCAGGTACAGGAACAGGGGTTTTCTTGCTTACCCTTATGTACGGTGTGCGACGCGGCCTCTTCTCTAACGAGGCCGGACAGGGATCGGCCCCCATTGCGCACTCGGCAGCAAAGACCAACGAGCCGTCGTCGGAAGGCGTCGTGGCTCTGCTGGAGCCGTTTATCGATACCATTATCATCTGTACGCTAACGGCCATGGTCATTCTGGTAACCGGTGTATGGGGGGATCCGGTGCCGACGCAGTTCGACCTGGACTCGGGCAACATATCGTATCGCGTGCAGGACGAAGGGGGGCTCTTTACTGAGGAAGCCCCTGAGCGCATACGCGTCGAAGACGGCGTGCAGCGCGTACCTGAAGGCGAACCCGCACTCGCCTGGAACGAAGCAGTCGTTAGTCGCCTCTTTATTGAGTGCACGGGCCCTTGCGCGGAAGACGCCGACCTCTCGGAGCCGTTCACGGGAACCATCCACCCGTCCGACAACATCGCGATCGCACAGGATGGCACCACCTATGAATCCCTCTACGGCGGCGGCGTGCGCAACGGCGCTCCGCTTACCCAACTCGCCTTTCAGCGGGGTCTCTCTCCCCTCGGCGACTGGGGGGGCTACATTGTGATTCTTAGCGTCATCCTGTTTGCCATCTCCACCTCCATATCGTGGAGCTATTACGGCGACCGCTGTGCGCACTACCTCTTTGGTGATAGCGCCGTGCTACCCTACAAGGTCATCTTCGTGATCATGAACTTCACCGGAGCCATTACCGCACTCACCACGATATGGACCATCGGCGATATTGCACTTGGCCTTGTGGTGGTGCCCAACCTGATCGCACTGATCGCGCTTTCAGGCAAGCTGACCGAGCTAACCGACAGCTACTTCGAGCGACGGCCCTGGGAAAACGGCGGTGCTACCGAGATCAGTGCGTCTGATGACGATTAAGCCGCACCTGGCCTATTCGCCCTTCACATTCCACACGCACGTACTGGTATGGATGTCTCTCATATTGACACGCTCACCGTTGTTGACCATCCGCTGCTCAAGCGCGACCTGACGCTGCTGCGCGACCGCACCACCGCACACGGTCTATTCCGCAAGACCGTATCGGATGCGGCCGCCGTACTCGCATACGAGGCGCTTCGTCCGATCGACCTGGCTGAGGTCACCATCGAGACTCCGCTGGAGTCGACCACAGGCTATGCCATTGCCGAGGAAGTAATCGTTGTACCGATTATGCGAGCCGGCCTCGGCATGGTAGATGGATTCGTACGCTTTGTGCCAGAGGCGCGCGTCGGGCATCTGGGCATGCATCGCGACGAAGACACCCACCAGCCGGTCGACTACTACGCGAACATTCCCGATAGCGTCGACCGCGCTCAGGTGTTCGTTGTCGATCCGATGCTGGCTACGGGTGGAAGCGCCACGCAAGCGATTACCCACCTCAAGCAGAAGGGAGCCGAGCGCTTTACCTTCGCGTGCCTCGTGGCCGCTCCTGAAGGCGTACGTGCACTCTACGAGGCGCACCCGGATGTTCGCATCGTTGCAGCAACCCTCGACCGTGAGCTCGACGAGAATGCCTTCATCCGCCCCGGTCTGGGCGATGCGGGCGACCGCATCTTTGGTACCACTGCGTAGTTTCTCTGCTGCCCCGTCTCTGCACGCTACTTTATGCTTCCTGCCTCTTTGCCTTCGAGCCGCCTGCTGCTCGCTGTTCTTGCAGCCTGCTGCCTCAGTGCTCTGCTTGTGAACGCTCCGCCCGCTCATGCCCAGTCGGTCGAAGCACCCCGCGTCGTGCTAAACGGCATCGCCTTCGACATCCGCGTCGACGACCCCGACGAATCGCTCACGCCGGGCGCGCAGGTGCAGGTCGGTTCGGCCTCAGCCACGCTTGAACCGGACGATGGCGGGTGGGTCGCCGAGGGACTGATCGTGCGCGACACAGGGGGGCTTGATGTGCAGCTCGTACAAGGGGGGCAGACGCTCGACCAGGCCCGCACACGAGCAATCCCGGCCTGGCTCTCCATTCTTCCCCCGCTGCTGGCCATCGGTATGGCGCTTGCCTTCAAACGCGTGGTGCCGGCCCTCTTTCTTGGCATCTGGGTGGGCGCCTGGATGGCTGCCGGATTTTCAATCTCCGGCTTATTTGTTGGACTTCTCGAAACGCTTGAGATCTATGTGCTGGGCGCGCTCGCCAACGAATCGCACGTCGCGATCATCCTCTTCTCGCTCATGATAGGCGGGATGGTGGGCATTATCTCCAAGAACGGAGGCACCTATGGCATCGTGGAGCGGCTCGTGACCTGGGCCAATACGCCCCGCCGTGCCCAACTGGCTACCGGTACGCTCGGCGTGGGGATGTTCTTCGACGACTACGCCAACACGCTTGTCGTAGGCAACACCATGCGCCCGGTAACCGACCGGCTTAAGGTGTCTCGCGAGAAGCTCGCCTACATCGTCGACTCTACCGCTGCTCCTATTGCTTGTGTCGCCCTTGTAACAACCTGGATTGGCTACCAGGTCGGACTCGTTGGAACGGCCGTGGAGGCCATTGACGGTTTCAACGAAGGGGCCTATTCGATCTTTCTGAGCTCGCTCGCTTACAGCTTCTACCCGTGGCTGGCGCTCTACTTTGTCTTTGTTGTGGCCAACTCGAACCGCGACTTTGGCCCGATGGCCCGCGCCGAGATCCGAGCGCGCACCACCGGCCAGGTGGCAAGTCCCAACGCTAAATTGGACGAGGCCGCTGCGGAAGACAACGATGAGATGGCGCCCAAAGAGGGCATTCCGCTTCGTGCATTGAATGCTGTAATCCCTATTGTCGTACTGGTAGGGAGCGTGCTTGCCGGGCTATACTGGACAGGCGTTGACGCTGCAGGAAGCGAGGCTTCAATCCGCGAGATTATCGGTGCAGCCGACTCATACACAGCTCTACTGTGGGGATCGCTGCTCGGCGTGATCGCTGCCGCGGCGCTTTCAATCGGCCAGCAGCTGCTCTCGCTCGAAGAAACCGTCGATGCCTGGTACAGCGGACTCAAGTCCATGCTGTTCGCGATGATCATTCTTGTGCTGGCCTGGGCGCTCTCCGACATTACAGAGGTGCTCCACACAGCCGATTACCTGGTCTCTATTCTCGGCACAACGCTGCATCCCGGTATCGTACCGGCTATTATCTTCGTGCTTGCTGCTGCTACCGCTTTCGCGACAGGGTCAAGCTGGGGTACCATGGGCATTCTGATGCCCCTCGTCATCCCTCTTGTGTGGGCCGTGCTGCAAGCGAACAACATGGCGGATCCGACCAACTATCACATCATGTACTCGGCAGTGTCGTGCGTGCTGGCCGGATCGGTATGGGGCGACCACTGCTCCCCGATCTCTGACACTACGATTCTGTCGTCAATGGCATCGGGATGCGATCATATCGACCACGTACGCACGCAACTGCCCTATGCACTGAGCGTCGGCTTTATTGCGCTTGCCCTGGGCACCATCCCTGCTGGATTTGGCTTCCCGTGGTGGGCTTCGCTCATCCTGGGCGCGATCCTGCTCTCGACCGCCCTGCGCATGTTTGGTACTCCGGTTCCAGAAACATCCAGCCCGGAAGCGAGCCCGGCAGGGAACCCGGAAGCGTCTGCATCCGACGAACGCACGAAGCGTGTATCCAACCAGTAACCAGACCGGAGCCAGGTACTGAAACGTACCCTCGGGCACCTGTTACGGATGCCCGAGCTGAGTGCAGGTAACTACCTGGACGGATTACCCGTTCAGACGCCTTCTCTTTGATCGCCACATAGACCTGAAGACCCGGTAGCCGGTATTACTCAGTTGTTTCCGGGCGGTACTTCGGTGGTAGACGGTCGGCAAGGTCTTCGGGGAAATGAACGGTCGGGATGCGTCGCAACGTAGGGGGTGGACCGTCAAAAGAGATTTTCACCCCCTTCGTCTCACGCCGCAGCAGATTGAGCGCAAGCGCATACGCCCGCGCTGCTTCGGGGTTTTTATCACTCATAGCCTGGTCATACAAGATCATGAGCTGGGCGGCAATGCTGGTAACCATGTCGGAGGTTGGTTCTTTTGAAGATCCCATCTATTTGGCTTCCCGTAATGTGTACCACAGTGAAAGGTAGGCATCGGCACCCGGTTCGTCAACCACCGGTTTGGCAGCCACGTGGCCCCTAATTTTGGTGTACAGGTACCGTCGTGCATCTGTCCGGTGCGCTCCGTTTTCGGCGTGTCTTCGGTATACCCGAGCACTACAGAAGCATAAAGGTACGCACTCCATCAATCGTTCGCGACCTGCAACGTTGCAGATGTAGTAGAAACTCTCAAGAGGTTTTTCAGTGCTATATGCTGTAACTACATGATCATCACAGCCATGTTATCCTATGCGGGGCGTAAGCTTTAAACCAAAAGGAGAAGATAACTTCTCATCGGGCGATATCAAAACCTACGGAGGAATTTACGCCGCTACAGCTGCTGACTTTGCAGCTGAGCTTGGGTGCGAGCCTAAGGAGTTCATCGAAACGGTTCAGAAATCTGATATCGAGCCGCTCACCGCCGTTGGCGACGAGAACGAGCCGGAAAAGTACAGCCTTTCGTTCGAACGCGACAAGTTTGAAGAGATTCGCGCACTTTTTTAGCGCATCGTTCAAGGCTGCCTGAACGCTGTACAGCAGCCCTGGCTGCACGTCCTGTCTGTTTCTATGAAGCGTTGCCGCCTCTCGCGGCAGCGCTTTCCTATTGCATGATCTTCTGTATTCTCTTCCACATCCTATCTCATTTCAATACGGTGTGTAATTATCCTGTCGGGTTTGTACGTTAGGGTGCCTGTCTTTCCTGTACTTGTGCGTACTTAGGAATGCAGCCTCTTGTACAACCTGTATGATTTTCTCACACGAGTCGCTCTCATCGCATGGCCGATCGCACTCCTCCTACCGAAGCATCCCCTGAGACCGACGCCGATCAGCCTTCCGGGCTTTCAGAGCGTTTTCTAAATATGGTTGAGCGTACCGGTAATGCGCTCCCAGAGCCTGTTACGCTCTTCTTTATCTTTATTGGTATCACCATGCTGGTGTCGCTTATCGTAAGCGCCCTGGGCGTAAGCGTAGAGCACCCCCGTACTGGTGAGATCATCACGGTCGAAAGCCTCTTCTCAGGCGACAACATCCAGCGCCTCTTTACCGACATGGCGGATACCTTCGCCGACTTCCCCCCGCTGGGTCTGGTGCTGGTCGTGATGCTTGGCATTGGCGTAGCTGATAAATCCGGGTTCATCGGCGCTGCCCTTGGGTCGTTCATGCGCGCCGTGCCCAATGCTCTGCTCACGATGACCATCGTGTTCACAGGTATCATGTCGAATATGGCTGTTGATGCCGGATACGTTGTTGTCATTCCCCTCGGTGCCCTCCTTTTTTATGGTGCCGGGCGCCACCCTCTTGCCGGACTCGCCGCCGCTTTTGCAGGGGTATCAGCCGGATTTAGTGCGAACTTGCTTCCTTCCGCCCTCGACGTGCTGCTGGCCTCGTTCACCGAACCGGCCGCCCATGTCATTGAACCCGAGTACGCCGTTACCGCGCTGGCCAACTACTACCTCATTGTCGCGCTCGTGCCTGCGTTCGTGATCGTCGGGTGGCTCATCACCGACTACGTGGTAGAGCCTTATCTCGGAGACTACGAGCCGCCCGAGGACTTTGAAGAAGACGAAAGCACCTCAGACAACCTCACAGAGGTCGAACAGAAAGGCCTCCTGTGGGGCTCGGTCGCTTTCTTCGCTGCAATCGCCGGCGCAGCGCTCCTTATTATTCCAGAAGGCGGAGCGCTGCGTGGCCCTGACGGTGGGTTTGAGCCCGCGTTCAACGCCATCGTCGGACTTATGGTCGTGATCTTCTTCTTACCCGGACTCGTCTATGGACTCGTCACTGAGAAAATCAAGCGAGACAAGGATGTCACTGATATGATGTCGGAGACGATGTCTGACCTCGGGGTCTATATCGTACTCGCGTTTGCAGCAGCGCACTTCGTGGCGATGTTCAGCTGGTCAAACCTCGATATGGTTGTCGCAATCAAAGGCGCCGAGTTTCTGGAGCTGCTCGAGACCTCGGTGGGTCTGAGTGGAATTCCTCTGATCATTGCATTTATCTTTGTATCTGCGTTTATCAACCTGTTTGTCGGAAGCGCCTCTGCCAAGTGGGCTATCATGGGTCCGACTTTCGTGCCTATGCTGATGCTGATGGGCTACTCGCCCGAGCTCACACAGGCCGCGTATCGTATCGGCGACTCCTTTACCAACATTCTGACACCACTGCTGCCGTACTTCCCGCTGATCATTGTCTTCGCGCAGCGCTACGACAAGAATGCAGGCATTGGAAGCATCATCGCTGTCATGCTGCCGTATTCTATCGCGTTTGGTCTTATCGGCACCATTGTGCTCGCCGTCTGGATCTTTTTCGGAATCCCGCTTGGCCCCGATGCCCCGCTGTTCGTTGACGCGCCGTAAACTAACTATATAACAGAATTAAAATGCGTATCCTAACGTTACTTTTTGTTCTCGCTTTGTCCCTGTTGGGTGCTGACGCTGTCTGTGCACAAGATACACAAGAGGAGCTTTTAGAAGATCTTGTTTCCTATCAGGATAACAAGATGACGATGGAAGACTTCGCGTTATTTCGGCTGCGCGGTCAAGACTTTGAAACAGAAGCTCTTCAAGTAGAAGTTCAGGCGGAAGCTCCATCTGAGGGTGTCATAAGCCGTGACAACTTTGTGAGCTTGGTCACACTGCTTAGCTATGAATCTCTGATTACCATTTATGCTGAACAATATCAACTGTCAGCACGTGATTTTGTCAACGCTATTGAGGTTGAAGACTTGGCTGAGCCAATTGGAACCCCTGACTTGCGTATCAAACTTGTCGCGACCTCGCAGGGAATCCAGATTGAGTTTGAAGACACGCAATCTGGGCGGATAAGCCGCAGCACGACAACATGGGAAGAGTACTTTGCTGATTAGAATAGAAAACAAGGTCTAACTTGGACGGTCCTTAGCCGTGCATCACCTGCAACAGCTCCCCGGAATCATAAACTGAGAGCGTTGCGGCGGTGAAGTCGCGTGCATTCCGCGTCACAATGCCCTCTGCATCTGCCTGTCGCGCAGCCTCGTGAAGCACGGCGTCTTCGAAGTCGGTAAACGCAAGATCCAACGCCGACCGAAGCACAGGCTCCGGTACAGGTATCGCTGAAAAGAGATCAAGCAAGTCCTGAATCCGTCGACGGATGGTTTGCTCTCCCACGGACTTGCGCCCTACGTAATACACCGTGGTAATCGTTGTGCTGGTTATGAACCCTGTTAGGTGACCTTGTTCGAGATGCTCAAATAGTGCCATTGCCTCTATCACATAGGGATCACGAGCGAGAAGCACATCGAGTACCACATTGGTATCGAAAAGTATTATCATTTTAGCGGTGCTTACGCTCAAGATAACGGCGATATTCGTCACGTAAATCAGCATCCACGCGCCCTTCTGCGTCGGGATCTCCTGTAAAGCGCTTGTCTCCTTTGCCTTTCAGAGATCCAGCAAGACGCCGTGTGATGGGCGGCAGTTCGTCATCAGGCTCGTCATGCGCGGGTGTGGATGCCAGCGAAGCAAGGTAGCGGGTCACCAGGTCATTGAGCGACAGTCCACGCGCTTCTGCATGTGCTGCAGCCTGGTCGATCACTTCTTCATCTACCTGTACGGTCAGCTCTTTCTTCATAGCCAATGTGGTCTGCATATCGGGAGGAGCACTGTGCAATTTATGTACGAATCGTGAACCCCGGATGTTGCCCGCATCATATCGGTTGCAGAACGTCTACAGTCCAGCGGAATCAACCCCGTCCAACTACTCGTTTTGGAGATGTACCGTTTGTTGAACCATCCTCGACTCCATGACCGACGTCCTCCAGAAAAAGCTTGACCACCTGCCCCGCGAGCCTGGCGTGTACAAGCACCTCGACGACAAAGGATCTGTGCTGTACGTGGGCAAGGCCAAAAACCTTCGGACCCGCGTGCGCTCGTACTTTCAACAGGGGCGCAAGCGCTCGGGGCGCATTGAGGTGATGGTGAAGAAGATCGCCGATGTGGAAGTGATCGTAACCGATACCGAGGTGGAGGCGCTCATCCTCGAAAACAACCTCATCAAGGAGCTACAGCCGCGCTACAACGTCAACCTGCGCGATGACAAGACCTATCCGTACATCTGCATCAAGAACGAGCGCTTCCCGCGTGTCTTCAAAACGCGCTCGGTGCGCAACGACGGATCGAAGTACTTCGGTCCGTACACCGACGTGAAGCAGCTCAATCAGATGATGGACGCCATCCGGTCGGTCTTTCAGCTGCGCACCTGCAAGCTCGACCTCTCCAAAGAAAAGATCGAAGCAGGCAAGCACGAGGTCTGCCTGCAGTACCACATCGACAACTGCAAAGGGCCCTGCGTGGGCGAGCAATCGGAGGAGGATTACCAAGAGACGATCGACCAGGTGGAACAGCTGCTGAACGGACATACGAAGGCGCTCACCTCGCATCTCAAGGAACAGATGGAAACGGCCTCGGCAAACCTCGACTTCGAGGAGGCCGCCCGCCTGCGCGACCAGATTCAGGCGCTGGAGACCTACTCCGAGCGGCAGAAGATCGTCAGTCAAGACTTCGAGGACCGCGACATCTTCGGGCTCCATGTCGATCGCGACGAGGGCGTGGGCTGTGGGACGCTCTTTCGCGTGCGCGAGGGCAAGATGATTGGTCGGCGGCACACGTATCTGCATCAGATTGAGGGGCGCACGGATGAGGAGCTGATGCTTTCGCTGATCGAGGACTACTACGCATCTGCCCATTTCTACCCGAACGAGGTGCTTCTGGCCGTTGACCCCAACGAGCACCCCACTCAGGACACCGTGCCGCTGGAGGAGCTCCTGCGCCAGAAAAAAGGACGCCAGGTGCCCATTCGCGTGCCGCAGCGCGGCGAGAAGGCCAGCCTCGTGCGCATGGCGTGCTCCAATGCCAAGCTGCTCGTGAACGAGTACAAGCTGCAGCGTATGAAGCGCGAGCGCGACCGCATCCCCGAAGCTGTAAAACAGCTGGGCGAGGCGCTTCAGATGGACGACCTGCCGAAGCGCATCGACGGGATCGACATTTCGCACCTGGGCGGCACCGAAACCGTGGCCTCGTGCGTCGTCTTCCTGAACGGCACGCCGCGCAAGAGCGAATACCGTACGTACAAGATCCGCTCTGTGGAAGACGGCACGCCCGACGACTTCAAGTCGATGCGCGAGGTCGTGCGCCGCCGCTACAAACGCATGGTCAAGGAGGGCGGCCCCTGGCCCGATCTGCTCGTGGTGGATGGCGGCAAGGGACAGCTCTCGAGCACCGTGAACGTACTCAAGGAGCTGGATGTCTACGGCATGTTTCCGGTTATCGGCATTGCCAAACGGCTCGAAGAAATCTTTCAACCCGGCGACCCCGACCCGCTCTACCTGGGCAAAGACCACCCGTCGCTGAAGCTATTGCAGAACCTGCGCAACGAAGCCCACCGCTTTGCGGTCACGTACCAGCGTAAGCGGCGTAAAAAGAAAATGCTGCGCTCTGAACTTCTGGATATCCACGGCATCGGCGAAAAGACCGCCCAGACGCTGCTCCGCGAATTTGGGTCGCTGAAGCAGGTCAAACAGGCGGATGCGGAGGCCCTTGCCGATGTGGTCGGCCCCGCCAAAGCAGAGAAGGTCGTGGACTTCTACCGGGACGAAGAACCGGCGGAGGCCTAAGAACCCGTTTCAGCCAGCATGTTGATACTATACACCAAATATATAGATATTACCCAGGCCTCCTCTCGCCCACTTAATGTTCATCATTTTGAGCTAATTTGAGACACATAGCAAACCATTTGACACATATACCAAAGCGTCTAAAGAAATAAATGGCTACTATGGGGATGCGTGAATGGCAAACTTGTGCTCTTCTTCCGGAGCACGTTGCTATCACATCGATCTCTGTACCCTGCATCCCCGTTTCCCATGGCCTCTACGTTACAAAATAATCCATGCTGTCGTTTCTCCGTAGGGGGCTTCTCTGCTCGACGGGTCGTGTTCACATCGAGCAGCGGTGCGCACGTCCGTGCATCCAGCTGGCTGAACTGCATAGGGATGTTGAGTCTGCTCGTCTTTTTAGTAGGCATGCATGTCACTCCAAAGGCCGCCCACGCGCAGACGGTCTACCACGTCACCGAGACCGGCGACGCGAGCAACGACGGCTCTTCGTTTGCCGATGGCGATGCGCTCTCTTTACAAGGCGCGCTAAGCAATGCCACCGGTGATGATGTCATCGTCATTGCCGCCGGGCGCTATCTGCCGACCGATGACGCCTCCGACCGCGACGCGCGCTTTGAGATCACCGGTGCACAGGACGGCTTGAAGATCTATGGCGGATGGAGTGGAAATGAATCGTTTTCAGATATCGACGATGTGGAAAACAATCTGGCCGGTCGCGACCTGGGCCAGAACCCAACCGTGCTCTCTGGGGACATTGATGGCGACGACATTACCACGAGCGGCATTACCGGAGATGCAAGTGACATCCGGGGCGAAAACAGCTACACGGTGGTATACCTGGACGGTACGACGGGCGGCACGATCACAGCCGGTACCGTGCTCGACGGTTTTGTTATTACAGGTGGACAAGCCAATGACACCCGCATATCCAGCCCACGTTCTAGTGGGGCCGGCGGCGGGGCATACTGTAACGGTAACGGCAACGACAACGAATGCAGTCCGCAATTCACAAATATTGTCTTTGCTGGCAACACTGCCGGACGCTTCGGAGGGGGACTCTACAACATTGGGGTGCGCGGCACAAGCAGCCCCCGGGTTATAAACGCGATCTTTACCGGTAACACGGCAGGTGCCAATGGGGGAGGGATGTACAACACGGCGTCCCTTGGCGGTACAAGTCAGCCCCAGATCATAAATGCGACATTTACCCGCAACAGCGCAAACACGAACGGGGGGGCGATATACGGTGATGAGTCTGCCCCCGTAATAACCAACGCGATCTTGTGGAATAACACTGCCGGTAGCGGTGATGAAATCTACAACTTCGGTGCTACCCCAACGCTCCGCCACACGCTTATCGAAGGCGGTGTCAATGGTCCCGGCGTTGGGGGAAACAGCAACAACATTGACGGCGGCGATAACCTTGGTGTTGATCCTGGCTTTGTCGACGCAGATACTCCCACGGGAGAAGATGGGGCATTCGGCACCGAGGACGACGGCCTGCGCCTGCAGAGCGGTTCACCGGCTCTGGATTCGGGGGATAATAGTGCCGTGCCTTCAAGCGTCGATACTGACCTGTTGGGCGAGGCGCGCATTCAGAACGGTACGGTCAGTCTTGGTGCCTATGAGCGCAAAGCCTCGTACTCCGGCCCGATCTACTATGTGAATGCAAGCGCCACAGCCGGCGAAAACGACGGCTCGTCGTTCGACGACGCGTTTACGGATCTACAGGATGCGCTCAACCGCGCCACGGGAAGCGATGTGATTGTGATTGCCACCGGGCGCTACGTGCCAACGAGCGATGCCTCCGACCGCGACGCGCGCTTTGAGATCAGCGGCGCACAGGACGGTCTGAAGATATATGGCGGCTGGAGCGGAGGCGAAACGTTCAGCGACGTATCGGAGGTCGAAGACGCGCTGGACGGTCGCAACCTGTCCGCCAATGAAACCATCCTCTCGGGCAACATTGATGATGACGCCAGCACCAACGCAGAGAACAGCTATAACGTCGTGGTGATGCGGGCCACAAACACCCCCATCACCGCAAACACCGTGATCGATGGGGTCACCATTCGTGATGGCAATGCCAACGACGATCAGCCTGAAACCGGGGATCCGTCGGATGCCGGGGGCGGATTACACTTGGCGAGTATAGCCAATGATGCACGTCCAACGCTTCGCAACCTGCGCATCACCCAAAATGCCGCGATTAGTGGTGGAGGGGTGTATATCGACAGCTTTCTTGGCACGGCGGCCCCGTTTATCTCCAATGTGATTGTGACTAAAAACGAGGCCGATGAAGGGGGCGGGCTCTATGCGAGCGCCAGTACGGGGGGTACTACGGCCCCTGTATGGGTAAATGCACTGTTTGTCTCGAACGAAGCCGACCGGGGTGGGGCACTTTACAAGCGTGCTATAGCAGGCGGCACCCTTACCTCGCAGGTCATCAATACACACATTGTCAATAACGAGGCGACAACTGATGGCGGAGCCGTCTACCACGATGGCGTTAACACGGGCACGACCATGGCGCCCGAATATGTCAATACTGTCTTCTGGAATAACACTGCGGACCCATTTGGTGACGAACTCGACGATCCGAGTGCTGGCGTTCCTGCGTTTCAGCATGTGCTGGCCGAAGATGGATGTCCGGGGGGCGATACGACGTGCGATACCGTGCTCGATGACGATCCGCAATTCGTTAACATCGACAATCCCGCTGGCGCTGATGGGCGGCTGGGCACCCCCGCCGACGGGCTCCGCTTTACCGCGAATGCTCCCCTCTACAACGCCGGTATCGATGCGCCGTATAGCAGCGGAGGGGTCGCCGAATCTGTAACGACCGATATACTGGGCGACCAACGAATTCAAGACGGCACCGTGAACATTGGGGCCTACGAATCCCCTTTACATAGCGGACCCGTGTTTTACGTGCATGCTGATGCCGACGGCGATGAAGACGGATCGTCCTTTGGCGATGCGTTCACTGACTTGCAACAGGCCCTACAGCTGGCCCGCACTGGGGATGCCATTGTTGTGGCCGAAGGCATCTACACGCCGACCCGTCCGGCAGACCCGTCGGACATAAGCGAGGCCGAGCGCGCGGCTACGTTCCGTATCGACGAGACGAATGAAGGCGTGCAAATTTACGGCGGGTGGAACAGCAACGAATCATTCCAGGATGTTGATGAAGTGATTGCTGCGCTGGGCTCGCGCAGTCTAACAGAAAACCGGACCATCCTCTCGGGCGACATCGGCGGGAACAGCACCACAAACAGCGATGGCATCGTAGAGCAGGCAACAGACGCCTCCGATACCAACAGCCTCCACGTGCTTACGCTCGACGGGAGTGCCAATCCGGATGGCATCACGCCAGCGACCGTGGTTGACGGCATCGTAATTACAGGCGGCAACCTTTCGGGAACGGGCGGTGGAGGCACCAGTCAGATGGGCGCCGGGCTGTTCTGTAATGGCCAGGACAACCCGTGCAGTCCCCGACTCTCAAATCTCCTGATCATAGGCAACAACGGAGGTAGCCGCTTCGGTGGTGGAATTGGCATCGTATCCGAAAGCTCTGAGAACGACCCGCAGGCTCATCTAACGAACCTCGTCGTTACAGGCAACAGCAGCGAACTGGCAGGTGGAGGCATGGCGATCGTTGGAGCCACGAGTCCGCAGATTATCAATACCGTTTTCGCTGCCAACGCCGGTGGGTTTTTAGGGGCCGGTGGACTTCTCATTCTCACCGAGGGAGGGCGTAGCGCGCCGACTCTCGTGAACACGACCTTTGCGGGCAATATCGTGCCCAATACGGGCAGTGCAATTGTGAGCGTTGCTGAAGACCCTGGCGAAACAGAGCTTACACTAACCAACAGCATCCTCTGGGGGAACGCCGGGCAGGATGGCAGCACCAACCAGATCGGGATCCAAGGCGAAACCACTCTTCGTCTTCAGAACGCCCTGGTGCAAGAGGCCGAGGACAGCGGCATTACGACAGAAGGGGGCAGCACAGTCCTCTTTTTGGATCCAGACGGCACAGCAGTCGATTTTGAGCAAAGCACCAACCTCGACGCCGACCCGTTCTTCGCCGATGCTGCAGCGGGCGATGTGCGCCTCACCGCCGGCTCCCCCGCGATTGCTCGCGGCACGTTCGCTCCGTTCGAATCCGGGGGCGTCGCTGAAGGCCTTGCCACCGACCTTGCCGGCAACGACCGCTTTTTCGGCGCTAAGCCTGATCTGGGCGCTTTTACGTTCAGCGACATCGCAACCACCGACAATGATATCGCTGATGCGACGGGGCTGGTTGGATACGTCGATCCGACTGGATTCGAAGGGCTCGTGCTGCTGCGTGAGAACCCTGCCATCGATGGCGGCCTCACCTTCGACCGCACCGATGGAGCGCCCACCGACCCGATGGGCGAGCTGCCCGATAACGTCGCGCCGTTTACGTGGACGGTCACCTCCGGGCTCGATACCGCCCCCAGCTACGACCTGCTGCTCTCTA
>NZ_JARWGJ010000112.1:0-8374 GCF_040409695.1 Longimonas sp.
GTTGAACACGATGTTACGCGGCTCACGTATGGCCGTTTACCTGCTTGCGATGGCGCTTGTGCTATCGCTTGCCGCTTGCGACAGCGACGACCCGGTCTCCACGGAACCACCAGGAAATGGCGATGACGACAATGGGGACGAGCCTACACTGCTGGCCGACATTCTTGGTGAGCGCGATGACCTGACTACGCTGTTTACAGCGGTAGAGGAATCAGGACAGCTGGATCTCACAGCGAACCCAGATGCTGACATCACTGTGTTTGCTCCCAACAACAGCGCCTTTACGGATATTAACCTTGGTGCAGCGCTGGATGAGGACAATGAAGAGCTGCTCAGCGCCGTGGTCCAGTACCATGTGCTTCCCAGTCGCGTCCTCTCAAGTGGCTTGAGCGAAGGTGACGTTCAAACAGCAGCCGGAGACGCTATTCGTGTCACCACAGATGACGAAGGTAACTTCCTGATAAACGGCAATGCAATCGCTGAAGCCGATATTGAAGCCGACAACGGTGTGCTGCACGTGATTGACGGGCTGCTGCTCGAAAATCGCTCACTGCCTGAGCGCCTGGGACTCACAGCTTCGACCGAATCTCTCGTGAATCTGGCAGTTGATCTGGAGCTGGCTGAAAGCTTCGGTGAAGCTTCAGACTGGACGCTGTTTGCACCCATCAATGAGGCCATTGATGCGGTTGATCCTAACGACTTCACGGAAGACGAGCTGGAGCAGATCCTCCTGTACCATGTGATCGTTGATGAGGAGGGCGGACCGATCGACTCTGGTACCCTCGTTGAGCTGCTTGCCGCTAGCGATGGCGAGGTGTCTGTGCCAACGGCACAGGGTGAAGAAGTAACGTTCACCCAGACAGAAGGCGGCATTGAAATCAACGGTGGCCAGGCTAATATCGTCCTTGAAGGCGGTGTGGATCGTTTCACCGATAACTTTGCAAATGTTTTCCACCTCATCGACGGCGTACTGCTGCCGCCGAGCTTTACTGAAGAGGACGAGTCTATTTCGATTGCGGAGGCGCGTGATTTGGAAGATGGTACACCCGTTGAAGTAAGGGCGACCGTAAGTCGTGTCCTTGGGGTCGATGCATACTTCCAAGACGAGACCGGTGGCCTGCAAGCCTTCGACGGTGGGGGATGGGAATCGGCATTTGATGACGGTGATGAAGTTCGATTCACTGGTGAAATGGATACCTTTAACGCAGCACGTCAGCTTTCCGTTGACGATTTTGAGATACTCTCGTCTGGCAATATCGTTGAGCCAGAGGTGATCACCATCGCAGAATATCTCGCGGATCCTGAAGCGTTTCAAGGACGGCTGGTGCGCTTTGAAGGCGTAACGATCGACGACAAGGGTGATGACGTCTTTCAAGCCGGAGGCGGTGATGGAAGCTACGACATCACCGATGGATCAGGAGAAACGGCGACGATGCGTTTCAACAGAGACACGACCTCGGAGCTGGTAGGAGAAGCAATTCCTGACGGTACGGTAACGGTAACAGGGCCAACAACCCGCCGGAATGATGACTTCCGTGTCCTTCCAATTCGTATGGACGACCTGATTGAAGAGTAGGTGGCTTGCTGCCTTCAATTTTGGTGTATGTCATTTAAAGCCGCTGCTCTCCAACTAAGGAGGGCAGCGGCTTTTTATATATGTGAATCAGTTATATAACGGCATGTGCAGGTTTCTTTTTCCTTTGCTGATCGCCTTGAGGCCGAATACGTAATCCTGACATCTCCCTTCTCTTATGTTGTCTGATCATTTCTCCCTTCGAAGGGGGATCTGTTTAGCATGGCTCAATGGCCGCCCGGGATATCCGCTTCGCTCCTGATCCCGGGCTACAGGGCGAAACGAGGGGGGGCAAGCCCCATAGCCGGGGACCGCATAGCTGGAGAGGCAAGCAGTCCCCGGCGCTCTGGGAGCAGGTTGCTAAATACGTGCCACGGCGCCGCCGTGTCCCTACGTAACGGGGAACGGCTTTCTGAACAGATCAGACTGCCCCTCCCTATTTCAGATTGAATAGATCGGCACGCTGCCACAGATCACTGTTCATGCAGACAACACGTCTCCACGTCCACCTCACACCGCAAACACCGCCAGCACGGTATACAACGCTGCGGCGAGGCCGCCGGCCAGGATGGCGAGTGGAAACTGGGTATAGACGTGATCCATCAGGTCGGTGCCGGTGGCAAGCGAGGAGAGGATCGTCGTATCCGAAATTGGAGAGCACTGGTCGCCAAAGACGCTTCCGCCGACCACAGCGGCAAAGCACAGCGTGATGAAGAACGGCTCGGGGGCCACGGCCCAGGCCAGGGGCATCGCAACCGGGAAGACCACCGCGTATGTCCCCCAAGAGGTGCCCGTCGAGAATGCGATCAGCAGGCAGAGGCCCATCAGGAGGGCGGGCAAGGTGGCCGGTAAGAGCACGTCGCCCAGCGCCGCCACCACGTAGTCGGCGGTGCCCACGGCGTCGGCGACCTCTTTGAGGGTGACCGCCAGTGCAAGAATAATTGCGCCGATGGTAACGCCCCGGCAGCCGTCCACAAAGCCGTCGATCGCGTCTTGCAGCTCCATCCCCTTCGCGAGTGCGATGATCATACCGACCAGCGCCGCCAGCACGAAGGCTTCGGCGATGAGCAGCATCGGGTCGTCGGTGCGGCCCAGGTAGAAGTAGGTGACCATGTACGGAATAATCGCGACGCCCAGCAGCACCCCGATGGGACCGAAGAAGTCTGTGAGTCCCGGACGGTAGGTCTCGGGTACTTTCATCTCGGTAAGATCCTTGGCGGCGAGGGGATTAGCGCCCTCACGATCGAGCTTGCCTGTGCTGCGGGCCCGGTCCATTGCAGCGCGCATCTGCTTGCCCGGTACGAACGGCAGCTTCTCCCACGCAAAGAGCAGCGTGATGATCACCGCAAAGATCGCGTAGAAGTTGTAGGGGAGCGACGAGAAGAAAAACGCGATGCCCTGCTGCGACGTCTCAAGCAGGGGGATCGTGCCCGCTACGAGTCCCCCCACGTAGATCGGCCACACGTTAAACGGGATGAGCGTAGCGGCGGGCGAGGCGGT
The DNA here is from genome assembly GCF_040409695.1 of Longimonas sp. Classification (GTDB taxonomy): domain Bacteria; phylum Bacteroidota; class Rhodothermia; order Rhodothermales; family Salinibacteraceae; genus Longimonas. The sequence goes on from NZ_JARWGJ010000112.1 coordinate 3,074, forward strand.
CGAATCCACCATATACGAGAGCTCCTCGTGCGACACGTTGTGCTCGTCGCTGATCGGGCGCACCGTAGCGCCGGTGAGCACAGTGCTTACCGTGCCGCCCTGGTGGAAGACGAGTCCCATGATCCAGGCAAAGAACTTCGCTGAGCGGGGGCCGCGTACAATGAGGCCGCTCGCCCAGCGTGCAAAGCGCAGGGCGCCGCCGGTACGGGTCCAGAGCCCGATAAGCCCGCCCAGCGCCCACAGATAGACAAGCAGAATCAGCGCGAAGTCCTGCGTGCCGATCGCTGGGATGAGAAACTCCTGTACGATGTTAAGCTCGCCCGCTACAACGCCCCCTACGGCAACGCCCAGAAAGAGAGCACTCACCACCTCGCGCGTGTAGAACGCCAGTACAATGGCGACCAGGGGCGGAAGCAGCGACCAGATGCCAAAGTGGCCGTTCACCTCTGGTGCCCGTCCGCTAAGTCCCACCGCACCGGCGATGAGCAGCAGCGCCACTCCGATAAAGATCCAGCGGGGGCTGCCATGAGGCGTCGTAGACGCGGAAGCGCTTTCTGCGGAGGTCGTGGGCGATGATTCCATAGGGGAGGGGGCATCAACAGCAAAAAAGAATGCACCCCTATGGTAATGGATACAAGGCAGGGTGTCCAGCATAACCCGCAATGCGTTACACGGAACGCAGCAGAGGAGGGCTGCACTCATTAGAGGAACGGACAGAGAGAGGCGCGCGCGGTCGCGCCAGTATACCGTTCAGGCGGATGCGCGGCGCATCCGCCTGAACACCGTCTTTGAGTGAACTACCGAGACGGGCAAACGCAAGACGTGTGTCGTAGCGCCGGGGGAGCGCTGAAAAGGGGCGCTAAACAGGCAGGTTCTTAAAAGTAGTATCGGAGTCCGAGCCCGCCGCCAACATCGCCGCTGGTGCTTGGAATCAGATCAATGCGCGGCGTAAGATGCCCGAAGAACTCGACGTGATTGTTCGCCATCCAGTTCAGTCCGATGCGGCCGCTCATGCCAAGAACGGCGTCTTCATCGCGGACACCGATGTAAGCGCCTGGACCAAAGAACCACTCCAGGCCCGATACATTCTGGGCCTGAATCGCCTGGTTGAACTGCGCATGCGCATTCAGGAAGAAAAACTCGTTCAGGTCCCAGGCCGCGAGAAAGTCATACGAAGGGCCGCCTGCGTTATAGAGCTTGACGGTGACCCCACTGGGCGACCCGATCTGCCCGCCCAGTCCAATACTTCCGGAGGCGCGCTGGGCGTCGGCCGATCCAACAGCTACGACCGCGCTTAGCAGCAGCGCAGCTCCAAACGTATACAGATGCCGGTAGAAAGGAGAGGTATGCATAAACATGCTGTAGGTGGATGAAGGAGGAATGGCGCATTGCAGCATCAACATACCGTATGGGGATGCGCACGTTGCGTAACATAATCGCGAAGTTGCGTGCCGGCCTGTATATACGGTGATACGAGAGGCCAGGAGTCCCTCTTGAGAGGAACAGCCCAAAACACCGGGCGTGCCAATGGGCGGCATACTCCTGCACGCTTATCTGTCTTGTTCTCGCTTTATGATACACCCTGACACAGCTCCTCCTGACATCAGCACACTTGGCGGACTTCGTGCGTCTGGATACACGAAGCGCACTGTCAAAGAAGAGATGCGTGCGAACCTGATGCGCAAGCTCCAGACCGGCGAAAAGATCTTTCCGGGTGTGATCGGATACGACCGCACCGTCATCCCGCAGCTTCAGAATGCCATTCTGAGTAAGCACGACATTATCCTGCTCGGACTGCGGGGGCAGGCGAAGAGTCGTATTGTGCGCATGCTGCCCCGTCTGTTGAGCGAGTGGACTCCTGTCCTGAAAGACACGCCGCTGAACGAGCATCCGTATGATCCGCTCACGAAGCAGGGGCGGGAGCTGGTAGAGGAATACGGCGACGAGGCCCCCATCGACTGGCTGCCACGCTCGGCGCGCTACGGTGAGAAGCTGGCGACGCCCGATACCACGATCGCTGATCTCATTGGCGATATCGATCCGATTAAGGCTGCCAACTTGCGCCTCACCTATGCAGATGAGGAGATCATCCACTTTGGCATCATCCCGCGCACGAACCGGGGCATCTTCGCGATCAACGAACTGCCCGACCTGCAGCCGCGCATCCAGGTGGGGCTGCTCAACATTATGGAAGAGCAGGACATTCAGATCCGGGGGTTCAACGTGCGCTTCCCGCTCGACGTGATGCTGGTGTTTTCGGCGAATCCTGAAGACTACACCAGCCGCGGGAATCTGATTACGCCGCTCAAAGATCGCATCGACAGTCAGATCATCACCCACTACCCGAAGACGGTAGACGTGGGCATGGCGATCACCGACCAGGAGGCCTGGCAAGACCGATCCGACGGCGCCCAGGCGATGCCGGTCGACGTCTCCATTCCATATGTCTTTCGCGAGATCGTAGAGCAAATTGCTTTCGAGGCGCGCAACAGCGAATACATCGACCAGAAGTCCGGGGTCTCTGTGCGTGTGACGCGCGCCGCCATGGAGCTGTTGATCTCCGCTGCTGAACGCCGCTCACTGATTAACGGGGAAGACACAACCAGCGTACGGGTAAGCGACCTGCTCCACCTGGCCCCTGCCATCACCGGAAAGGTTGAGCTTGTCTACGAGGGTGAGCAAGAGGGGGCAGAGAACGTTGCTTATACGCTTATCGGGCGCGCCATCCGCACCGTGTTTACGCAGTACTTCCCGGACCCGGCCGACAAAGGGGGGGAGCGCGAGCGCTATGCCGACGTGCTGGCCTGGTTCACAAAAAACAACAACGTACGCCTCAACCAGGACCTGTCGGATGCCGAGTATCGGTCACGTCTCAAGGCGGTTGATGGCTTGCAGGAGGTGGTCGACGAAGAAACGTCGCCCGGCTCTGAAGCGCAGCGTATGGTTATGATGGAGATGGTGCTTGAGGCACTGCACCAAAACTCGCTCATTGGCAAAGAGATGAGCGACGATGGACAGGCATACAGCGATATTATGGGGTCGATGCTCTCATCGTTCGGCAACGGTGGGTTCGATGAAGACGACTTTGACGATGATGACTTTGACATGGACGATTTCCAGTAGCACAGGGGGGCGCAGAGCGTGGTTTTACGCTCTGCCGGATGAACCGTAACGGCACACCGCCTCGCTGACACGTAGATCTGCCCCATAGGCTCGCTGACCTTGCATTGGAAGTGCGCGTGTGCCTGCATTACGCAACCGAGCCCCCTGTAGGTGCCTGTTGCGCTTCCCTCTCCCACTGGTAAGATTCTTACTGTGTCGTACATGAAAACGCTTGTCATCATCCCTGCATTCAACGAAGCGAAAGCGATCGGTCAGGTTATTGGTGACCTGCCCGCGCATCAAGTAGATGAGGTTGTAGTGGTCAATAACGCCTCGACCGATGCGACCGAGCGCAATGCCCGGGCGGCAGGAGCTACGGTTGTGCGTGAGCCGGAGCAAGGATACGGTGCCGCCTGCCTGCGTGGGCTGGCGTACGCATCCCAGCAGAACCCGGACGTAATTGTCTTTCTGGATGGCGACTACAGCGATCATCCCGACGAACTCCCGCGACTGGTCGATCCAATCTGCAGCGAAGACGCCGACTTTGTGATTGGTTCGCGCATGCGGGGCGAGTCCGAGCCGGGTGCACTGCTCCCGCAGGCGCAGATCGGGAATCGGCTCGCGTGTACGCTCATGCGATGGATCTGGGACGTACGCTACACCGACCTCGGTCCCTTTCGGGCGATTCGCTACGACGCGCTGCAGCGCCTGAACATGCGCGATCGTACGTTCGGGTGGACCATTGAGATGCAGATCAAGGCAGCCGAGGCGGGGCTTCGTATCTGTGAAGTGCCTGTCTCGTACCGGCGCCGCGTCGGGGTGTCGAAGATCACCGGCACCGTGTCGGGAACGGTACGGGCGAGTGCCAAAATTCTATGCACGATTGCCCGGTATGCCGTCCGGCCACCCCACGTGGAGCACCATGTACGCGAAAGCGCTTCCAGTATTCAAGCTGAATACGCTGAAGCTCCCTGAACTTTCAGGCGCTTTATGCCGTTTCTATGTTGTCTTATGTTGCCTTTTTGGGCGTTATCCCCAATAGTCGCAAACGCTCCTGCCCAGCGCAGAGGCGTTTTGTTTTGAGGATGCAGTGCTTTGAGAGGTCACGCTGCTACGAAATCACGCTGCCACATGGCAGTGAAGAGGCTTCATTCCTCTGAGCCCTGTGCGTTCGGCTCGCTATTCTTAGTTGCCCATACAGCCAGTCCTTTTAAGAGATGCGCTGTTGTTAAATAACGGCTCTTAAACGATGGCTGCTAAATAATAAGGTAGCGCCTGCAACTTGAGACCCATCATCTTTTGCATGCTTTACATACCCCTGCTTCCATGAGTTACGATATCTGGTTCAATGGATCGTTTGTGCCGTACGAAGAGGCACAAATCCATGTGCTTTCGCACGTCGTCCACTACGGCTCGTCCGTATTTGAAGGCATCCGCTGCTACGAGACCGAGCAAGGGTCGGCCATATTTCGGTTGGACGAGCATATGAAACGGCTGGAGAACTCAGCCAAGATCCACCGTATGGAGGTCCCGTACGACCTTGATGCGCTGAACCAGGCGGTCATAGATACGGTGGAGCGGAGCGGACTGCCGGAATGCTACATTCGTCCGGTGGTCTTCCGGGGCATGGGACCGATGGGCGTCAACCCGCTTGAGAACAGTGTAGAAACGATCGTCGCTGTGTGGGAATGGGGCAAGTACCTCGGCGAAGAAGCACTGGAAGAGGGCGTCGACGTGGAGGTGGCAAGCTGGAACCGCATGGCCCCGAACACGCTGCCTGCAATGGCCAAGGCTGGGGGCAACTACCTGAATGCTTCATTGGTAAAGATGGATGCGGTCAAAAACGGCATGATGGAGGGCATCATGCTGAGCACGAATGGGTATCTTGCCGAAGGAAGCGGCGAGAACCTGTTTATCGTTAAGGACGGCAAGCTTTACACGGCGCCTGTAGGGCTGTCGATTCTGCCAGGCATTACCCGCGACGCGATCATCCAGCTGGCACGCGAGCGGGGCTACTCGGTCGAGGAGAAGACCATTCCGCGTGAAGCGCTATACATCGCCGATGAGCTCTTCTTTACGGGTACGGCTGCAGAGGTCACGCCCATTCGTAGCGTCGATCACTATACCGTTGGCTCAGGGTCGCGCGGTCCGATTACAAAGGAGCTGCAAGATGCGTTCTTTGACATTGTGGAGGGAGGC
>NZ_JARWGJ010000113.1:0-8372 GCF_040409695.1 Longimonas sp.
ACGCGGGCTTTACCCAACATGTGCGGCAGGTGGAGTCCGGTACGGCAGCTTCGGCCCTGCTGGATGGCTTGGCCGTTGAGATCGATACGCTTTTTGCATTGTAGCGTACCAATACACACACCATGTCTTCCCCATTGAGTATTCCTCACTGACCAGCAGGACTATGGAACCGACTGTGACCGCCACGCCGACGGCACCACCCGAGTCGCTCCCTGAGAAAGAGCGCTACACCTACGCTGATTATGTTCAGTTGCCAGAAGGCGCTCCCTACCAGCTCATCAATGGATCGCTTGTCATGTCGCCTTCGCCTGCTTCGTATCATCAAATTGTGCACGCACGTTTATTTCTGGCGCTGGCAACGCGGGTTGACGATCACAATATGGGGCAAGTACTGTCAGCACCCATCGACGTAAAGCTCTCGGATACCAATGTCGTGCAACCCGACCTGGTATTCGTAGCGCAAGAACGGCTGGACGTAATCGGTGAGCAGGTAATCGACGGAGCCCCCGACCTGGTGATGGAGGTGCTCTCGCCGTCGACGGCCCATCACGACCTCACGACAAAAAAGCGGCTGTACGAAATGCATGGCGTGCAGGAGTACTGGGTCGTAGATCCAACGTCGCGGACCGTGGAGATCCATGCGAACACCGACGCGGGCTTTACCCAACATGTGCGGCAGGTGGAGTCCGGTACGGCAGCTTCGGCCCTGCTGGATGGCTTGACGGTCAAGTTGAAATCACTCTTTGCGTCGTAGCATCCCCCTTTCGCCTATCGCCTGATCTATTAGCTGTGTACTATGCCCGATTCGCTTCACGTTGTGCTTATTGACGCGTCGCTGGGCGATACGCATGTGCAGCGCAACTTTAAACGTGAGCTGGAGGCCGACCTGACCATCGTGCGCGTGTCGCAGGGCGAGTCGCTCCCGAGGCTTCCCACTAACGGAAACGCAATACCTTCGCTCCCTTTCGATGCCGTCGTCATCTCCGGGTCGCAGTCCTCGGTGTACGATGACCGCCCATGGATTGCGCGGCTTGCTACCTGGACGCGCCGGGTGCTCAACGCGGGGCTCCCGGTGCTCGGGGTGTGCTGGGGGCATCAGCTCTTGGCTCAGATGATGGGGGGTACGGTTGAAGACCGGGGAGCGTATGAGCTGGGATATGTGGAGGTGGAGCACGTCGCGTCTGATGCGCTCCTCGCGGGCCTCTCCAATCCATTCGTTGCGTTTGCCACGCACTCCGACGAGGTCACTTCCGTGCCCGATGAAGTGAGCGTGCTGGCCCGCAACGAGGCGGGCATCCAGGCGCTGCGAAAGGGACATGCGTACGGCGTGCAGTTCCATCCGGAGTATGACATGCGTACAGCGCGCGACATGATTCAGCGTAAGGAGCTCCCCATGCATGAGCTGAAAGCAGCGCTCGACACGGTTACCGAAGAGCAGGTGCGCGCTGCCCAGTCTACCAAGCAAATCTTGAACAACTTCCTGCGTACAGCAGCAATGTTACGCGCAAAACGGGATGAGGCATAACGAGGTAGGCGAAGTACAGGAATAGCAGCACGCGTAATAGCAGCAGGTGGCTTGCGTGCAATCGTTGTGCTTGCTACTCTGTATGCGAATCTGTATGTGAACACATACTAACCCGTGCGCACAGCACGGACTGCATTGCGACGTCATGCCATAATCCCCACCCTACATGCCTTCTGATTCCGCACTGGCGCCGTTTCGCGTGGTTTGTATTCCTCTCAACCGCGAAGCTGTGGTCACCTTCCTGATGCCCCCCGAGTCCACGCGCAAAGGCGCTTCTGTGCAGGTGCTTGCGACCCGTGCGACCGTGCGCGCTGAACGAAAGTGGGTCGACCAGATGCGACGCGCACCCGGGCTCGACAGCCTGCTCGGCCGAGACAACCCGAGGGGCCATCTGCATGAGACGACGACCGACCGGCTGGTGCCAACCGAGTTTTTGCGCGACGACCCGGCTTACCTCACGCGCAACATGGGCGGGTGGAGTCCGGTCTGGTTTGGGGTGATGCGGGCCGCATGGAACGCGTCAGAAGACGACCCGCTGCTCGAAGAAGCCGATGTGCTCGCGGAGTACGGCGATGAACTGCACTACTTCGGGGCCCATCCTGACCAGGTTAGGGCACGGCTGGCCACGGAGCTCGGCACGGAATCGGCAAGCGAAGCAGCGGCGGGGATCGTGCGTCTGCACGACTGGCGCACCGGGTACGACTTCAACGGAGCAGCAGCCGGCATGACCGCCTACGCCGATGCCCTCTACGAAGAGATCACCGCCCAGGGGCAGCTTACGCATCCCGACGAGACGGCGGCGGCGGTCCCGCAGGCGGTGCTTATCGACGAGCTACTCGGGCAGATGGTGCGCATTGAGATGCGCCGTCGTACGGCGGTCGCCGATGGGACCCCCGGGGAAGCCGACATGCTCGCAGACTGGCAGCAGCGCGTCGAATCCGATACCGGACTCATGCTTATTCTGAAGGGGGAGTATATCATGGGGCGGCATCGGTGTAGCACGGTGCTTATTGCGCCTGAGCTCGACCTGGTGGCAAAGCAGCCGGGCCCAGAACCCTTCCACGAGATCGAGCTGGGAGCAGATACGTACAACGGGCGCGCCGAAAACCGCCCGGTCCTCACGCGCGATGGCGCGCTGGTAACCGCCGCCGGGCGCCTGCGCCTGATTCTGGAGGAGGGGCTGGTCGAGCCGCTCAACCAGCTGTTCGGGCACGACGTGGTCCTGGTGTCGAGCCTCGGGTACATCAACGAGCCCTACGTAGACGGGCCAACGCTGCGCGAGTACGTGCTGGAGGATCCCAACCGCCTCACGCCCCACGTTTACGAGCTGGTTCTGTTTCATCAGCTGGTGTGCGAGCGCGTCGGGGTGGAGAATGGCGACTGGCACGCAGACAACTTCATGGTTGACCCGGAGCGTTCGCATCCCCTTGAGCACGACCATGGCAACAGCGCGCCCGGACTCATACACATCGACTGGGGAGCTGCTCGTCCGCTTCAGGATGATGAATACGGCAGCGCCCAGGCTGAAGCGCGGACGAACCAGGTCCGAAATATTGCTTACTCGTACCAAGAAGCATCTGTGGCCGACCGGAGCCGCAGGCTTCACGATGCACTCGTGTCAGATACCACGCGTATGGAGCGCCTGCGTAACGCAGCCGAGCGCTTCGCCGAAGGGTTTGACGTGGGTACGTGATAAACGCCGAAAACGAGCACAGATCATCCGTATCCCTACACCCCTAATGACTACTGCATAAGCGTATGAGCACCTGGTGGAAAGACGCTGTTGTGTATCACATCTACCCGCGTAGTTTTCAGGATGCGAACGCCGACGGCATTGGCGATCTGGTCGGCATCACACGGCGGCTCGACTACCTGGAATGGCTGGGCGTTGACGCGATCTGGCTATCGCCGGTCTACCCGTCGCCGATGGCGGATTTCGGGTACGACGTCTCGGACCATTGCGACATCGATCCGATGTTTGGCACGCTCGTGGATATGGAGGCGCTCATTGCCCGGGCCCACCGCAAAGACCTGCGGGTGATCATGGACTTTGTGCCAAACCACACCTCCGACGAGCATCCGTGGTTTCAGGCGTCGAAGAGCAGCCGCGACGACCCCAAGCGCGACTGGTACTACTGGAAAGACCCTGGTCCTGATGGCGGGCCGCCCAACAACTGGCTCAGCCGCTTCGACGGCGAGTCGGCCTGGGAGTGGGACGAGGCGACCGGGCAGTATTATCTGCATACCTTCCTGAAAAAACAGCCCGACCTGAACTGGCGCAACCCGGAGGTGCGTGCTGCCATGCAAGACGTGCTGCGCTTCTGGTTCGACCGGGGCGTCGATGGATTTCGCGTCGACGTGTCGTACCGCGTCATGAAAGACCCGGACTTTCGCGATAACCCGGTCAACCCCGACTGGACGCCCGATATGGATCCGTCGTTTCGGGTAGTGGAGCAGCACACGAAGAACGTACCGGACGTGCACCAATTCAACCGGTGGATTCGCAGCGTGGTCGACGAGTACGACGACCGGGTGCTGATTGGAGAGATGAATCTCAAGATCCCCGAGTTGGTCGAGCATTACGGCACTCCCGAGCAGCCGGAGTTTCATCTTCCGTTCAACTTCCGGCTGGTGTTTACGCCATGGGAAGCTGACAATGTACAGGCGCTTGTGGACGAGTACGAGCACGAGGTTCCGGACCATGGGTGGCCGAACTGGGTGCTCAGCAATCACGACCAGCCCCGGTTCGCCACGCGGGCCGGACGCGAGCAGGCGCGCTGTGGCTATCTCTTCCTGCTTACCGTGCGGGGGACCCCCACAGTGTACTACGGCGACGAGATTGGCATGGAAAATGTCGACATCCCTCCTGAACAGGTGCAAGATCCGTGGGAGCTGCTCTCGCCCGGTCTCGGGCTGGGGCGTGATCCGGTGCGCACGCCCATGCAGTGGGATGCAGGTGCCCACGCCGGATTCTGTCCCGACGATGTAGCGCCGTGGCTGCCTGTAAGCCCGTCGAGCGCGACAAGGAATGTAGACGTGCAGCGCGAGCACGACACCTCCATGCTGCACTTTGTGCGCCGCCTGATTCAGCTACGCGCAACGCATCGCGCGCTGCGGCGGGGAGCGTGCCGCACCCTCAGCGCGCCCGACGGGGTACTTCTCTACGAGCGCGCTGGCGAGGCTCACTGCTTCTGGATTGCGATTAACTTTCGCGGAACAGAAAAAACAGTGCCGCTCCCTGAATCCGCAGTGCAAGCCCGGCACGTCGTATCCACGTACATGGATGGTGGGGATGTAGACAACACCGGTTCGATAGACAAGGCGTTCGTGCGCCTGCGTCCGAACGAAGGCGTTCTGCTACGGGCGGATGCGTAGCGCTGTGAGCGGAGCGAACGGGTGCTCTTGGGGTGCAGTCTTGTGCCCACAAGTGTGCACATAAGTAGGATAAGCCGCCTCTAACAGGCACACGAGATCGCCACGTCGGTCGCAGGCTCTCTCCTCGCGATGACAATTTCGGCTCCTAACATTCAGGTGTGACAGAGCACTGCGTTGTGAGCCAGTCTTATTCGCCAGTCTCATTCACCAGCGGGTCTGCGCTCTACCCAGGTGCGACAGAGCGGTAGGTCTACGCCGCGAGCGCCCGGAGCTCGTCTTTAAAGCGATCGGCGAGCGCCTGAGCCTCTCCCTGTGTGGGCGCTTCCGTGTAGACCCGCAAAATGGGCTCTGTGTTTGACGCACGCAGATGTACCCACCCGTCTGGTAGGTCGATCTTGAGTCCGTCGATAGTAGCATGGGGCGTATCAGCGTACGTATCCTGCAGTTGCGCAAGGAGCGCGTCTACGTCAAGGCCGTCGAGAGGCAGTTTATCCTTTGCCATGGCATAGTGCGGCATGGCATCGTGGAGTTCGGCGAGCGTAGCCCCGGTGTCGGCCAGGTGCTGCAGCAGGAGAGCCGTGCCTGCAAGGGCATCGCGCCCGTAGTGCAGGTCGGGCAGGATAACGCCGCCGTTGCCCTCGCCTCCAAGAACGGCCTCTACCGCTTTCATCTTCTGGACCACGTTAATCTCACCGACAGCAGAGCGATGCACCGGCTGCCCGTGGCGCGCAGCTACGTCGTCGATAGCGCGCGAAGACGAGAGATTGGTAACAAACGCGCCATCGCGTCGATTCCAGAGAAAGTCGGCCGCAAGCACCTGCGTAAGCTCTTCGAGAATGATGCGTCCTCTGTTGTCGACAAGCGCCAGGCGATCTGCATCAGGATCGACCGCCAGGCCCAGGTCGGCATCGCGGTTACGAACGACCGCGGCAAGATCGGTGAGGTGTTCGGGGCGCGGCTCTGGGGGACGCTCAAACTGCCCATTGGGTTCGCAGTAGAGGCGGACGATGTTGGCGTCGCGCAGCCCGAGTTCATTGAGGAGCAACGGAAGCGCGAGGCCGCCTACCGAGTTGCAGCCATCTACGACAACGGTGAAGTCCTGCGCGGCAATCGCATCCGGGTCAATGTAGGGCAGATTGCGAATCGCATCAACATGAGCGGGTACGAGATTGGCCATCGTGTAGCTACCCATCTCGTTGTGGGGCACCGACGAGGTGGTAGAAGGGTCGGCCTCCTGCAGCGCACGTCCGGCTTCCGCATCCAGAAACTCACCGTTATGATCGAGGAGCTTGAGCGCGTTCCAGTCGAGCGGATTGTGCGAGGCGGAGAGAATCACGCCGCCAACCGCTTCGTGCTGTAGCACCCCCATTTCGACGGTAGGCGTAGGGGCGAGTCCGGTATCGAGTACGTCGCAGCCCATGCTCTGCAGCGTGCCCATGAGGATGCGCTGAAACGCAGCGCCACTCGGGCGTGCATCGCGCCCCACAACGACGAGCGGTTTGCGGTCGAGCGCGTCAGCACGTGCACGGCACCAGCGCCCAAACGCCGTTCCATAGCGCAAGACCACATGCGGGCCAAATCCGCGACCGATGATGCCGCGGATCCCCGATACCGATTCGATAAGGACGGAAGAAGACATACGCTGCTATAATATGGTTAGAGTAGAACGAGAGGTATCCCAAAGCGAAATAGCAGCCGTTTAAAGTACGGTGCGTCATTGCGTAGCCGCAGCAGGCGTCCTTGTTCGCGAGCGCGCAAAAGAGGATCTCGTTCGACCGCTCTTAACGGAACGTCACATTCCTGTGAAGGGTATCTTAGCACATCTAAAGTCCCCGTTTCTCGTCCGCTGCAAGAACGCATTATGAGTGAGCACACGGCCCGCTGGCGCTGGACATGGCGTCGCCGCTTTACATACTTGACTATCGCGGTTACCGCAACGCTCATTTCGTGGGGCGGCTGGGTAACGAGTATTGAGGCAGGCCTTGCTGTGCCCGACTGGCCAGCCACCTTCGGGTCGTACGATCCGTTCCGAACGGGGATGTACGATCCGAACGATCCAAGCGTACGTTGGTGGCTCAACATACCGGTGTTGGCTGAGCACGGACACCGGCTGCTTGGGGCCCTGGTAGGTATGCTTACAATGGTGCTTGCGGGCTGGACGTGGTGGGCGGACTCGCGCAACTGGATGCGAAAGCTGGGGCTTTTTGCGCTATTTCTCGTTACCGCTCAGGGCATCCTTGGCGGTCTGCGGGTCACGGAGCTCTCATCGGTGCTCGCTGCCGTACATGCCTGCACAGCGCAGCTTTTCTTTGCGCTGCTGGTAAGCATGGCCATCTTTACCACCGATACGTGGCGGAACCGGCGCGGACTGCTCCCGAATACCGGGCGTGGGCGCACCATGCGTGCACTGGCATGGGCAGCAGCCATCGGCGTATACATCCAGATTGTGGTGGGCGCTATGCTGCGCCACTCTACGCAGACGCTCTCCGGAAGCTTTGCTATCCTGCACATTGCAGGCGCTTTTGTCGTTACAGGGCTTATCTTTGCGGCTTTCGTCTACGTTCAGAAACACTGGTCTGATAGCCAGCCTGTGCGCTTGAGCGCCTGGGTTGTGCTTGTAGCTGTTGGTGTGCAATTTGCCCTTGGGCTTGCCGCCTATCTGGTGCTGATCCACGAAACGGCGCTGCAGGTGCGCAGTACGGCACAGGTGCTGCTCACCGTAAGCCATCTTGTGGTCGGGGCCATCCTCTTCGTGTCCACCATCGCGCTGGCCCTCTGGTCGCACCGGCTTGTGCCAACTACAGACGAAGTCCAGCCGGCGTTTGCTGGCGACACGGGTGCGCCCCACAGTGAGCCGCTACTTTCTGCTGAGCCTCCTGCGTCGCAGTCGTCATCGTAGCATGCCGCACGCGGCATGTTGGATACACGACGGACCTGCTCTTTCTATTGCCTTCCGCTACACATGGCTCGTACCAACTCTTCGTCAAACTCTTCGTCGCATACGCAATCGGTAGCTCTTGCTGCCGAAGCAGCTGAGCATACAGGGGCAGACCGTTCGCTGAGGGGACTGCTACGCGACTACCTTACGCTCACCAAGCCTGAGATCTCGTTTCTCGTGACGGTGTCGGCATTTGCGGGCTTTTTGTTGGGGAGCCCGGCTGCACTCAATCTACCCGTCTTGCTCTACACGCTGGTTGGTGTGGGCCTGTGTGCGGGAGGCGTTGGGATGCTCAATCACTGCATGGAGCATGACCTGGATGCGACGATGAAGCGCACGGCAGCCCGCCCGCTTCCATCTGGGCGCATCCCAGTACAGCAGGCCGAGTGGATCGGTACGGGGATGGTGCTGGCCGGAGTGGGGCTCCTCTGTCCGCTTGTCAACCCGCCCGCGGCCGTACTTGCAGCGCTAACGGCCATTCTCTACCTGTACGTGTACACACCGCTGAAGCGCTACACCACGTACAACACGCTG
>NZ_JARWGJ010000114.1:0-8335 GCF_040409695.1 Longimonas sp.
CGTGCCGATGCCTCGTGGACACAGAATGAACGTGCTTTCCTGACCGACCGTGCGGTACTGCGTTTCCAGCATCTCGCGCTTGGCAGCGGGCAGGTCGCCGTACGGCCAGAACGGGTCCGTATCCAGCAGAAATGCCTCGTCGTCTTGCAAGCTCAGGATGCGTGATCGAACCGGGTGGGTGCTTGCCTTGCCGATAAAAGAGTACAGGTGCTGCCTTGGAGCGACGTTCGGGTTGTACCCAACATGGGCATGCGCAAACGCCTTCAGGTAGCCACCGGTGCGCGTGCGCTTCGGGCTGTAGTCGGACTGGCTCAGTGAAGCATACACGCCGGGCAGTAAAGGGAGCGGCTGGTCGTGGCGGCTGTGCAGAGCACAGCGGTCGGCATGACGCCGGTAGACCGGATGCGACTGGACTTCGCGATAGTGCTGCACAGTGTGGCAGTTTTCCACAAATAGAATCAGATCTGCGGTGTCGGGCGATTCGGTCAGCGTGTGCGTGCCAAAACGGTCGTGGCAGGCGGCGTCGCGCATCCGGTCACGTTCGTCAAAGGGACAGGGGCGTCCGGGACGCTCGCTATCTGCGCTGGAGAGCAGGTGTACGTGGGCCATAAGAGAAAACGGATCGGTTAGGAAGTGAGGGGGGCATCCGCCGGGTTCATAGCCTGGGCATACAGGCGCTCGTAGGCGTTTGCTGTGTGCGTTGCTGAGAACGTAACTTCGGCATGGTGCTGCGCTTCTGCGCCGCATGTGGCAAGGCGATCGTAATCGCTAAGGGCGTTGCGCAGGGCACGCGTTAGCGCGTCAGTATCGTTCGGGGGAACGAGGGTTGAGGCGTCGGGCGCCACGTACTCGGGGAGCCCGCCTGCACTGCTGGCAATCACAAAGCGTCCGTGAGCCGCAGCGTCGAGGGGAACGAGGCCTGCTGGTTCGTTCCAGACCGACGGCACGACGACGAGCCAGGCCATGTTCATGAGACCGGTGAGCGCTTCGTCGTCGCACCATCCATGGAAGTGGACGCGGTTGGTAAGTGCCAATGCTTCGACCTCGTCATGAACCGCCTGCATGTGGGCATCGGTGCCGGTGCCTGCAATATGAAGTGCAGCCGACGTGTCGACATCTGCCATAGCACGGAGCAGCCAGAGCAGTCCCTTTTCGGGAGCAATCCGCCCGGCATACAGCACGCTGGGGCTGTTGCGGGGCGGCATGGTGAAGGGCTTTACAATGGGGGCGGGTGAAGGACACACAACGATATTGTCCACATAGCAGCCGGCTCGCACCATCATCTGCTGCACGTACATGCTAACAGCTGCAGTCATTACGGTGTGCGTCTGCGCTCGCTCCCGCTGAAGGCGTCGAATGTTGCGCCACATCTTGTGAGGGCGGCAGCTACCGCAGCGCTCCTGCAGGTGCATACGCAGGCATCCTACGGGATGATAGGTGCGATTGCAGGGCATGCCAGAGCGCCGCAGATACCGCGTTCCCGAGGGGCAGCCCCCCTGGTGGCCATGCATGGTACGTATCAGCGGGAGGGCAGTCGGGATCGGGGTGGGGAGGTCGCGGTGGGCATGGAGGATATCGACCCCGTGTGCACGGGCTTCGGCGTAGAGCGTGCTGGCCGTAACTACATGGGCGTCTGGAGGCAACGGCGCGTTGCCCTGGGGCGTATGGCAGAGCCACAGCACGTCGTGGCCCGCACTGCGCTGTGCGTTTGTAAGACGATCTACATAGGTGGCAATACCGCCAGGTGCCCACAGATCGGGGGCATAATGAGCAATGCGCATCAGCTTAACGTCCAATCAAGAGTTGACTCATATCCCAGTTTGACAAGCAGAGGGCCCCACTCTTTTTTAAAGTGGGCAGCCAGGGCAGGGGTGAAGTGGTTGCGCCAGTCGCCGGGCACTCCTTTGCGGTAGTGACTATGGACGTTCTCCTCGCCTCGGCTACGTCCGCCAGCCAGCCGGTTGAACCGGTGATCTTCGAGAATGCGCTGAAAGAGCGATGCTGGCAGTGTAGAGAGCCGTCGGCGCGGCACAGGAAGCAGCGGCCAGTGGCCGGGCACGCGTGCGGCGCCCCGGTAGTGCAACCGGTTCATGCGCAGAAGGGCCTGGTAGCCGGTTGAGTACTGTGCCCCCGAATCCAGCCAGCCGAGGAACGAAGCAATGCGTGCAAACTCCGCATCGGGATGCGCCGTCAGGGCTTCCATATGCAGCTCAAGCACGTTTGGTTGGTCATAGTCCCAGGCCTCCATATCCTCAAAGACGGACCGGCTGAATACCATCTCAGCGGCGAGGCCGTCTTCGATCGAGAGGGTCTGGAGCAGGTCGCGATGGGGCTCAAGCTCGGGCCACTTATCAGAGGGATGCGAGTGCTTATGGGAAAAGTAGGCCGATACCAGCACGTCGCGGGGGTCGCGTACTACGTGAAAGCCGCGCGAGACTGGCAGTTTGCGCACTTCGTTGATGTCGGCATTGGTGTAGATGAGCACGTCGATACGCTCGGCCGCTACTTTGTCGGCGATAGACGCGTACGGAGCAAAGTGGCGAGGCAGATGCACAATGGTATGGCGCCTGCCGAGATAGAAGCTCATTTCACGAAAGATGCGGGTGATCCATCCCGTGGCGCACTTATGGTGCCCGTAAAAGGCAGCAAGGGGCATGGTATCGGTAGCAGTTACAGGAGCCGTCGGCGCCTGGCGTTCAGCGTATGCAGCAACAGAAGACATCGGATCGAAGGGGGGTAAACAGGACAAAACACATGCTCTGACACTAAGGTAGTGCCCGAGATAAGCTGGGCACCGATGCTTTTGGAGACAACCCGTGTCGCTTTTAGCGCACACCTTCACCCGAGGCAATGTCATGTAGCGGATCACACCGGCTCTGTAACCACTTTGACCAGTCACGTAGTTTGTTTCGAAGCGACTGTCCGGGCACGTGGCGTACGATATAGGGCCGATAGTAGCGGTGCCGCCATACGTCGTAGTGCCAGTATGCCGATTTGATGTGCTGCGTGATACGAGCACGCAATGAGCGCTGCGGGTGCGTGGGCTGATACGCAAATGCCTGCATTTCGTCGGCACAGAGCGACTCAACCCACCCAACTTCAGTAGGTGTTAGCTTGTCTTTCCATGTATCAATGCGGGCGGTTGATATAGGACGCGTGGCCGCCTCGTTGAATGAGTTAGCGGCTTCGGTCTTCATGTAGTGCTCAGCATCGGTATGGAAGCGGAGCATGGCTGGAGCATAAGACTCATCAAGGAACGTGCAGAGGGTTTCTGCCATGTCGCGGGGAGCACGCACCAGGTCTTCGTACCGGATGGCGATGCGCTGGGCCTTGGGGACAATCCGTTCAAGGAGTTGGTACCCTACATTCCAGCTTTTGCGACGATTCAGTGCGTTGAAGATGACATCGTCTGGAAAGAACGAGACGCGCTGCATGGAGGCCACACCGGCACGGGGGTCGCGTGCTACATAGATGAACTGAGCATCTGGAAACATCTCAATGAGCTGGTCTACAAAAAAGAGATTGCCCGGCGTCTTCTCGCCCCAGCGCGCTTTGCCCTCCTGCGCGGCCCACATCTCCAGTAGCGTTGCGTACGGCGTGCGGTACGTAGGAGACGCAGCGCCGAGCAACCGCTCGCGAGCTGCATCAACAGGCAGGTTCGGAAGCAGCGGTGCAAAGTGGCTGAGCGTGCCTTCTGCAAACCGCGCATAGGCGGCGTCCGTCCATCCAGGACGGTGCCATGGCGTGCTCGTCCCGACGCGCTTGAAGTAGTTCAGCTCTTCGGGAATGGCAATGCGCGGATGAGCGTTCAGCATGAGCCGCACCAGCGTTGTGCCGGACCGGTTCGCGCCAACGACAAAAATAGGAGCGTTGGATCTGTTCATCAGGTAAACACGTCGTTGTGGTAAAGTCGTCAAACAGGAGCAGCTACGCTGCGGCAGCAGCAGGTGCGGCCGATGCAGAAGACGGCAGACGGCCAACCAGTTCTGCGAAGGCTTCAGCCCGGCGAGTGCTGTCGAGCGTCTTGGTAAGGAGCGTCCGGTCAAAGAAAGGGAGGTCTCCGTGCAGCGTGCTCGCAATAAGCGGCTCCAGGTGGCTACACAGGTGCTCGACATCGCAGGGACGGCTCAGAAACACGCCGGGCTTGTCGCTCAAGTAGTCGTGATTTTCACCAGGCGGTACAGCGGCGAGGATCGGACGGTCGGTGGTAAGGTACTCATACGTCTTTGCCGAAATGCGTCCACCAGGTGTACCATTGGGCCGGTCGGGCAGCGTCAGGAAGAGGATGTCGGCCGCGTGCATCAGCTGCAGGGCCTCCTCGTGAGGGCGGGGGCCGTGCACATGTACAATGGACTCCAGGTCATATCGTGAGAGTACCTCCTGTACGACGGATTCCGGAAACGTATTGCCATAGACGTGTACCTCCACGCGACCTACCCATTCTGGGTGCGTTTCAAGTAGCTGCTGTACGGCTTGCCCTATATACACGGGGGTGTGGCTACGCGGGTCAGTCGGCGAGGCTACGTAGCGTCCCCAATGGTTCCATGCGTTCCAGGCGCGCTTGGCCCACTGCATGGGCCGAGAAGCAGTGCTGGTTATGCTGCGTGTGTGCATGTGCCATCCTGAGAGTCCGCCCGTGTAGACGATGCGAACGGGTGCATCGGCGGGCCGCTCCGGTGCAGCGGTGCGCTGCGGTATGTCGGTTATACGCACGCCCCGCCGGATCAGGTGAAACTTGGACCGGTGGGCCTCGGGCTGCCGCGCCTGTACGCGCTCCATGTTGCGTTTAGACACATACACTACGGCATCAGCCGTCTGCACCAGCCAGTCCTCAAGCGTTTGCGAGGCCCATGCATGCGCACGTGTCGGAAAGGTCGACTCGACATCGGGACAGGTAGGGGAGTCGTTCAGATTGAGAATCAGGGGGAGGCCGGTCAGCTTCTTTAGCAGGGCGGCCACAACGCTTCCAGAGTACGGCATCGCAAAGGAGAGTAGCGCATCGGGCCGCTCTTGCTGTACGGCCCGGTAGCCTGCGTAGAGCGCAGGAAGAATCCACGGCACGAAGAGGTCGGGCCAGATGAGCAGGTCGCTTATCTTGCCCAGGCGCAGGCGCTTCATAACGTGCTTGAAGCGCGACGCATCGCGTTCGCGCACCGGAATCACCTCAACGCCATCGAGGGCGGCCCCTGGTGCCGATGTAATGGCGCGGACGCGATGGGTGCGGGCGAGATGTGTGAGGAAGTAATCCACCCGAATGGCGAGCGGATACGTCTGGGGAGGAAAGCGGTACGATATGGCAAGAAGGTTGTCCATAATGCAGATACACAGTAGAAAGCGGCAGCAGGGCCGAGAATATTCAGGGTAGCACAGGTAGGGCTGCGTTCCAGGGCTGTTAGCCAGGCGGTTATCTGCTGCTCTTGCTCTCGGTGTAAGAGGCTCTCGGCGCAGGCGCGGAAAGCAACAAGAACAGCCGGTACGTGCTGTACGCGCTACATCGAGGCAGCTGAGGCGTACTGGATTTTGTGGTACGACCAGAGGGCGCCCTCCTGAGCAATCAGCTCGTGATACGGCCCCTGCTCAGCGATGCGTCCTTCTTCGAGAACCACAACCCAGTCGGCATGCTCAATCGTAGAAAGCCGGTGGGCAATCGCGATGACGGTACGCCCCTTCATGAGACGCTGCAGCGACTGTTGCACGGCCTGCTCTGAGACGCTGTCGAGCGCGCTGGTGGCCTCGTCCAGAATCAGTATTTCCGGATCTTTTAGCAGTGCCCGTGCAATGGCGAGCCGTTGTCGCTGTCCGCCCGAGAGGCGAATACCCTGGTCGCCCAGCGACGTCTCAAATCCCTCTGCCATCTCTTCAATGAACGGAAGCGCGTTGGCCTGCTCGGCGGCGGTTACGATCTCCTCCATCGTAGCATCGGGACGCCCGTAAGCGATGTTGGCCCGCACGCTGTCGTTGAAGATGAACGTGTTCTGGCTCACAATGGCAATGCGATCGCGGAGCGACTTAACGCTGAACTCGCGCAGGTCCACGCCATCATAGAGCACACGGCCCTCGGTCGGGTCGTGGAAGCGAGGAATGAGGTCAGCCAGCGTGGACTTGCCAGCGCCGCTGCCGCCGACAAATGCGGTTGTGGCGCCGCGCTTGATGGTAAGAGAGATGTCTTTCAGCACCATAGGACCGGTGTGGTACTTGAAGTCAACATGCTCAAGGCGAATTTCTTCTTGCAGTGCAGGAGCTTGGCGCGACCCGTCCGACAGGTAGGGTTTGTCTTCGGTACGCAGCAGCTGAGCAATGTTGGCAAGCCCGGCCCGGCTCTCGGCCCACTCCCCCCGAATGCCGTTCAGGTTGAGCACCGTGGGCATCATGCGGAGCAGCGCAAACAGGAAAGCAAGCAGGAACGCCAGGTCCAGCGCGCCCTCCAAAACAAAGAACTGCACGGCGACTACGATCAGGGCAATAAGGCCCATACTCACAACACCCTGGGTGAGCGGCTTAATGAGCGCCCGTCGCATGGCGGTGGTTACAACCGCATCTGCAAAATTGCGGGTAGCACGCTCCAGGTGGTCGCGCTCATCCTGCTGGCGGTTAAAGGCCACCACGGTGCGGATGCCCTGAATGAATTCGCTCAGCGCCCCCGTGAACGTAGCACTCGTGTCGGTGATTTTCTCGCCGTGCCTGCGCACGCGGCGAATCAAAAACGTGAGACTGTAAGAGAGGACGCTAAAGAAGATCAGCACGATGAGCGACATCTCCCACGATATCCAGAACATGAGCCCGAGATAGACCAGCAGCATCGTGCCCTCGTTGATGAGCGTAAAAAGGGCGCCCAGCGTGGTCGCTGAACGGGCAATCTCGTTCATGAGGCTGTTCAGCAGGTCGCCGCTGCGGTGGCGGCTGAAGAACGAGAGAGATACCGACTGCAGCTGATCTACGATACGCATGCGTAGATCTTCCACGATGCGCACACGGCTCATCGTGGCCAGCACGGCAGCGGCATATCCAAACGCACTGCGCAGCAGCGTGGCAAGCAGGATAAACCCGCAGATTAGATAGAGCTGCTGCACTACGTTGTCGGTAGCGCCCAGCAGGTAGGTGTCGACCCAGGCAATGCCGATACCTGCAGTCTCCGGGTTGTCGAGTGTCTGCAGAAATGGAATCAGCAGGCCGATGCTTATGCCTTCAAAAATGGAGGCAAGCATTGCCGCCACGCAGGTGAGCGCAATAAGCCCGGCATACCGTCGAAAGCTTGTAGACAGAATGCGTATGTCGCTCTTAGAGGAAGCCTTCGTAGCGTCCGCAGCTTCTGTAGAGGAAGGGGGCATGAGTACCGTCAAAAGAATGTAAGGGGGGATCAGCCGTAAACCGGGTCACTTGATCGGGCCAAGTACTACGGCTATGCGCCTCCAACAATAGGACGAAGGGCGGGGAGAAGAGTAGGTCTTTCTGCAGATTCGACAGGGAGACTATGCGTATCTATATTGCGCTTTTGGATGAGCGCCTCTGGGTATTTGGAGAAGTGCCGCTGCAATGCGATCGGTAAGATGCAGCGCGCCGGCGCAGCATGCCGACGCGAAACACGACGCGGAACACGGTGCGCATGCACATGAGTTAGGCATCGCGCCTTCTTCACTTTTCGTCTTCACTTTTCGTCTGCCCGTATCGCTGCACATGACCGTAACGCCGCTATCGATCCCGGCTGTTCGTCTCATCGAAACCACCCGCTATCCCGACGAACGAGGATTTTTTCGTGAGGTGTGGCGCGGATCGCGCTATCGCGAGGCCGGTATCACGGGGCCGTTTGTGCAGGACAACGTGTCGCGGTCTCGCCCCGGCGTCGTACGAGGACTTCACTACCAGCATCCAGAAGGGCAGGGCAAGCTGATCGATGTGTGGGCCGGGCGCATCTATGACGTGGCTGTGGATATACGGCGCGGCAGTCCCACCTTCGGGCAGTACGTGGAGGCAACGCTCAATGCCGACGCAGCTCAGCAGCTCTACATTCCTCCGGGATTTGCGCATGGGTTTGCGGTGTTGGGTACAGCCGAGGCGCTTGTGTCCTATAAATGTACCCGCGAATACGCTCCCGCATGCGAACACACCATCCGGTGGAACGACCCCGCGCTCCGCATCCCCTGGCCCGTAGATACCCCGCTGCTGTCGCCCTCTGACCGCGATGCACCACCGCTCGACGCATGCTCTGACGACCAGCTTCCCGTATACCACGAGCCTGCATGACGCTTGCGCGCGAAGGCGCGATGCGCGACGACGGAGGCACGATGACGTATAGATAGGGAGGCAATGCATGCGAAGAACGCACACGAAGAACGCA
>NZ_JARWGJ010000115.1:0-8305 GCF_040409695.1 Longimonas sp.
CCTCAACCTCATCCTCGAAGTCATGAAATATGACACGGGCACGATCTTGCAAGCGAAGTACATGCGGGCTCCAGGTGCCGTCCTCCTCTATGGTCTTGGGCGTTACTTCCCATAGGTCAGTGAGCCGCTTTTCAAACGTGGCTTTAGCAGCGGTATCCAGGGGCGGCACGTCGGCTCCGGTTAGGCGATTGCCTACGTTCGACGGCGGCACCACGTACAGAAATCGTGCAAGCAATCCTTCCCCTCGAAACGTACGCTTTTGGGCCAGGTCTTGCAGTACGGTCGGCTGTGCGCAGATCGCCACGGACAGCGCCGGGTTGGGCACGTCGTTTCCCTTGCGGCCTACGCGGCTATCTCGCACCGCCTCGTCGCCTGTCCATGCCTTTTTGTAGAGATTCAGCACCGACCCACTATCATAGCGCCCTGCAATAAACTTCAGGAAGTCGCCTTCCGGGCTCATGACGAGCATCCGGCCATCGTTGGCGGCCATGTCTTTGAGCAGCGCCTCGGACGTGGCATCATCGCTCCAGAGCGCAGGCATAGATGGCACCTCATGGGCGTCTAACTCGTCGCGTGCTGTCTGTACAGCCGCCTCCGCTTCTGATAGGTCGTCTGCCTTGACAGCGGCTTTCTTGGCGGCGTTCAGGCGATCCTCCAACACCTCCTGCATATCCAGGGCTTCGGTACGCTGTTGCTCTACCTGCTCCCGGAGCAGCATCTCGTGATCGGTGATCGGCGTGGTGATCTTTTTGAAGGTGGGAGACTTGCGAGCGCCCGAAGGCAGTACGCCCATCCCCCAGAGCGTCAGCGGCTCCCGCCAACCAACGCGGGGTGTGACCACGGCTTTCTTTTGCAGCGCCCCGGCAGTTGCGCAGAGCGTCAGCAGCGCAGGAAGGTCAGCAGGCACCTGTACGGCCCCAGCTACGCTTTCGATATGGTCACGCATCCATGATGGAAGCGTGTGCAGCGGGATCGGGTCGGGATCGCCTGCATCATGCAGAGGGACAGGCGGCCCCCATTCAATCCCATGTGCATCGACGAGCGTTTCCTCGTCGGCATCAGCGGATGCATCTGCTTCCTGCACCTCGGATGGGTCAACGCCTGCCTGAAGGGCCGCACGTCGCCACCGTTCGGCCTCGCGCTGTAGGGTGCTTACCTTGCCCTGCAGTTCAAATACGGCGGCTTCTGCGCCCTCGTGGGGCGTCTCTGCGCCTGCATCCTCGTCGGCATTGTCTGATGCCAGATTGGGAGATGCGGGGGCGGGAGATCCATCAGCGGATGATGCGGCGTCAGTAGGCGTATGCATGGCATCAGCTTCGTGAAGCACCTTGCGAATGTCGGCTTGGGCATCCTCGTCGGACAGCCCGAACAGCGATGCGTACAGATCGGGGATCTGCCAGCGCTTCCCCTCAACCGTTGCGGTAGCCGCCTCCAGGTCAACGCGCCAGGTTGTGCGGCCCTCGCCGTCAAGGGTTGGCCCCTCCGTCTCAAACTGGAGGGCATCCTCCGGTATCTCGTCGGTGGGTATCATCTCCAGAACGGCGCGGGCAGTCTCTACGGCTGTAGGGGCATGCTGTATCATCACTTTCGTATCGCTCATGCCACCACCTCCGCACGCGGCGCATCTGTGTCAGTGAGCGGGTGCTCGTCGGCATCGGCTGATACCGCATCGGGGCATGACGCCTCTGCATACAGCGCAGGCAGCCCGAACAGGCTTATGTACGTCTCTCGTACCTCATGCGGCAGCATGTCGGGACATGGCGCATCAGCGGCATCAGAAGCAGGGGCTTCGGGATGCTGCGCACGGGGCGGGGCCGTCGGCGCTGCATCCGGCTCCACCGAAGCAGATGCTTCACCGAAAGGAAGTGCGAGTTGCGGGTTGTGCATCCACCACGGCACCGGGCGGTGCGAGCGGATCTTTTCAGGGTCGGTATGATACATAGGATTGCAGCGTGTTGATTAGTGAGTGAGTGCTTCGAGAGTATTCGGATTCACACAGCACGCTGCTGTGCAAACCCTCTGCCCCGACCGCTTCAACCCCGGTCGGGGCTTTTCTTGTTGGTGGTGTGCGTTCCCTCATTCGACGAGGCGTTCATGTCTTGCGGCGGATTCTTGGGCGTCACGCGGCCCGCCTCTATCCACGCTTCGAT
Source organism: Longimonas sp. (assembly GCF_040409695.1). GTDB lineage: Bacteria > Bacteroidota > Rhodothermia > Rhodothermales > Salinibacteraceae > Longimonas. Next base: position 2,151 of record NZ_JARWGJ010000115.1, read on the forward strand.
GCTCTCGACTTTGTAGAGAATGCGCCGTCCGCGCTGCGTGTACTCTACGTTCCCGTTGTTGCGCATGTACGTCAGTTGGCGCTTGGTCAGCCCAAAGCGCTGCTCCACCTGCTCCGGGCGCATCCATTCCGGCTTCTGCGCCTCTCGCAAGGCATCAGGCACCCGCGTCATGAGCACGCCCTCAACGGCGTCCTGAATGATCTGCTCTATGGTTTCGGTGTCGGTGACAATCGTGTGCGGCATGGTGGCTGTGCGTCTGCCTGTTGTTGGGTCAGTTCACAGCCGCATACACATGAGTGCTACTGTCCATTGGACACTTCTGGACACTTCTGGACACCTTCGTTGGACAGTCCAGCAAAAACGCCCTCTGTCCACGCTGAAGGCGCATCACGTCCTGTCTTTGTGCCAGTTGAGCAGTTTCTCTACAGCGGTTACGTACTCCACAACCGGGCCATCAATGGGCCACCACCCGACATCCTTCAGCGCACGCTCTATGCCCTTGCGTGCACCGGGGCCGGCCTCGCGGTGCAGATCATCCTTTGTTGGCTCCGTGCCAGCAAGTTCATCCCATGCATCCTTGAGCGCAATGCAGTGACCTTCACGCTTTGCCTTGCGCCCTCCAAAAGGGTCAGCATCTTCAGGGATTGGCGGTCGGTTGGTAGCCTCGCCTTCGGTTGGCGCTGGCAATTGATCTGCTTCTGCCTCACTGGTTTCCGTGTCACCCGTCAATGCCCGATCATCCCGGAAGCAGATCGGCTGCTGCAGCATCATAGCCTCAACCAGTTCGGCCATGTCCTCGCGCCGCATGAATGCTTTCGCCTTCTCGTCATTTGCATGTATGCGATCACTTACCCAGTCGGCACCGTTTTTCAGCGCCGCCTCGTGTAGCTCTCCCCATGTGATCGTAGCAAGAGATGTATGATTAAGCACTCGCACAGGCGGCCCCTCGTCGTGCCATTCGGAAAAAGCATCGGTCAATGATGTATCATCCTCCGGGCGGTTGTATTCCTCACCGGGTCCTATGTCAACCGATGCTATAGCTGCCCCATGTGCCACAGTCTCCAATATCTCTGCTGCCAACCCCTCCGTCTTTAGATGCAACCACAGCGGGCCGCTTAACGCGGTGTAAAGCCGCTGGAGGGGGTTTTGTAGATTCCCAAACCACTCGTTCATCTCCCTTTGAAGGGCATCTTCGGCAGAGGCGCTACCTTCTGTCTGTTGCTCTATCAGCGCCGTTAGGGCTTCCATGAAGTAGCCCTCCAGCGTAAGCATCAGTTCATCATTCTGCTTAAGCACTCTTTTGGCGGCGGGCTCTAACTTCTCTCTGTAGTCGTTCAGCGCCTTCCATTGATCTTTGGGCGCACCTGGAAGCCTACGAAGCACGTCCAACAGAGCCGCCATTGAATGCTCTGCAATACCATGCTCCCGTGCCCATTCCACAATATCGCTTGCCATGATCACCCGTATCTCCTCTGTACCCATCGTGCAACCCTCTATGGTCTATTCGTGCGATGTGCGATGCGTGCGAGTGTCTGCTCATTCCCCCCACATGTCGTTTGCGAGCTTGTCGGTGGCCTCTCGGTCGAAGTCCGACAGGTAGTTCTCCGTAATCTTCAGGCTGCTATGCCCCAGCGCCTTACTTACCGCGTACAGATCACTGCTGGTTGAGCGGGCAAAGTCCGCAAACGAGTGGCGTGCAACATGCATGGTCACGCTATCCGGCTTGTCAATGCCAGCGGCTTTCACGGCCCGCTTCAGGGCGCGGTTGAGTTGGACGTTGCGAGAGGAGATGCGGCGGCGCAACACTTCGGGGTCGGTGCGCTCGTGCGTCAAGATCGGAAACAGGTACGGCCCCGCGTGATCGGCCCATCGCTGCATGATCGCCTGTGCGGGGCGCGGGAGCGGTAGGTCAACAGGCTGCCCGGTTTTCATCATGCGGTACTGGAGGCGCACGGTATCGCCCTCTCGCTTGACGTGATCGGGCTTCAGGCGGCATAGGTCGCCAAAGCGCATTCCCCCCGCGTAGAAGGCAAACACGAACACATCTCGTGCCAGCATAGCCCGTTCGGGATCGCCCTCCAGGTTGGCGGCGGGAAGGTCTGCTTCCTCCAGGCGCTGCATCTCCGTGCGAGACAGGCGGCGCTTTTCAACAGGCTGCCGCTCTGGCATGTCGTAGCGGTCGAACGGGTTTTCGGATGCGTCTACCACGCCTTCTTTGATTGCCTGTCTCATGACACGTCCCACACGGGACAGTTCTTTGCGCGTGGTGTTGACGGCGTTGCCCCGCTCGTCACGGCAATAGCGCTCGAATGTCTCCAGCGCATCGCGATCCAACTCCGCAAAGTCGATATCATCGCCACAGGCAGCGCGTAGCTTGCGGAGCGTGACCTCGTACTTGCGGCGTCTCCAGTACGAATCTTTGCTTTTCAGGCGCGCAATCCACCGCTCAAAGAACGCGGTGAGGGAGCCCTTATGCCCTTCAACGGCAGCAATCACCGGATCACAGCTATCTGCCTCCAGGGCGGCCCGCTCTGCTGTCAGCCGAATGGTATCCAGTTTGTTGTTGTAAGCCGATGCGAGTTCATGCGTGGCCCGTACCTGTTGCCGCTTCTCATTCCAGTGCTTCGGACGCACCTTCACGCCTGTCGACTTGTAGCGCTTGCGGCGATTCGCCGTTACCCGTAGGTAGATGGGCGCGGTGCCGTCCGCACTGGTTTTAGATGTGCGGTGAACGAGCTTAACGTAAACCCTCGTCATGATGCTGTGATGTTATGTGCAAACCCTGTTCGACCATAGTACCCAAACGGTAGAACAATTGTTGCGCTGCATCGTGTCTATACTACACAATAGGCACCACAGAACAGCCTTTGTCGGTCAGAAATGGAGGGTTTGCACAGTGAAGTGAACAGCGGATACCGCCTGTATGAGTCCAGGAAGGCCCACTACCTTGACAGTGTCTGTATAGAGGCTCCCGCCAACGCGGGAGCCTCTGTTGTTTTAGGGAGCATTTCCGCATTTGTCCAGCAGGGGCGCCTTACTGCTTTACCAGCACGGCCTGCATGGCATCGGTTTCATGCATCTGGCGGAGAAGCTTGCGGTAGCGTTCGTAGTAGTCGGGGCGGAGCACCGCCTCTCTCACCTTGAAGTGACGCACATACACAATCTGGTCTGGGGCCTCGTGGGTTACGGTCACCGTGTACGTCGCAAACGGTGCCTCAAACACCGTTCCGCCGGAAAGCGCCTCCACGCCGTACCCATCCGGCAAGACGTAGGTTACCGAGTCGGTGTAGACCGCTGGCGCGGTGAAGCCATGTACCGGATGTATCCGCCTGTCGTCGGGTTCGTCGGGGACCGAGCGCGTCCGATCTCGCAGTCCCAGCTCTACGAACAGACGGGAGGGCGTAGCGGCTGCATGCCGGGGCAGGTCCAGCGTTACAGGGAGCCGAATCGCTCGCTCGCGCGCATCGACCGACGCGAAGTCTGCATCTACGATCTGAAATGTGGAGAAGCGTATCTGGTCGCGCAGCCACTCCATGCGTGCCCGCGCCGAAGCATTCGTTAACCGGTGGCGCGGCGTATCCTGAAAAATGCCTGTGTACCTGTTCGTTATGGAGGCGGTGGCATCTCCTGAAGATGTGAGTTGTACCTCAGCAACCCGTGTGCGCTGGTTTGCTTCGGGTTGCGACGACGGCAGTTCGACCAGGTGGCTTCCTTCTTCGCGTACCAGCAGTGCTCGCCGGTTTTTGATGCTACGCGGCACATGCCCAAACGGAAGCAGCTGACTGGTCGTCTCCAGCCAGAGCGTGTCTTGCTCGACAGGCACTGCCAGAATCATATGATTGAACCGGTTTTCGGGAAAGTCGTCACGCAGTTCGGGGGGGTTGGACCCGCCGTGGATGAGCACGGGAAAGGCCTGAATTCCTACTTCTTCCAGCAGCGCTTGCATGTAGTTTGAGAGCGCTTTGCAGTCGCCATAACCGGTACGCTCTACGTAGCCCGCGTCGAAGGGCTGCCACCCGCCAAGCCCCAGCTGCACGCTTACGTAGCGCGTGTGGTCTTGCATGTACTCGTAGAGGGCCTGTACCGAGTCGCGGCGCGTGGCAGCCTCCTCTACCACCTCGTGAGCACGGACTGTAGAGGCTGGCGAAAGCCCCTGGCGGCCCTCGGTAAGCCCGTAGTACCAGTCGCCAAATGCACTCCAGCTGGCAAACGTCCCCTCCGTATCGCTGATGGCAAACCGGTGGGGGGCCACGTGTACCGCTGGCGCCTGCTGGTGCCACGGCGGCCCGTGGAGCTCAGCCTTCCATGCGTCGGCGCTACGCACCGTCCACGTGTGTACGCGGCGGTCGTCGTGGCGGTGCGTTTCCGGCTCGGGGGCGCCTCGCCGCAGATCGTAATGCACCTGCATCGCTTCGGGCGTGTCGACCATGTACTGCGCATGCTCCACCGACGCGCTCTGATGATGCGGCTGCCACACCGGCCAGTCCAGGTGGCCTTCCCGGTCGACCGTGTACTCAAATACGATGGTATGCGGGTAGGTACTATGATTCAACCCGGCAATGGTGACGCGCAGGTCGCGGTAGAGCGAAAAGCCGTCATTGGCCGGATAGTCGCGCAGGTCGTCGTCATCCAGCTCTGCCACAACTGTGCCCTCCGCATCCAGTATCCACCCGTCCAGGTGGTCGATCGAGCGGAACGAGTCGTGAAAGAGATGAATCCGCCCGAAGGCGTCGCGGCCCTGCCGCGAGAAGATCGTGACGGCTTTGCGGACATGATGCGAGACAGACCCCACTTCGTGCGCCTCTATGTGTTCAATGTGGCGACGTACGATTGCGTCGGGTCCTGCCTCCATCATGGGGAGCGGCACGGTGCGAAGCGCAAGCGACTCGTTATCCAGGTCGCTGGATAAGGGGCCTATGTCTTGTGCTGTTGCCGGACAGGCCAGCAGGATCCATGCGAGGATACCGGCCCACCCTGTGGATCGAATATACATACGATTGTCGTGAAGCGATTGGAGGCAATGGGGGATGATGTTGAGCCATGAGCAGCGCACCCGTCACCCTTTTATTACTGCTCATTTATTACTGCTCATCACTGCGACGCAGCCTCAGATGAAGACTCCGTAGCCTCCTCGGCCTCCGCAGCTTCCTTGCGTAACACGATAGGCTCAGACTCTATGGCGACGATGCGCGCAAAGAAGTCGCGCAGCCCTTCGTAGTCTTGCGAACCGATAACCGGTTGGTTCAGGGTGTACACCGATCGGAGAGTCAAGCGTCCAAACTGCTCTTGGGTGAGCCGTGTGTAGGCGCCTCCTTCGTTAGGCAGCTGCACCTGCATGTTGCCAGGCATCTCTTCAATCACGTACCCCTCAGGCAGCTGCAGCGAAATGACCTGCTCCACCTGCCCGGGGTATCCAAAGTCAACGGGATACGTGCGCTCCTCCGCCTGGAACGGATTCTCTTCCCATCGAGAAAGCAGCATGGGGTTGAGATAGATAAAGTCGGCAGCCGTGTTGGCATATCGTGGAATGGTCACATCAGACCGAACGACGACAGACTCGTGGCGTGCATCGGGAATCTCGACACGGGGAGCGCCGACCTCGGCGTTGTCGTAGCGGTCGAACAGAGTGGACGCCACAAACGACGCATCGTCGTCAGCCGACTCGTAGTCGCTGCGGCGCGGAGCAATGCCCGGCCCGCTGTACGTGGCTTGCACATTGGCCTCTACGGTGCCGTCCGCGTGCAGCTCGCCCTGCGTGAAGAAGGAGCGCTGATCTGGCGCATTGCGCGGGATGTCAACCCACTGCGCGTTCTCCTCATCCAGCATAAACCCGTTGTCGTTCAGTGCCCGAAGGGGCAGCACCCCTGCCGGACGATGCGGACTGGTCGCATCCAAAAACATAACCTGTTCATCTGTAGACGCTACAACGATCAGATCGTTAAACTGCGAGAGGAACGGGTATAATGGCACGGTATGGCCATGGTCGCGCGTGCTGATGAGCACCGGCGCAGCCAGAGCAAGGTCGGCCTCTTGCAGCATAGACACCAGCAGCAGATTAATCTCTGCACTGGTTCCGCTGCGTCGCTCCAGCACATCGTCAAGATCGCTGCCTGTGTAGACTCTGCGCATCCCGTTCCAGCTCATCGACGTGGCTA
>NZ_JARWGJ010000116.1:0-8246 GCF_040409695.1 Longimonas sp.
TTCACCAGGCGGTTGCCATAACCGTCATAGGAGCCCTCGTACTGCTTAAGCATAAGCGGCCAGCCCAGCTCGTCGGCGGCGTCGTGCACAGCCGCCCGCGTTGCACAGCGCCGGTAGGCCGGCAATGGGATGTCGTATGCCGCCAGGCGATCATTCTGAACGCCCTTGTGCCGGATCCACATGAGCGTCTGCGGACTCGGCCAGATGGCGGTGCCTTCGGGGCAGACGGGCGCGAGCGTGTCGGCCGGGGCCCACTCGCTCTCGACCGTAACCGCCGTGCAGCCGGTGGCAAAGTCGCGAAGCACCTCCGGGTCGGTCCAGTCTGCCACCGTTGCGTTGGCGTACGGCTGCATCGGACCCGCTTCTTTCGGGGACAGCAGCCGCACGTTGATGCCAAGGCGCACTGCCTCAGCCGCCATCATCTTGCCAAGCTGGCCGCCGCCTAAGATACCGAGTGTCGGAAAAGAAGTCACAGAAGTAGGAAGATTGGTTTGCAGGTTTAGCGTTCAGTTGGTACAGGCTGTACAGGCTGTTCGCGACGGGCTGTTCGCGGCAGGCCGTTGGTTACCGGCATGTAGTTACCGGCATGCAGCCCAGCCGCCCATAATTGATTGAGCTATGCCTCCTCAAACAGACGACGCAGCTCGTCTTCGCTGTCGACCAGCACGTCGCGGGCTTTGGTGCCCGCGAAGGGGCCTACGATGCCGGCTTCCTCCAGCTGGTCTACGATGCGTGCAGCCCGGGTATAGCCAATCGCCAGCTTGCGCTGCAGCAGCGATACCGAGCCCTGCTGGCGGCGCACGATGATGTAGGCCGCCTCCTCAAACAGCTCGTCGGTGTCTTCCACCCCGAGCAGCACGTCGGGGCCATGGCCCGACTCCTGTAGCGAGGGCAGCGTGTACGGCGCCATTGGCGGCTGGTCGCCAATGAACCCGTTGATCCGCTCCACCTCTTCGACCGACACAAACGGGCCCTGCAGACGCTGCAGCGAGCTGCCCCGCAAAAAGAGCAGATCGCCGTTGCCCACGAGCCGCTCGGCCCCGATCTGGTCCAGAATGGTGCGCGAGTCGACCCGTGAAGCCACCTCAAAGGCCGACCGCGACGGGAAGTTGGCCTTAATCAAGCCGGTAATGACGTCGACCGACGGACGCTGCGTTGCCAGGATCAGGTGGATGCCCACCGCACGGGCTTTCTGCGCCAGCCGCGCAATCGGCCCCTCAATGTCGTCGCCCGCCGTCATCATCAGGTCGGCCAGCTCGTCTACGATCACTACCACATACGGCAGCTTCTGGTGGCCCGCCGCCGCATCCAGGCTGCCGGCGGCCCACTTGCGGTTGTAGGCGCGAATGTTGCGCACCCGCGCATCCTGCAGCAGGTCGTAGCGCTTCTCCATCTCCTCCTCGCAGCTTTTCAGCACACCGCACGCCTCGTCGACATTCGTGATCACCGTATCCTCGATATCAGCCGGGCGCGCCATGAAGTGGTCTTCCAGCAGCGCGTACTGCTGCAGCTCGATCTTCTTGGGATCGATGATAACGAACTTCACGTCGGAGGGATGGCATGCGTAGATCATGCCCATGATCAGCGCGTTGAGGCCGACCGACTTCCCGCTTCCGGTGGCTCCGGCGATAAGCAGATGAGGCATCTTGGTGAGGTCGGCCAGAAAGACCGTGCCTTCAATCGACACCCCCAGCGGCAGCGGCAGCTCCAGATCGGCGTCACGAAACGTCTTGGTCGCGATCACATCACGCAGGCGCACCAGCTGGCGGCTACGGTTCGGAATCTCCACCCCCACCGCCGACTTGCCAGGAATCGGGGCCAGAATCCGGATGCTTCGCGCAGCCATCGCCATCGCCAGGTCGTCTTCGAGCGACTTGATGCGGCTCAGCTTAATGCCCGGCGCCGGGGTCATCTCGTAGCGGGTTATGGTTGGCCCCACCACCGCTGTAATGTCTTGAATCTCGATGTTGTGCGTGGCCAGCGTGTCGAGCAGGATCTGCTTGTTCGTCTCCAGCTCCTCGTAGTCGACAGCCGGATCTTCCTCGGTCGACGCGTCGAGCAGGTCGAGCGGCGGCGGCTCATACGGCACCGGCTCTTGCGGCGCGGTCTCCGGCTCTACCGGCACGTCGTCGGCCGCCTCCTCACGCTCGGCGGGCTGCACCTGCATATCCATGTCGTTCGGCGCATCCGGGTCTGCCTGCAGCGTAACCGGCTCAGCGGGCGACTCTGGCGTGTCGGATGATGGGTTAGAGGAATGCGGGGCCGCGGACGCCCGTTCGGAGGGTTCCGACGCGCTATGGTCTGCGTCTGCCCTGGTGGATGATGGATTCGTGCGTGCGGAAGGAGCCGCTCCTGACGAGGGAGTATCACGCGCAGCCGGGCTCTCACCTGACGGGTTCTCGCCCGACAGTTCCTCGCCCGATTCCTCGTCTCTCGACGAATCATCGTGAGCACCGGGGTTTTCCGGGTGGTCTTGCGAGGTTGGTGCAGGATTGCCCGCCGATGTTTGCTCTGCTTCAGGGCGTTCGGCGTCGGAGTCTGCTTCGCGTTCGCGGCGGGCCCTTCGGCGCGCCTGCTCCTCCCCAACCCGCTCGGCGATCGCCCGAATGCGGTCGCTCACGTCGTCGAAGCGAATCACACCTGGGTTTTTTTCGGGCCGTGCTTCCTCCTCAGAAGCCTGGTCTGCGTCTGGAACCGCTGGGGCGTCTGGTCGGGAAGCGTCTTCTTCGCGCTGTGCCGCCTCGGCTGAGCGCGCGGACGGCGACGGGGAGCCAGGCGTTTCGGAGGCGGGCGTTTCTTTGGAAGAATCCTCTTCAGGCGACACCTCTTCGGGAGAAGCCTTCGCGGTTGCGGGGGTGTGCTGTGCAGGAGCTGACGGTTCGCCTGCGGCATCGGGCGGTGGGGCAGGCGCCTCAGGGTTGGGGGGCGCCTCGTCGGCCTCATCTTCGGGCGAAGGCTCCGCATCCGACCGTACCAGCCGGAATCCGGGGGCATTGGGCTCGGTGGGGTCTTTGATGCGTGGCGTGTCGGACGCGGTCTCCTCTTCTTCGGGTGGTGTGCCGTACTGCGGGTGCGGGCGGTTTTGCCACTCGGCATAGCGGGCCTGAATCCACGTCCAGGCGTGCTGTGCGCCCGTGGCGATGGCCGCGCCCACTGCCTTTCCGATGACGATGAGACGGTCGGTAGCGCCCTGCACATCGCCCTCGGTCGCGAGCAGTCCGCCAACCACAGCAACAACTGTTAGCACAAGCAGGGTACCAACGATGCCCAGGAGCTGCGTAAACATTGCGGCTACGGTTACGCCCAACGCGCCGCTCCAGCGCACCATAGGGATGCCGAAGGCTTGCCCGACCCATCCGAGCAGTACGCAGATAAAGACAGCTACGCCCAGCGCGTTAAGTGCCGGACCGAGCATAGGAACCAGCGACTGGTGCCGAAAGACCCGAAAGCCAAGCCAGGCGAGGAGTCCGCACAGCACGAGCGCCGGGTAGCCCATGAAGTTTGGAACGAACACCCATGCGAGCATCGCCCCCATGTATCCAAGCCAGTTGAGGGTGCCGGTGCCGTCTTCAGGCGTCCCGAACATGGCGTCGAAGAACGACACCTGCTGCAGGTAGAGGTCGTCGGCGGGGTGGTACGAAACGAAGGCCAGTGCCAGCAGCGCTGCAAACGTCATACACAGCACGCCGAAGATTTCTTCTTTGCGCGCTGTGCTAAGCAGCGGCGCGCTGCCGGTGGAGGGCGATGATGAAGCCATACGGACAGGCAACGAGGCGTTTATGAACAAACACGAGGGCGCTGGGCATAGCAGAGGCGAGCGCTGTCCGTCAGCCAACCAGGTGCTTGCTCTCGCCTTCAAACCAAAACCCAAACAGGTTCTTGGTTCTTACGCTTCGGATGCACGGCACGACCGGAGCCCGCTTACAGGCCTGGCCCGGTCAGCTGGGAGCAGGCACGTCGGCATATGCTACAAGCCGGTTGTCGGTATAGTACGGAAGGATGGGCAGTTGGTCAATTCGAAAGCAGTAATCAATATCTTCGGCGTGGCCGTTGCGGGCTAAGCGGCGCGCATGGGTCGCATTGCGCAGGGTGTCGCCGAGGCTTGAGCGGTTATATAGAAAGAGGGAGTGGGCCGTATGTGCCGCATCGGAGACGTGGTTGGGCTCGCTTCCCTTCCAGAGCCGGTGCAGGATGGCACCGGCGCAGAGCGTGTCTTCGAGCGCTACACGGTTTTCGTGGCCGGCACACACGAGAACCACGTCGATGTCTTGCTCGCGCAGGAAGTCGGCTACGCGGGTTACGTTCAGGAAGGAGCCTGCAACCAGGTGCTTCGCGGTTTTAGCTCGGTCGAAGGCCTTGGTGCCATTGGTCGTGTTCAGGATCACATCGCGCCCATGCACTTCTTTTTCGGTGTACTCCAGGGGCGAGTTGCCAAGGTGATAGCCGTCAATCTTTTCTGCGTTGCGCTCGCCCCCGAGCCGGAAGACGTCAGGATCAAGGTTGGCCGCAATCTTGCCGGCCTGTGCCATGTCGGGAACAGGCATCACTGCACGGGCTCCGTTGTAGAGCGCCGTATTGATGGTGGAGCAGGCCCGAAGCACATCGATGACGACAACAGCCCGGCCGCGCACGTCGTCTTCAGCAACGGTTGTGTGAGTAAGAAAAACCTCTACGCTCGTGGCACTCATAAACTGTACGTGGTTGGTGTGAGCAGTGCGTGGGAACGCCGTTCAGTGCGCACAGAAAAGACGTTGAGGCAATCGTTTTCCTGTTAGCCGCAGGATTCCCTTCTGCAGCGGAGTGGCTTTTGCTTGTTGCCTCTTGCTAATCCTCTTGCTAATAATATATCACAGCATACTATTGCGCTCCTGCAGAGAGGTACAGGATACGTAACATGCATGGGTGTGCATGTGCGTCTGTCCCCTACTTATGCAGTGGGGGTTTGGCGACCTCTACGGCCACGGTGCGGCGCCCTTGCACCGACAGCGACGTGCCCGGGTCGGTATATATGGATTTGTTGGGCACGTAGCCCAGCCCGATGCCGCTGCTGAGCGTGGGGGACTGCGTGCCGCTGGTTACAGGGCCGAGCACGGTGCCGTCGGCATCGATGAGCTCGTCTCCGGCACGCGGGATGCCGCGTTCCTGCGCGACAAACGCAACGAGCTTGCGGTGAGGCCCCTCTTCCTTGACAGCACGCAGCGCCTCGCGCCCGATGAAGTCACCTGCTTCGAGCTTTACGATCCATCCCAGTCCGGCTTCATACGGGTTGGTTTCTTTGCTGATGTCGTTGCCATGCAAGCAGAACCCGGCCTCCATGCGCAGCGTGTCGCGCGCGCCGAGCCCGGCAGGCAGGAGCCCATCATCGGCGCCGGCCTCAAGCAATGTATTCCATACGAGTGCGGCGTCTTCTGGGGGCACGTATAGCTCGAGTCCTGGCTCGCCAGTATAGCCAGTACGCGAGATGATGGCCCGGTCGCAGTCGATGAACGAGCCGTCGTTCATCTCGATGAAGTGATAGAACCTGAGCTCGTCGAGGGCCGGACCGACGAACGGGCGTGCAATGTCGAGCGCTTTCGGGCCTTGCAGGGCCAGCAGTGCGTACTCGTCGGAGCGATTCGTTAGCGTGGCCCCCATCGGGTTGTTCTCTTGCATCCAGCGCCAGTCTTCTGCGCGGTTGCCCGCATTGATGACGAGCAGGAAGTGATTGGCCGCACGCCGGTAGACCAGCAGGTCGTCGATGATACCTCCTTCGGGCGTGCACATGGCCGTGTAGAGCGCTTTGCCGTCGTAGAGCGCCGATACGTCGTTGGTCACCAGGTGCTGCACAAACGCTTCTGCCTGCGGCCCCGTTACATCGACCTCTCCCATATGACTGACATCGAAGAGGCCGGCGTTGTTACGCACAGCTTCGTGTTCGGCAATGATGCCGCTATATTGCACCGGCATATCGAATCCGCCAAAGGGCATCATGCGGGCGCCGAGTGCTTCGTGCACGTCGTAGAGCGGAGTGGTGGCAAGCGTGTCGGCCATGGTACAAGTAAGAGGTAAGTCGTAGAGGCAATTGCGATGCGCAGGGCGCCTGTGTTGCCTGTTCAGTATAGGGGCTTCTCAGAGAGGATTCCACCGCCCACCCCCAATTTCATGCGCATTTGTGGCATGTGCATACCGATTTAAGGGCACTGCCTTCACGGTGCAAACCGGTCTTCTGTCTAATTCGGGGCTAATTTGCGTGCGCCTCAAAGCCTTCTGCGTTGAGCGCGTCGAGCGCTGCGCGGAGGGCCTCGGCGGTTTCGAACGCCAGACGGAACGTTCCGCCTGTTCCGTCGCGCACGCGCAGCAGTTCGATATCGCGGACCGACACGCCCACCCGTGCCAGTGGTTTGGTCATTTCGTGAAGGGCTCCGGCCATGTCGGGCACCCGTACGGTGCAGTCGTACGCCGGACGCATGAGTCCGGATGCGCGCTCGGGGAGCTGAGCGCGGGCCTCTTGCGCTTCATCGAAGAGCGCCTCGAGCTCATCCATGTCGCCCATAGCAACCTGGCGCTGCATCGTCTGCAGCCGGCGCGTGAAGTCGGCCAGCGCGTCAAGGATGCGTCCCTGGTTGCCGACCAGGATCTCGCGCCACAGGTCGAACGGGGAGTCGGCAATGCGCGTGAGGTCACGAAATCCGCCAGCGGCCAGCGCGAGGGTGTCGTCGTCAGCCGCGCCGGCATGTTGCATGAGCGCAACGGCAAGCAGCTGCGGCAGGTGGCTCACGCGCGCCACAATGCGGTCGTGGGCATCGGGCGATAGAATAATGGGCGTTGCGCCGACGGCCTCGACGACGGCATGCATGGCATTGAGCGCCGGCTGAGGGGTTGAATCGGTTGGAGTGAGCACGTAGGCGGCGTTCTCGAAGAGGATCGGGTCGGCTGCGTCTACGCCCGACGTTTCAGCACCAGACATCGGGTGTCCGCCGATGAACGTGACGTGCTCGGGAAGCACCTCGTTGGCCTGGTCAACAACAGCCCGTTTCACCGACGCAACGTCGGTAACGACTGTCCCTTCGCTCAGGTGCGGCGCAAGCTGCTCCATCGCAGCGAGGATCTTCCCGGGCGGGAACGCAAGCACAACGAGATCGGACCCATCTACTGCGGCCCCCATCGATGCCGCCTTTGCGTCGATAATGCCTCGCTCCTCAGCCCGCTCAAGCACCTGGGGGCGGTCGAAGCCGACGATCGTGCAGCCGCTGTTGTGCTGGCGCAGCGCCCATGCCAGGGAGCCGCCAATGAGCCCGGTGCCAAGTACCGCGCACCGTTCAAAGGGGAAATCAATCATGCAGGTATATCGTTCAGAGTAGACACATGCGAAGCGGGCAACCAGACAGGCTGATTTGCTCGGGGGCTCGGGGACTACGCCTTCGCCGCATCCATGAACGAGTCTGCAGGGCGGCTGTTCAAATAGGGGGGTTCTACCATGTTGTTAGTCATATATTGTTGACCGCACCACGGGACGCACTCTGCCATAGTGCACCCCGTGGTCTGTGCCCCTGCGGGCTTCTCTTTTCCACCTGCCAATGATCTTTTATGCCTGAACCTGTAGCGCTCTTTTGGAGCGGAGGTAAAGACGCGGCGCTTGCTTACCATGCGCTGCTGCACGATTCCTCGTACCGGGTCGATGCCCTCATCACAACGCTAAGCGCCTGTGGCAAATGGGTGCCGATGCATGGCATCCACCGCGAGGTGATTGCTGCTCAGGCGGAATCACTTGGCGTGCGGTGGATTTCCATTCCGCTTCCTGATCGGCCTTCCAATGCCGCATACGAGGCTGCGCTCGAACGCGCCTTCGCTTCGCATCTCCCTGACACGCTGACTACTATTGCTGCGGGCGACGTTTTTCTGAGCGACGTGCGCGACTACCGGGCTGGATTGATTGAGGCATGTGGATACGAGGCGCTGTTTCCGCTCTGGGGATGCGACGTTTCAACCTGGTCTCGTCGGTGGGCGGATGCGGCGGGCACAGCCTATGTGAACAGCGTGGATCCTGGCCAACTGGCTCCTGCGTTCATTGGGCGGCGCTACAACACCGCGCTGGTCGAGTCGCTTCCTGAGACGGTTGACCCCGCCGGCGAGCAAGGTGCGTTTCATACGGTGGTGACCGACCTCGATGCGTTTTCCGCTACGCTGCACATCACCCTTGGTCCCCACGACGCGAGCGGGCCGACCACGTATGCGCCGGCGCGCTTGGCTCCTTACACATAGATGCG
>NZ_JARWGJ010000117.1:0-8239 GCF_040409695.1 Longimonas sp.
CCGCGTGAGCTAAGACAGCTATTTGTAAAGAAGATGCTCTCGTGTGCAATTCGTTTCATTTGTGCGGGCAGAACGCTTGACGCTCACCAGAGCAGTGCTCACCTTGTTTGCACACTCAACACGCAACTTTCCAGTTGCAATTGTGTTTTTGTCTATAGTTGTAGCTACAAGTAGTCTTTGGCTGAGTCTCTGCTATGAGTGATTCATCGTACGACAACTCCCAGTTCAACATTGAACGGGCAACTGGCGGGTTGGTGCTCTCGCTCTACATCGGGGCTGCAATTTTTCTTGTTGTGATCGTTTGGATGGTGCTTCAGAATATGGAAGTGCCCGACGATGCATCGAACACCGACGGTCAGTCGGGTATGCTGCATATCGAAAGCCCTCCAGAGCTTGTGGCAGATAAACAGACTCAGTCCTTCTCGTCTATCCCCTCTTTGTACTCATGACGTACGTACCGCTCCTTACGATCTTCGTGATACTCATTACGGGAGCTGCCATCACATTGACGGTGCTCTTCCGGTCCATACAGGATGGACAGTTCTCCAATCTTGAATCGGGAGCGTATGTCATCTTCGACGAGGATGAGCCCGTTGGCGTCCCCCAGGACCAGGTGTTCTGGCAAGACTCGGATCCCGACGACGCATCCTCTGACCATACATCCCCAGACCGTTCCCCTGAAAATGATCGTTCGGCCGACCTGTCTGTCAACGGATCGTCCTCCTCTACATCGTAGCTGATGCTGCGCGCCGTTTTTCGCAATCCGGGTTTTTCCCCTTCTACTATGGCTGATTCTTCTTCGTCGGGGTCGATATCGATGCCCGAGTCTCAAGCTTCCGAGACCGAGGTGCTTGAGGCCAACTGGCGCCGCAAAGTCGACCGCTCCACCAAGTGGCCTGTCGTTGCCTTCATCGCCAGCGGCACATTCTGGTTGCTCGTTGGGTCGGTGTTTGCAATCATTGCCAGCCTCAAGTTCAATATGCCCGACTGGCTTGTACAGCAGGGCTGGCTCACATTTGGGCGCGTGCGTCCGGCACACTTGAACACCGTGATCTATGGGTGGATTTCCATGACCGGGGTCGGGGTGGCTACCTGGCTATGGGCGCGTCTCCTGAAAACTGAGCTTCGCGGCCGGTGGCTGCTGATGGGCAGCGTCGTGCTCTGGAATATCGGGATGACCATTGGCACGATAGGGATCTTAGCCGGCTACTCGCGCTCCATTGAGTGGGTTGAGATGCCGCTCGCTGCGTTCGCTTTTATCGTGCCGGCCATGGCGATGGTCACGGCAGCCTTCCTAATCACGCTTCGGCACCGCCGTGTCCACCACTTGTTTATTTCGGTGTGGTACACCGGTGCGGCTATGATCTGGGGACCGTTCCTCGTCATCGCGTTTTTACTGCCTATATACAGCGGGGTGCCTGAGTCTATGGCCAACTGGTGGTTTGCGCACAACATCCTCGGGCTCTGGATTACGCCTATTGGGATTGCCGCTGCGTACTACCTCATCCCCAAAGTCCTTGGGCGCCCGGTGTACAGCTATCACCTGTCATACCTGGGCTTCTGGACGCTCGCGCTCTTCTACAACTGGGCAGGGGTACACCACCTGGTGGGAGGGCCTGTGCCCCAATGGAGCGAGACCGTGTCTATTGTCTTCAGCATGATGATGATCATTCCCGTTGTGGTGGTAGCCGTAAACCACCACCTCACGGTGGTCGGTCACTTCAAAAAGCTAATCTATAGCCCCACGCTGCGTTTTGTAGTGTTCGGCGCGATGAGCTACACGGCCGTCAGCCTGCAGGGCTCGTTTCAGTCGCTCCGCTTCTGGCAAGAGGTTACGCACTTTACGCATTACGTGGTCGGGCATGCTCACCTTGGAGTGTATGCCTTTGCAACGATGATCCTGTTCGGAGCGGTATACTACATCATGCCCCGTATTATGGATTGGGAGTGGGAGAGCCCGCGCCTCATCAGCATCCACTTCTGGACGGTGGGCCTGGGGATTGGCATGTATGTAACAGCACTCACCATCGGTGGAACCATCCAGGGATTCCAACTGCTGGATGCAGACGTTGCCTTCCTGCAGATTGTTGAAGATCTGAAGCCGTGGCTTTGGGCCCGCTCGGTGGGCGGCACGCTTATGGTCATCGGCCACTTTGTGTTTGCCTATCTGCTGTACCGGATTATCCGCCGCAGCGGCGTTGCGCAGACCGGGCCTACCTACTTCCGTCCGGCCCCCGAAGGCATGTTCGGGTCGCGCGCTGCAGATGTGAAGGCCTCCCTTGAAGAGCGCCCCGGCCTCTAAGAAGCGCTATGCTCCGTTCTGTTCACCACAACTGTTGACCTGTTATGACACGAGCACTGCTCATCTTCATGGGGGCCTTCGCGGCGATCCTTATGAGCTTCACGGCGCTGGCGCTGGTGCCCAGCCTGCAGCTTGCAGCTATTGAGCCAACCGAAGGAACGCGTAACTACACATTCGAAGAGCGTATGGGTAAGCAAATTTACATGCGAGACGGGTGCATGTACTGCCATACCCAACAGGTGCGCCCCGACGGGTTTGGAAGCGACATGGATCGCGGATGGGGCCCTCGCGGCTCGCTTCCTGGCGATTACGTGTACGACGACACGCATCAGTTGGGCACGATGCGTACCGGACCCGACCTGCACGACATTGCTACGCGTCAGCCCAGTCGCGACTGGCAGCTGGCGCATCTGTACCAGCCCCGCTCCGTGAGCCCCGGCTCGGTCATGCCCGCCTACCCATACTTGTTTGAAGTCAAGAACGAAGACGAGGTCCTCGCTTCAGAAGTTACTGTGCCTATCGGCGGTGAGTACGCGCCGCCTGAAGGCCAAGTCGTTGTGGCGACCGAGGAAGCCCTCTGGCTCTACGAGTACCTCATGACGCTGGAGCTTCGCGAACAGGAGGAATAAGCTACCTGCCCGTCTGCTGCTTGCCTACCCGCTGCTTGCACGAACGCCCGCCTTGCTATGCCCGACGACTCGAACCGCCCCGACGCATCAAGCCCTGACGATACCCCCTCTCCTAACGGGGGCGATGCGCGCGAGCGTCAACCTACATCGTCGAACGATCCTGATGAGACGCCCGAGCCGATCGACATGCTCGCGCCGCTGTTCCGTGAGGAGCCACTCCGTCCAGAGGGGGGCGAAGCGCCGCCTATGTGGCTATGGATGATTATCTTCGGCGTGATTCTTTTCAACGTGTACTACCTGGGAAGCTACGTTGGGGACTTTAGCGCCGACCCCTGGCTGCAGGGGCGCGACGTCGTGGCAACAGTCGAAGACGAAACGGTCGAACGGGTCGTCGACGGATCACGGATCTACAATAACCGCTGTCAGACCTGCCACCAGTCCGACGGTATGGGCGTATCCGGACAGTTTCCACCGCTCGTCGAAACCGACTGGGTTGTTGGTGACGAGGGGCGCCTCATTCGCATCCTGCTGCATGGCATGGAGGGGCCGATGGAGGTGCTGGGCGAAGAGTACAATGGCGTGATGCCAGGCTGGCAGCGCCAGCTCGACGATGCAGAAATTGCTGCTGTGCTTACACACATCCGTGGCGAATGGGGCAACGACGCCTCCGAAATCACGGCCGAGCAGGTGAGCATCCTGCGTGAGTACGAATCCGACCGGACGGCCGCCTGGACGGCCGACGAGCTCAATGAGCCTGAGAACCAGGGCTTCCCAGAAGGCGACGAGCCAGAAGAAGAAGTAGCCGCTGCCGAGGAGTAATGCGCGCTGGATCTTACGGGCAGCGGGTCCCACAAAGGATAACTGCACACCTACACCTTCATGCAGCGTTGCGACCATTGCGACCTTCCACTGATAGACGCGCCCATCTCGGGCGCTGACGGAGACGGTCGGTACTGCTGCTATGGCTGCCAGATGCTCGATGAGACGGTCGGTAGCGAAGCCGTCGACGAGAGCGACGCAACGCTTGCCCCCCTGCTGCGCCGTACCATTATCGGGCTGCTGCTTGCCGGGTTCACGATGGTGCTGAGCCTGGCCATCAGCTCAGAGTACGGGTTCGAGGCACTCCGCAATCTGGAGCACGCCGTAGGCACCGCCCACCTCGTGCTGGTGCTGGCGGCGCTACCGGCCCTCATCTTGCTGGGGGTGCCCGTGCTTCGAGCTGCCTGGCGCACGCTTCGTCAGGGCCAACTGTCGCTGCATCTTCTGTTTGCACTGGGCACCTCTGCCGCCGTTGCCGTAAGCGTACTGTCGTACGTGCGAGGCACCGGACCGGTCTACCTCGAAACCGCTGTCATGCTACTGGCGCTCTACACACTCGGACGCTATCTCACGGCACGCAGCAAGCACCGGGCGCGCCGCGTGCTGGGTGCACTGCTCTCGGTGCCCGATACGACCTACGAGCGCGTAGCCCCCACGAACGACACCGTGCCTGCCGATGCGTTGCAGCCCGACGACCGCATCCGTTTGCATGCAGGCGACGTGGTGCCCGCCGATGGCGTCGTGGAAGCCGGACAGAGTTTTGTGGATGCGCGCCAGCTCACCGGTGAGTCAACGCCTGAAGCGGTTTCGGAAGGAAGCCGCTGCTTTGCGGGGACGCATGTCGTAGACGGTACGCTCACGCTACGGATTACAGCTACCGGCGCAGACCGCCGCATGGAGCACATAGAATCGGCCATGCAGGAAGCCCTGGCGCGCCCCAGCCGTCTGGCGCGGCGCACCGAGCAGATCATGCGCGTGCTGATTCCGGGTGTTATTGTGCTTGCGCTGGGGGCGTTTGTAGGCTGGTGGATGGCCGCCGGTGCCGAGAAAGCGCTCTACGTGGCCCTCAGCGTGGTGCTCATCACGTGTCCGTGTGCGCTCGGACTTGCAGTACCCCTCGCTCGGGTGCTTGCACACGGGCGGGCTTCGAAGCATGGTGTGCTCATCCGCGACGGACAGACGCTGCTCGACCTGCATCGCGTACGCACCATCGCCTTCGATAAGACAGGAACGCTCAGCCGCCTTGAGGCAGCCGAGGTGCAGGTCGAGGCCGTCGCCCTCGCATCCGCTCAAGAATCCGTTCCAGACCCAGAGGAGCTTCTCCAGTATGCTGCGGCTGTTGAAGCCAGCACGCACCACGTGTTGGGGCGAGCCATTCAAGCGGCGGCCCAGCAGGCCATTGAAGCGGACCATCCGCCGGCTGCTCACGATGTGCACACAGTACCCGGAGCAGGTGTTGTAGGGCAGGTCGATACGCCCACCGGGCCCCGGCGCATCGGGGTGGGGAGCTCTGCGTTGCTTGACCGGCTCGAAATTGAGGCGCCGCCTTCCGGGGCCGTACCATCAGCAGCGGGACGCGTCCGCCTGTTTGTCACGTACGATGACGTGGTGGCCGGGGTGCTTCTGCTTGCGGAGCAGCCCCGCGCCGACGCTGCACCCGCACTCGACGCGCTCCGCAACCACGGCTATGCGCTGCAGCTGCTTACCGGCGACCAGCCCGAGGCGGCGCAGCGGCTGGGTGACGCGCTCAACCTGCCTGTAACAGCGGGGCAGACCCCCGAAGCGAAGATCGAAGCCCTGGCGCGCTGGCGCGAAGCCGATGGCCCGGTTGCTATGGTGGGCGACGGCATCAACGACGCTGCTGCGCTGGCCGAGGCCGATGTGGGCATCGCTGTGGTGCAGGGGGCGCCGGTTACGCTGCAGGCCGCCGACATTACGCTCTATCGCGACGACCTGCGCATGCTGCCGTGGCTGGCCGACCTGTCGGCGCAGACGACGCGCATCGTGAAGCAGAATCTGGCGTGGACGTTTGCATACAATGGCATAGGAGTGGGCATGGCTGTGGCGGGACTGCTTCACCCTATCGCAGCAGTTATTATTATGGCTGGGAGCAGTGCTCTTGTTACAGCGAACTCGTTCCGCCTGCGTCGCCTTCGTCCGCCCGAATGGAGCGAGTCCGCGTAGTCGCACCAGAGTAGACGTGGTGCACCGCGCTCCGCATCCCCTTGTCTTCTTACGATCTGTGGGTATCCTGCGCCGTTGCGGAATCGTAGCGAGCGTGGCGAATCGGTCGTCGAAAGCGGACGTTAAGGCAACGTGTGTCTAATTGCCCACTACGTCTTCTGGCTATATGTATCGTTTTGTTACCGCTTGCTTTCTTTCCTTGGGTCTTGTGCTGCCTGTCTTTGGGCAGGCGGATACAACCGTCGTGGAGCTTCCAGAGGTAACGGTTGAGGCGACCCGCGCACTCGAAACGGAGGGCAGTGCGCCCTTTACGGTGTCGGTAGCTGAGCGCACGCTGGAGGCGCAGACGCTGGAGGCGCCGGTCTTTCTGGGCGAGGCGCTGCGGGGCATTCCCGGCGTGTGGCTGAACGACCGCGGGCACTTTGCGCTGGGCGAGCGTCTCGTGGTGCGCGGCATGGGCTGGCGTTCTCCGTTTGGCGTACGCGGCGTGCAGACGCTCCTTGACGGCGTGCCGCTTACCATGCCTGACGGACAGGCCTTCCTGGACATTGTGGATCCAGTGTTTGTGCGTCGCACTGAGGCGGTGCGTGGGCCATCGTCGCTCTTCTGGGGCAACGGGAGTGGAGGTACGCTCTTCCTTGATTCCACGCCGGGTCCCGATGCGCCAACAGCCCAACTCCGAGCAGGGGCGGGGAGCCATGGCTTGCAGCAGTTCGCCGCTGAGGCCGTGGTGCGCCCGAACGGGAATCTGTGGCGCGTGGCGGTGTCGGATATGCGGCGCGACGGCTTTCGGGATAACAGCGATGGCCGCTTCACCCGCGCCCTGCTCACCGGACGCATCGGGCTTGCGTCGAGCACGCAGCTCAACCTGGTCGGCGCGTTCGTCGACCAAGATGCGCGCAACCCGGGCTCGCTCACTGCCGAGCAGGTGGCCGAAGATCGCACGCAGGCCAATGCGCTCTTCGACGGGTTCGATGCGGGCAAGCAGAGCACACAGGGCCACCTCGGCGCCCGCCTGACGCACGCTGAAGGAGAGATGCAGTTGGATGCGACCGTCTACGGTGGTTTCCGGGATCTGGCAAACCCGTTGCCCTTTAACCTGGTCGAGTTTGACCGTCTCTATGGTGGTGTACGCACCGCTTTGAGCGGCACATTGAGCGGGGTGGAGTGGAACGTAGGCGCTGACGCCAACATCCAGCGCGACGATCGCATCAACTTTGACACGAACATTCCTGAGCGCGAGTTTACCGATGTGGTGGTGCTCGACCAACTCGAAACGGTGGTGAGCCGCTCGGCCTTCGGCTACACGCGAATTCCGCTTACCGATCGCCTGCGCCTTACGCTGGGCGGACGCCTCGATGTGGTTGACTTCGAGCTGGACGATCGTCTTCAGGCTGATGGCATCGACGAATCGGGCGAGCGCACCTTCTCGGCGTTCAGTCCAGGCGCCGGGCTGGCCTACGACGCGGGGCCTGCTCTTCTGTTTGCTAACTACAGCACAGCCTTCGAAACCCCAACCACGACCGAGTTAGTTAACCGGCCCGGCAACCCTGGCGGCTTCAACCCCGAGCTTAACCCGCAGCGCACGCAAGGTATAGAGCTGGGCACGCGTGGCGCCTGGGCAGAGGCCAGCCTGCGCTTTGACCTGGCTGTGTATCAGCTCTGGGTCGATGAGCGGCTTGTGCAGTTTGAAATCCCCGACAGCGGCGGACGCGCGTTCTTCCAGAACGTTGGTGAGAACACGCACCGGGGGGTAGAGCTGGCGGTGCAGTGGGATGCGCGGCCCTGGCTCACGCTCGAAACGTCGTACACCGCCAACCGCATCGTCTTCGAAGACGATGATCTACAAGGCAACCGCGTTCCGGGTGTGCCCGATCAGCGGTTCTCGGCAACGGCTACGGCCCAGGCACACGGCGTATGGTTGCGTCTCTCGTATGATGCAATCGACGACTACTTTGCCGACAACGAGAATACGGCAGTCTCTGAAGGGTACGCTATTCTCGACACGCGCCTTGGGCACACAGGTATCGATGTCGCCGGGAGCACGCTGCGTCCTTACGTGGAAGTCAGCAACATATTCGATTCCAACTACAATGGGTCGGTTTCTATCAATGCAAACGATAACTACTTCGAGCCGGGCATGGGACGCGCGTTTAAGGCGGGGCTTACGCTCGCGCTGTAAGCTACGCAGCCCGGACCGATGCCGCCTGTGTATGTAGGCGGACACCGACCGGTATAGACGGGCTACGAAGGCTTATACATACTCATCCAGCTGATGTGCGTGCAGGTACTGCACCACGTTCTT
>NZ_JARWGJ010000118.1:0-32888 GCF_040409695.1 Longimonas sp.
TAATCTCTGCACTGGTTCCGCTGCGTCGCTCCAGCACATCGTCAAGATCGCTGCCTGTGTAGACTCTGCGCATCCCGTTCCAGCTCATCGACGTGGCTACGGCATCATAGATCGCGTTCATCTGCTGCATCGGGTCCTCGATGCCGTCAATAATAGAACGTGCCTCCTCACGCACCGAACGGTGGTCGCCAATCTGATCGCCCAGGTTGTCATGGTCTAACAGGTCTTCAGCCAGCTCGGGCCACGAACTCATAACAGGCGTCCGCGGCCGGTTCGGAAGGTTTACAGCCTGCAGCTGAAAGCGGATCTTAGAGCGATAATTCTCCAGCGTGGTCATAAAGGGCTCTTCGCGCAAGGCAGGCACCTCCGTCATGACCCACCGGTGCTTCGTGGCCCGCAAGTTATGACCAAAGTTGATCCGGTCGTCCTCCTCCACAGCGTACGGATGTTCACCCTGGGAGAGAAAAACGTATTCAAACACCTCAGGAATGCTGGTTTCGTACTCACTGTAGAGCGTAGGCTCCGTCGCCTGGAAAGCCCATGAGCGCAGAAACCGAGGCTGATATGAGCGGATGCGATACGAGTACTCAATGACAGCACCCGGCTGCAGATTAGGTAGCGTGAACGTGATACGCTCGTAGTCTCCGTCGATGTCTTCCTCAAAGACGTCGTCGCTGTCGAGCTCGTACGTCTCTACGCTGCCGTCCGCTCCGAGCACCATCGTCTGTCCGTCAATGCGGTCGACCCGCTCAGTGCCGTCTGCAGCATAATACGGAATCTCGACCGTACCCCAGTCGTCGTAAGCGTCTTCGCTCAAGATCTTGACGCGGCGATGCCGTTCAAACGCCAGGCGCCCGTTTGGCCGAAACGAGGTCTCGCCGTAGTCGGACAAGATGACCGCCGTTGCGTTGGAGTCGGCGGGATAGTGGTCCATCTCAAGCACATCGACAGATACCTCGCCCCACTCAGCGGGCTCATCGGGGACTTCTATGTTCTGTGCGTTGCTCGTAGGAAGCCCTACTGCGCTGCAAATAAGAGAGACGAGAAAAAGGGTGCGAAAGTGGCGTAGCGTGCGCGGCATATCGATGCTGCCCTAATTTTTGAACGAAACAAGACAATGTATGATGTGAGAGGCGTTCCAGTATTGAGGAGCAACCTTTCGATCTAAAGTATTAAAGTGTGACAAAAAAGTCAAAGTTTGGTGGCGCGGGATAGATATGTAATGCTTTTGATGCGCGGTTTGTAGTTTTTGAGCCTTCGTAGTAGCACATTTTTACTGCTCACGTGCTTTCGAACGAGTCATCGGACGGTAGCTCTCTTGGCAGGTCAGTAGATCAAAGCCAGCATGGGTGTTCTCTTGGCGGTCTCGCCGTGCAAGCTCTCCAACAAATCGCGTTTCTCCCCCGTTCAGGTAGACCGTCTGGATCTCAAACGAACGGTTACCGCCACGCATGACGCCCCTCCCGATCGACGATGTGCTGCCCGAGCTGCGCGCTTCGCTGCGTGATACGCCTCGCGCGGTGCTCGAAGCGCCCACCGGTGCGGGCAAAACGACCCGCGTGCCGCCGGCGCTCCTTGAAGCCGACTGGCTGGGCGATCAGCGCATCCTCATGCTCGAACCGCGCCGCCTGGCCGCTCGCGCCGCCGCCCGTCGCATGGCGCAGGAGCGGGGCGAATCTGTCGGACAGACCATCGGCTACCGCGTGCGCATGGATACGCAGGTAAGCCGCCAGACGCGCGTGGAGGTTGTCACCGAGGGCGTGCTCACCCGCATGATTCAAGACGATCCGTTTCTCGAAGAGGTCGGCGCCATCATCTTCGACGAGTTTCACGAGCGCAGTCTGCACGCCGATCTCGGACTCGCCCTGGCCCTTGACGTGCACAAGTCGCTGCGGTCCGATCTGCGGCTCCTCGTTATGTCGGCCACCCTCGATGTGGGGCCCGTGGCCGAGCTTCTGGGGGATGCGCCGCGCATCACCAGCGAAGGACGCACATATCCGGTTGACATCCACTATGCCGACCGGCGTCCGGAGGGGTACATCGAACCCCACGTATCCGACAAAATCATGGAGGCGCTGCCCGATACCGAGGGCGACATGCTCGTTTTTCTGCCCGGCGCCGCCTCGATTAAGCGCGTAGAGCGGCAGATCAAGCAGCGCGGACTGCCCCCGCATGTCAACGTCTATCCGCTCTTCGGCAATCTGCCGCACGACGAGCAAGACCGTGCCATTGCGCCGAGCGAGGCGGGCGAACGCAAAATCGTGCTCAGCACACCCATCGCTGAAACCAGCCTCACGATCGACGGGGTGCGCGTGGTCATCGACAGCGGCAAGCGTCGTACGCCCCAGTTCGATCCGAACAGCGGCATGACGCAGCTCAAGACGGTGCCTATCTCGAAAGCCTCTGCCGATCAGCGTGCGGGGCGAGCCGGGCGGACGGCGCCGGGCGTGTGCTTCCGGCTGTGGACGCGCCACACGCACATGCATCGCACCGAGCACACGCCGCCCGAGATTGCGCACGCCGATCTGGCGCCGCTTGCGCTGGAACTGGCCGCCTGGGGCACTGCCGACCCGGATGAGCTGAGCTGGCTTACGCCGCCGCCATCAGGCACCATGCAGCAAGCCGTTGATCTGCTTCAGCGCCTTGGCGCGCTCAACGACGACGGCACCATCACATCCCACGGGCGCGAGATGGCGGCGATGGGCATTCACCCCCGACTGGCGCACATGCTCTGCCGGGCGCAGGACCTGGGCTACGAGGCCGCTGCCTGCGATGTGGCTGCGCTCTTGAGCGAGCGTGACATCGTGCGCGGACGCGGCGAGGCGCCCGATGCCGATCTGCGTCTGCGACTTGACATTCTGCAGCGCGCTCGCGAGGGACAAACCCACCTGCCGAATGCGCTGCGTCAGAGTCGTCTGGCGCGTGGCACCCTCCGCCGCGTGCAGAAGATGGCCGGGCACTGGCGTCGTCGTTTGGGGGTGCCCCGCAACGCGCGCAGCGACGCCACCGCCTGCGGCCTGCTCACCGCGTTCGCCTACCCCGACCGCATCGCCGAGCGGCACGACGGGTCGTCCGATCGCTTTCGTCTTGCCAACGGACAGGCCGCCGCACTGCCGCATGCCCAGTTGCTCTCCGAATCCGACTACCTGGCCTGCGCTCACGTGGCCGGGCGCGACCGCACCGCACAGATTCGCCTGGCCGCGCCCATCTCCGCCGACGACCTCACCACATTTTTCGACGCCCTCATCCGTCACGATACTATGGTTCAGTGGGATGCGCAGGCCCGTCGTGTGATTGCACGCAGGCAGCACAACCTGGGCGCTCTGACGCTCAAAGACGGTCCCCTCTCCGACCCGCCTGCCGATCAGCTCGCTGCTGCACTGTGCACCGGCGTTGCCGATACCGAGCTCGACCTCTTGCCATGGAGCAAAGGCACCCGCCGCCTGCAGCAGCGTCTCGTGTTTGTGCATCACCATCTCGACGACTGGCCCGACGCCTCCGACGAGCACCTGCTCAACGCGCTCGACGACTGGCTGATGCCGCACCTGTACGGCATGCGGCGCACCGGCGACCTGAACCGCCTCAACCTGCACGAGCTACTCAAGCAGCGCCTGTCGTGGGAGCAGCGCGAGCAGCTCGACGACCTGGCCCCCACGCATCTCACCGTGCCCAGCGGACAGAACCGCCCCATTGACTACAGCGATCCAGAAGCCCCTGCGCTCAAGGTGCGTCTGCAGGAGATGTTCGGCGCGACCGATACCCCGCGCATTGCCGGGGGCACGGTGCCGCTCACGCTCCACCTGCTCTCGCCCGCGCAGCGTCCGGTGCAGATCACGCAAGACCTGGCGCACTTCTGGGAGAAGACGTACTTCGAGGTCAAGAAGGAGATGAAGGGCCGCTACCCCAAGCACTACTGGCCCGACGATCCCTATCGCGCAACAGCAACGCACCGCGTGCGGCCGGACTAAGTAGCTCAATAAAACTATGTTTACACCTTGTCATCGCGAGGAAGGAGCCCTGCGACTGACGTGGCGATCTCATGCCCTCGACCTGGGCGGTGCCGCCTGGTTCGATAGCACAAGATTGCGTCGCTCCGCTCGCAATGACATAATTAAAGATACTTTTGCGGGCCTACTTAGACCCTGCTTCTTGCCGGTATGACCGGACGTGGTCTCTTCCCGATTTCGCGTTGCATATCAGTTCCTCACCTCATCGGTTGGAGGGGCCGTGTATGTTGAAATACCCATCTTCATTATAATTACACGCAAATAGCTTGAAGATCTGAGGGGGGGGGTTATGCTATAGGTGCGTTTTGACACCGCTCTTCTGTATGTGTGCTGTTCTTGATCGTCGTCTGTACGAGGCGATACAGCTTTTCGGTGGTGCTCCATTCATTATATAAGGAGCATACTCACCACCAGGGCGCCTTTCTTATCGTGCTCGTCAGGTTTAATTTTTATTCTCATGACATCTCAATCCGGTTCGGGTGTGGACCGAGATTCGACAGCCCGCACTCGGCCTAATCTAAGTCGTTGTATTAACTCTCACTGTACGCGTGCTTTTTCTCTGAACACCGTCTCGCTGCTTGGAGTCATCCTCCTTGTGTTTGTGGTCGCAGGATGCGATCATACCATGAGTGCTTTGGATGAGGATGACTCGCGGTCTAGCGGTCCGGTGCTGGCAGACTCACTGGATCTGTCGCTGGATCCGATGCCAACGGGAGCCACGTTGCTTGCGCCCGGAGAGCCCGCGCCGAAGGATAATGCGCGGGCTTCGGCCTACGGCTGCTACTTAGCCTCGCGCCCTTACTCGGATGAGGTGGCCTTTCATAGCAAATATCTGCACTTTCCAGAGTCGGTGGTTGAGGAAGCAGGTACCGATACACGTCGAGTTGAACACCGTGTTCAGGTTGGCATTGACGAAGACAATGCATCTGAAGGGGTGCGATACATGCATTGTGTGATACCAGATTCCGATCAAGCAGCTGACCTTGCTCGCGAGCAAATTTTAGACATAGGTCTGGAACAAGCAGCTCGAGAGGTGATGGATGAGGCTGAAGCATCACAGAGCAAATCGACCTGTTTCATACAGGTCGACTATACTACCATTTGCTGGGGAAATGACACGGGGAGTGATTGCAAGCACGAACAGCATGTCGACATAATCTGTCATGAAGGCGGGTCAGGTGGAAGTAGTGGGGACAATGGAAGTGGTAGTGAATCATCACCCTGGCCAGACGATCCAGATGAGAGCGATGTCGGTGGAAGCCCAGACGATGGAGGCAGTTCCGATGGGGGTACGTGTACTGAACTGATTCCCGAGCCGGGATCAGACTGCGAGCCGATTGATCCGTGCGAGAGCGATAACCCACCGTTTTACTGTGAGCCAGACGAGGAGGAAGATGAAGAAGAAACTCTATGTCTGGGAGATCCGGTTGCGAATCCAGAGATAGCTCCGTCTGGTGGATGGAATTATCCAGGTGGACAGTATGGACATACCCGAAATGGTGGAGAACGTTTTCATGATGGAATCGATATTAGAATGGAGCCTAACACAAACTTATTTTCTGCTTATTCCGGCGAAGTAGTTCATACAATAGAGAGTTTCGATCCAGGCGAGTATGCAAGGAATTCTTACGGCAATACAGTGACTATAGAGACTAATTTTGTTGGAGAAACGATACAACTGACATATGCACATCTCAACTCTGTAAAGGTGGATGTAGGAGATATTGTACAAGCCGGTGATCAAATCGGATTATCTGGCGAAACAGGCAATGCTAACGATGAAGAAACAAGAACAAAAATAATACCTCATGTTCATATCAAGGGGAGGCTTAAGAAAAATGAATCTTTAAGCAAGCTTGATCCTGGATCTTATCTTGCTACAAAGTTTAATAGTGATGGAAGTGTAAAGGAGTCGTGTAAATAGGGTGCTAACTTTTTTAGTTTTTTATGCCAACAAATAAAGCAACTGCAATGATGCTAAAAAAATTATTCTTTATTGTAGTAATTTTTATTCCTTGCGTAGTTCAGGCACAGTCTCCACCATTTGATACCATCGATCGAGATGCAGTAGAGATTGGTGGGGCTATCACGTACGGCGATAGTGTCAATGATCTGACATCAGCATTCGGTGACCCCGAAAATATCAGGGACTACTACCTTGAGATGGACAAAAAGACAGAGGTGCAGTACATCTACGCTGATGGCTCGGAATTCAGGTTCATAGACGACAATCTGCACAGCTTCAAAATCGCATCTTCTAACTACGTGTTGTCACTGGGCGAAGCCGAGCTTCAGGTCGGCGATTCGATGACATCAGTGGCCTCTTCGTTTCCCAATTCACACAGCTATATGGATAACGACGCAACAGCAATGATCATTGGCCTGGGGGCTGGTGACCATGACTTTTTGCTCGTTGTCTTTGATGCGGAAGATACTGTTTCTGAAATCCGTCAGCGCATTTTTTGACATACACCAATGTGTCGTCGTGTGCGCCGTCGAAATATCAGATCACCCAAGACCTGGTGCACTTCTGGGACGAGACGTACTTTGAGGTCAAGAAGGAGATGAAGGGCCGCTACCCCAAGCACTACTGGCCCGACGACCCCTACCGCGCAACAGCCACGCACCGCGTGCGGCCTAAGTGAAATTCACTGTATCGCAGACCGTTATGGAGGCCAGATCAAAATTGAACGGGACGATCTTTCTGCTTTTGCTATTACCGGCAATCGCTTGGGCGCAGGAGCCCCCATTCGACACCGTGGAGTCGGAGCAAGTCTGGTTAAACAGTGAGATTACATATGGCGATAGTGTCTCCGATGTCACAAGTATCCTGGGTGATCCTGAGGACATCGAGGAATACTATGTTGAGTTAGCCGATGTAACAGAAACGCAGTATAGATATGGAGACGACCTCATGATCGCGTTCGTAGATGAGAAGGTTGAGCGCATAAACGTCAAGACATCAGCCCATACCCTCTGCTTGGAAGGATTTGAACTGCAAGTCGGAAACCATATCGATTCAATTGAATCCGCGTTTCCAAAGTCGTACGGACTGATGAACACACTCAATGAGGCAGAAGCCACTGCAATCGGACTGGATTACGGTGACTATTACTACCTTGAAGTGCGATTTGATGATGAGGGCACGATCACGGAGGTGCGCCATCTCATGTTTTGACTATTTCAATTGGTTGGGTGGTACATCAAGCACTTTACCTCTATTAAGCATCTTCGCTACATCTTTCAATTTAGTTGGCTACTCTCGTGAAGGCAATGATGCAAACTTAGTCGAAAAGGGAGAGAAAGAGATTCTTTCCCGCAGGCATACGTCATCGTCTTCGTTCGCTTCTTTCAGGGCCCTCTTCTTTTGTTTTGGAAGATCCTAGTAGCCACCGACACGCCACGCCTCGCGGGCGGACGCGTACCGCTTACGCTGCATCTGCTCTCCCCAGCCCAGCGTCCCGTGCAGATCACCCAAGACCTGGCCCACTTCTGGGACGAGACGTACTTCGAGGTTAAGAAAGAGATGAAGGGCCGCTACCCCAAGCACTACTGGCCCGACGATCCCTATCGCGCAACAGCCACCCACCGCGTGCGGCCGGAGTGACGCCCAGAACGATAAGGAACTGCCCTATTTCGCATCGGTGCTGTCGCGGCGCATTTCGCGTTGGCGCATGGGCATGGCGTCGATGACCTGAAAGATCGTTTCTGGGGCGGTCACCTGGTCGTAGCGACGTTTTTCGGTGCCGTCTTTGCCGATAAGCAGCACCCGAAAGGCATTACGTGCAACCTCGAACCGGGTACGCAGGCGCGCAGCAGTGTCGGCATGGAGCGGCGTACCCTCATAGGTGCTGGTGCCGCTGGCACGCAGCGTTACGACGATCATGTCGCGCTCGCGGAGTCCGTCGTGCTGGCGATCGAGGCGTTCGTGCTGGCTGGTAAGCGCCACGCTCGTATCACTCGGTGCAAAAATGAGCAGTGGACGGTGTGTCCACCGGTGCTCGTCGAGATCGAAGGTGGTGGTATCAGGCAGAGCAGGCAATGCGGCGTATGCGACAGAGGGCGCGGAGGCAAGCAAAAGCAGGGCAGCGCCGGCGAGCACGGCGGAAAGACGGGACATCGGGCCGTTATTGAGACTCATGAAGTTGTTGGAGCCTATGAAGAAGATACGGTTACCCGAGCAGCAAGCGTAGCATGCCCCCCACGAGCGCAAACGCTCCCAGCACAACGGTCGCTGCGGTAGCGGCCAGCACGGCGAGCATCGACCACGGATTTACAAACCGGATCATCGCACCGTACCGAATGAGCAAGCCCTTGCTCTCCATAATCGCCGTGCGCAGCGCCCAGATGCCTTTCACGAACCGCCACAGCCGACTGCCTTTCTTTCTGCCCTTTTTCTCTGGCATCATTGCGCGAGCGGTATCGGCGGCTGCGTCCTTGTCGGTTTCGATCTGGTTGCGGATGCGCTCAGGCAGCGCCATCAGGTCGCGCAGTCCCTGGTAGAAGAGCGCAAGCACGGCAGCCGGAAGGAGCAGGAGTCCGCCCAGCCCCACCGCGAGCAGCTGCGCGAAACCGTGCGTGGGCCATCCGCCGAAGAGCACCCACCAGGCGCCGAGTCCGGCCAACAGCGAGCCGACCGCAAACCACCCCACGCCGCGCACAAGCCACGCAGCCAGACGCGCCAGCGTAGCAACCTTAGTGGAGGCGGGAGCATCGGATAGCGGTGATTTGTCGGTTGTGCTCATGCAACAGACGTTCGAGACAACAGGGATAAACAGGGGCATGAAGATGCCAGGTGCTGGCGATCCAACAATACGTTTTTGCACCCAACAGCACTGTTCTAAACTGCGCACCGCTCCCAAAAGTTACGTCGGGCCCGCGTGCGAGGCTCCTGCTCGATTGACGAGCACATGTTGTCCGGCGGTCTGTACGTCACAGAAGGCTCTCAGCCTCCACCTAAATTGACCCAAGTACGGCAGCGGCAATTGAGAAGTAGATCAGCAGCCCCGCTGCATCCGCGATGGTGGTGATAAGCGGTGCACTGGCCACGGCCGGGTCGAGGTCGAAGTACGTCAGGATAAAGGGCAAAATCGTGCCCACGAGATTGGCGACCAGGATAATGCCAACCATAGCAAGGCCTACGATGAGCCCGATTTCAGGCCCGCCCCGAAAGATGCCCAGCACGGCGCTAAGAAGTCCCATGACCACGCCAAGGAGTATGCCAACGGCAATCTCTTTACCAAAGGCTTTGGCCCACTGCGACAGCTCTACGTTCTTTGTTGCGATGGCCCGCACCATGAGGGTGGCCGACTGGGCCCCCGCGTTCCCGCCGCTGTCAATCAAGAGCGGGATAAAGAACGCCAGTGCGATAGCGGCCTCCAGGGTTTCCTCGTAGGCCGCTATCACGCCCGAGGAGACCAGGTTGACCAGAATGAGAATGGAGAGCCAGCCTACGCGGCTTCCAAAGAGCGACCAGATGCTTGACTCGCGGTAGCCCTGCCGCAGCGGACTCACCGCGGCCCCTTTGTGGAAGTCTTCGGTGGCTTCTTCGCGGGCTACATCGAGCACATCATCAACCGTGACGATGCCCAAAAGCACGCCTTCCGAATCGGTTACGGGCAGAGCAACGCGGTCGTAGTCGCGAAAGACCTGGATGGCGTCTTCTTGGTCGGCACTGGCCTGGAGCGCAACAAATGCCTCATCCATCAGGTCGCGCACGCTGGTTTCCGGGTCGGCCAGTAGCAGTTGCCGCACCCGGAAGTCATCAACGAGGCTTCCGTCGTCGTTGACCACGTAGATTACGTTGAGCGTTTCGCTGTCTTTGCCGTTCTCCCGGATATGCACGAGCGCCTCTTCAACGGTCCAACCCGGACGGATCGCCACTACATCAGGCGTCATGAGGCGTCCTACGCTCTCTTCCGGGTACCCCAGCAGCTCGCGTGCCTCGGCTAAGTCTTCTTTGTTAAGCAGGCTCAGCATGCGCTGCGTCACGGTAGCCGGCAGCTCTTCAAGCAGCCGCGTCCGGTCATCGGGCGCCAGGTTAGCCAGCAGCTTGCGGGTATCGTCTTCCTGCAGATTGTACAGGAGCGCTTCCTGGTCATCACGGTCCATCCAGCTAAACACCTCGGCAGCTTTCCGGCGCGACAGCGCCCGAAAGACCACGACGCGCTCGACCGAGTCAAGGCTCATGAGCAGCTCCGATATCTCGGCTGCGGGCCAGTCGGTAAGAGCCTCTTGCAGCGCATCCCATTTCCGAGCCTCGATGAGCTCTTCTATCTCAGGCTTTACAGCGATATACGACATAGATTTCGTTTTAAGGGTCTGTAGCGCAACATATCGAACAGAAAGATGACGCCTCGCGATGGCAGGATATACCCTTGGTTCTGCTGCACCACTTATCTGGTGGCCCCTAATACATCGGTGGAGAGACCAGAGTAATCCCTGTCGTCACCCAGTACGTGGTGTCCTCGGCAAACTCCGCGCGTGTAAGCGAGAGGTCGATCTCCAGGCGATCCGGAATGATTTCCGTGCGCAGAGCGGTCTGAAATGCAAGGGGACCTTCACCTTCTCCAAACACTTCTCCGATGAGCGTAAACCGGTCGATAGGGGTAAGATCGAAACGGATCCCCCAGGTGAATACATCGGGCCCACCCTCTTCCCGTGCCCATCCCATATTTTGATAGGCCGTAAGACGATCATCAATGACTTCTTGGCTGACAGGCACGAATGCATAGATCGTCTCTGGGGCTCGTTTGGGCACGCCCAGGCGCGTTATCCCTGTTCCGGCAACTGCCGCCAGCCCAATAGGAGCTGTTTCAGGGTCAAGAATGGAGGCTTTCCCCTCAATACCGTATTCATTGCTGCGCAGGCTACTTTCTTCCTCCCGTACGAAAGCCGTGCCAGCGGATAGCTCCAGACGTGGGATCAGATGAACAGAAGGGAGAATCCATGATTCCTGCCACCCGTGCCAAACTTCAAGCTGGGCCGAGCGTGGTGGTGTGATTTCGGAATCGTCAACAAGCACCTGTTGGGCCGAGGCGGTCCCGACCACTCCCGACAGAAGAAGACTCATGATGCATGCAAATATACTCAGCGCTCCCTGTTTGTGCGCGTACATGCTCTACTTACTTTCAATATTGAGAACAATTATTCATAACGTAAGCAAGTTGTGCCGTATCAGACAAAAGCAAAATGTAAAATTGCAGGAAGCAGAAACGACAACCAGGATAGCGTGGATCCACTGGCGAGAGAGCATTAGGAAGCCCCTGAAAAGGCCCCGTGGGCTGTGTGCTTACATTGTCAGACACTACCTAATTTCCCGTTGCTTTATCCGTAACAGGCGCTAATGTATCCTCTTTAACAGCCTCCAAATACGCCAGCGCGTCGTCTTCGTCATCCGGCAAGTCGTGTTCAAAGACGGCTTCTTTGATCGCACCCGTGGCGCGGCGCTCGGGGCCACTAAGCCGGTGGATCATCGTCTCAAACAGCTCACCGCGCCGCAGCGCTTCATCTTTGATCTGCATGAGATAGTCAAACGCCGCGTCGTGCTCGTTAGGGATGGCGCCGTCTAAGATCGCCTCGCGGATCCAGGTCTTGGCAATGCCCACGGCTACGCCCTCGTTGATGCCGAGCGTCTTCATGATCTCGTAGCCGTCGACGGGCGGTTCGAAGTTGCGCAAGCGGTCTTTCTCTTCAACCTCGGCCATCTTCTTTTCCACGCGGTCGAACGCCCGCAGGTAGCGGCGACGGCGATGCGGATTGCCCGAGGTCACGTCGCTGCGCACGAGCGTCATCAGGTCGTCGACATCGTCGCCCGCTTCGTAGAGCAGGCGGCGCACGGCAGAGTCGGTCACGTCCTCGTCGACCAGCGCGATGGGACGGTGGTGCAGGTAGATCAGCTTTTTGACGTACTGCATGCGCTCATCCATCGGCAGCTTCAGACGCCGGAAGATGTCCGGGATCATACGTGCCCCTTTGTGCTCGTGCCCGTGGAACGTCCAGCCATCCTGGTTGGAGTATCGCTTGGTGTCGGGCTTGGCGATGTCGTGAAAGAGCGCTGCCCACCGCAGCCACAATACGTTCTCGTCATCGCGGTCGGCGGTGCGCTCGGCGAGGTTGTCGAGCACCTTGAGGGTGTGGTAGAAGTTGTCTTTGTGGCCGCGTCCGTCGCGCTGCTCTACACCCTTCAGGCGCTGTACGAGCGGAAGAAGATGCGCCAGAATGCCTGTCGCCTCCATAATCTTGAACCCGATCGAAGGCGTATCGGACAGCAAAATCTTGTTGAGCTCGTCGGTGATGCGTTCCTGACTCAAGATCTTGACGCGGTCGGCGCGGTCTTTCATCGCCTCGAATACGCGGTCGGACACCCGAAACGCGAGCTGCGTCGCAAACCGCGCGGCGCGCACCATCCGCAGCGGATCGTCGTCGAACGTCTCTACCGGGTCGAGGGGCGTGTCGATCGTCTCGCGGTCCAGGTCGCGCTGCCCGTCGAACGGGTCGATCAACGTCCCGAAGCGGTCGGGATGCAGGTGTATCGCCATCGCGTTGATCGTGAAGTCGCGGCGGTGCTGGTCGTCTTCAAGCGTGCCGTCTTCTACGATGGGCTTGCGTGAGGAGCGGCGGTAGCTCTCTTTGCGAGCGGCCACAAACTCCAGCACAAGCGGGTCGGCGTCTTCGTCAACGCCAGGTGCCCACGGCGCCGGCAGCCGAATAGCAGCTGTACCGAAGTTCGGATACACGTGGGCCTTCGTACCGCCCAGATCGTCCGCTACCGCTTCAGCCAGCGCAATACCTGTTCCCTCTCCCACCGTCATGAAGTCCAGATCGGTCGTAGGGCGATCGAGGAGCAGGTCGCGCACGAGTCCTCCTACCGCATACACTTCAATGCCTTCGTGCTTCGCAATTTCGCCGATGCGCACAAGCAGGTCGGCATACAAACGATCATCAAGTAAGGGAGACAGCGAGGTGGTCATGAAGCCACGAGCAGGTTAACGAACACAAGCAATGCGAATGCAGAATAAGCGCACGCATCAACCCCCCAAACGTTCGCGCAATGCGTCTGTGCACATCATCCTGTCTCTTTAAGAGGTCAGCATTGCATTACGTCGCTTGCGCTTGGCGCTGCAGCACCGGCCACGTATCCATAACCTCGTCGCGATCTACAGCGTACAGCACCGGCTGCGTAGCCACGGTCACACACGCATGGTTAGGCACCACCCGCAGCCGGTCGCCCACGCCCATCGTGGCCCCGCCTGGCACCTGCATCCAGCCGTGCTCCTCCGACAGATTCGTAATCTGTGCATGCGGATGCTCGCGCATGTACGCTGCGTTGTAGAGCGGAACCCCAAACCCCGTAGTCCGCGGCCCGGTGTCCGTCGTCATCACCTTCTTTCCCGCATCCAAAAACACCTTTTCGGTGCCGTTGGGCGCCCGGTGGCGACTTACGACCTGTGTGTACACCGTAAGCGCGCAGTGGTCGAGCGGGCACACGCCCAGGCTCTGCTGCATGGCGTCGTAAAACACGTAGTTACCCGGACGTATTTCGGTGATGCGCAGGCCCTCGTGCTCGGCGTTCTCAAAAAACCGCATCGTTGGCGTCGACCCAATGCTCACGATGAACGCGTCTTTCGGCACCTGCGGTGTCGCCTCCTCATAGATTCGTGCCGCCGCGTGCAGAATGCGGCGGGTTTCCTGGTGGGATGCGCGGCGCAGCGCCTCCTCAGGCGTCTCGCCGTTCTGTGGACCGCTGTATCCTTGCCCCGCATGCGTAAGCACACCCGCCAGCCGCAGCGATGATGCCTCGATAACATGTCGCGCGCAGGAGACAGTCGCATCGCTATTGTGCGCGGTGCCACAGCGCCCGTGCCCTGTGTCGATTTCGAGTAGCACCTCAACCGGGTCGTCTGCCGTGTAGGCGGCTGCAGCCTGCGCGATGCCTTCGAGCGTGTCCACACAGAAGCGGATCGTAGCCCGGGTGCGCAGGGCCCGAATCCGCTCATGCATGTGCCGCCCTACCATCGGGTACGCAATGGTGATGTCGGTGAAGCCTGCTTCAACAAACTGCTCGGCCTCGTCGACGGTCGCGACGGTCAGGCCCATAGCGCCTGCGTCGCGCTGGCGCCGGGCAATGTCGGGCGACTTGTGCGTCTTGGCATGCGGGCGCAGCGCAACCCCTTGGTCAACGGCTTTGGCCTGCATCCGCTCGATATTGTCGGTCAGGCGATTCAGGTCAACCAGCAGGGCGGGGGTAGAAAGGTCGTCGATCAGCATAGACACAGGGTGCAGCTTAGCAAAACAGTGAACATGGCAAAAGCCCGCATGTGGACTCCGTATGGGAATTTCGCGGTGGGCATGACAGCGTGCGCGAGGGGGCTCCAT
Source organism: Longimonas sp. (assembly GCF_040409695.1). Lineage (GTDB taxonomy): Bacteria > Bacteroidota > Rhodothermia > Rhodothermales > Salinibacteraceae > Longimonas. The sequence goes on from NZ_JARWGJ010000118.1 coordinate 14,385, forward strand.
CAAAAACGCTCATCCCGAGAATCGAGATGAGCGCAGGTAAGTAGCGGTTGGTCAAAGATAGATGCGGTGCCTCAGGCATCCTTTGTCAGCCGGCCTCGTGTACGTGTAGGAGTAGACGGGTGGAGGCCTCTTTTCTCCATCCCACACCGCCATCTTCACCGGAGCATGCGGAGTTGGCATCACATGCTGCTCATCACACGCCGCCCATAGAGACGCGCAGGCGGTTGCGGGCCCGGTCGAGAGCCTCCTGCGCCTCCTCGCGCTCGTCGGGCGAGGTGCTCTCGCGCAGGCGCTGTAGCGCGCGCTGCTCGGCGGCTTCGGCGCGCTCGGTATCGATATCGGAGGCTGGTTCAACCGTCTCCGCCAGCACGATAACGCGGTTATCGAGCACTTCCAGAAACCCACCGCTGGTCGCAAACTCGATGCGTCCGTCGCTTATCGTGAGGTCTTCGTACGCGTCCTGCGTCTTCACAACCAGCTGCCCGATGCCGAACGCGGCGATCATGGGCGCGTGGTTGCGCAGCACTTCAAACGACCCTTTGATGCCCGGTGCTTTTACGCCACGGGCCTCGCCCTCAAACGCGCGTCCGTCAGGGGTTACAATGTCAACTTGGAGTTGGTCGGCCATAGAAACAGAGGGATAGGGCCAGGCCGCCCCGCCTGAGGCGGCCCAGAGGGATGAACGTTACGCGTCGTCTTCAGCCAGCATCTTCTCGCCGGCTTCGATGACCTCCTCGATGGTTCCTTTCAGCAGGAATGCCTGTTCGGGCAGATGGTCGAGTTCGCCATCCAGAATCATGCGGAAGCCGCGGATGGTCTCTTCGATCGAGACATATGCGCCGGGCGTACCCGTAAACTGCTCGGCCACGAAGAACGGCTGGCTAAGGAAACGTTGCACGCGGCGGGCCCGGTTCACGGCCTGCTTGTCTTCGTCAGAGAGCTCGTCCATTCCGAGAATAGCGATGATGTCTTGCAGCTCTTTGTAGCGCTGCAGAATGCGCTTAACCTCTTGCGCGGTGCGGTAGTGGTCTTTCCCGACGGTACGCTCGTTCAGAATCTGGCTGTTGGAGTCGAGCGGGTCGATGGCCGGGTAGATGCCCTGTGCAGACAGCTGACGCGACAGCACCGTGGTGGCATCGAGGTGAGCAAACGTGGTGGCCGGTGCGGGGTCAGTCAAGTCATCAGCAGGTACGTACACCGCCTGGAACGACGTAATCGACCCTTTCTGCGTGGAGGTAATGCGCTCCTGCAGGTCGCCCATTTCGCTGGCCAGGGTAGGCTGGTATCCCACAGCACTCGGCATGCGCCCCATGAGGGCCGACACCTCTGAACCCGCCTGAACGAAGCGGAATATGTTGTCAAGGAAGAACAGCACGTCACGTCCCCCCAGATCGCGGAAGTACTCCGCGATGGTGAGGCCCGTGAGCCCAACGCGAGCACGCGCTCCCGGCGGCTCGTTCATCTGGCCAAAGACCAGTGCCAGGTTCGAGGTCTTCATGGCCTCCATGTCGACCTTGTCGAGATCCCAGCCGCCTTCTTCCATGACCTCGTCGAACTCCTCGCCGTAGGTCATCACGCCCGATTCGAGCATTTCACGAAGCAGGTCGTTGCCTTCGCGGGTGCGCTCGCCCACGCCGCTAAACACCGAGAGGCCTTCGTGCGCCTTCGCAATATTGTTAATCAGCTCCTGGATGAGCACGGTCTTGCCTACGCCGGCACCACCGAACAGACCCACCTTACCGCCCTTCGGAATGGGCTGGATGAGATCCATCACCTTGATGCCCGTTTCGAGCATCTCTACCGATGATGCCAGTTCGTCGAACGAAGGCGACGGCTGGTGGATGGCACGGCGCTCATCGGCCTCGGGCTGCGGCAGTCCGTCAACCGCCTGGCCGGTTACGTCGAACAGGCGCCCACGAATGGATTCGCCGATAGGAACCGAGATCGGACCTCCGGTCTGTTTCACCGCCTGACCTCGCTGGAGGCCGTCGGTAGTATCCATCGCGATGGAGCGCACGCGGCGCTCGCCCAGGTGCTGCTGGACCTCGAGAATGAGATCCTCACCTGTTTCGCGCTCAATAACGAGCGCGTCGAGGATGTCGGGCACCGCATCCGGCGGGAACTCTACGTCCACCACCGGGCCTACGATTTCGACGATAGAGCCTGTGTCTGTTGCTGTTTGTACGTCCATGAGGAAATGGTCAGTCCAGTGATTCGGTCGGCAGCGCATCGCAACCGCGCAGATGCGCCAAGAGATAGCGCAGGCGGCACGTCCATGAACATAGCAGAGCGACCCATCAATTGCTTCCTGCCTTCGTGGTCAAAGTGCGGAAAGGCAACAAAGAATTGTGGAATTTCAGACGATCTCTTGCATGTGCAAGGCATCGGGACCGGTCTTGTCCGCCCTGGCTTACTCCGTCTGCTGTTTTACAGCATGGCAACAGGTACCATCCCGAGCTATCGCCCCCGAGCTATCTCAGCGGCCTGCGGCGTTGGCTGATCCGGTGTCCGATGCGCCCCTGAATTGTGGAGCGGACGCATACGGTACGCCTACGAGACGGTACGCTTCATGGAGGCTCTTACCTGCCGAAATGGCTCGACACGCAGCGCGAAACCGCCGCCCTGACGCATCCCCCTGGCTCTTCCTGACGCCCCGGCAATCCGACCTGACATCCGGTGCATGGTCGGAATTAAGAGGGAGGCTGGGCCTGCCTTATCTCTGTCATGCTGGCAGCATTGTGTAGCGTGGTATGCTTTTCGACCTGTTTGTTGGGTGCATGTGAGCCATGAAGTACTCAGGGGCATGATGGCCTGCATTGCACGATATCGAATTGTTTACTCGGCAGCATAAGAGATAGAGATATAGTATGAACTTACAGAAGTTTACCGTTAAGGCGCAAGAGGCTGTGCAGAAGGCCATGGAGATTGCGGCCTCGCACCAGCATCAGGGCGTAGAGCCTGCCCACGTGCTCAAGGCCGTGCTAAGCGACCCGGAAGGGATTGCTGTGTCGATTCTGCGACGCATCGGTGCCAACATCGATCGTCTTCAGAAACAGGCGGATACGGCGCTCGATAAGCTTCCGAAGGTGTCGGGGGCCAGCGTATCGGGGCAGTACCTGGGCGATGACCTGAAGAAGGTGTTCGACCGCGCCCGGGCTGAGGCCGACGTGATGGGTGACGAGTACGTATCGACCGAGCACCTGCTCGTGGGGCTTGTAGAAGGCAAGGACACCGTCGGACAGGCGCTGCGCGATCAGGGCGCGTCGAAGGAGACGCTGCTCGACGTGATGGAGGACGTACGCGGTACGCAACGTGCCGACGACCCGCACGCCGAGAGCCGCTATGAGGCGCTCGACCGCTTTGCACGCGACTTGAACGAGCTGGCACGCAAGGGCAAGATCGATCCGGTGATTGGGCGCGACCAGGAGATCCGGCGCGTGCTGCGTATTCTGTCGCGGCGCACAAAGAACAACCCGGTACTCATTGGCGAGGCCGGCGTAGGCAAAACCGCCATCGCCGAAGGCATTGCTACACGCATCGTGCAGGGCGACGTACCTGAGAGCATGCGGTCTAAGCGGATCGTGGCCCTCGACATGGGAGCCCTGATTGCCGGAGCCAAGTACCGCGGCGAATTTGAGGACCGCCTGAAGGCCGTCGTCAAAGAAGTCAGCGAGTCGGATGGCGAGCTGATCCTCTTCATCGACGAGATCCACACGCTCGTCGGTGCCGGTGCTACCGAGGGCGCCATGGACGCTGCCAACATCTTGAAACCGGCGCTGGCGCGGGGCGAGCTGCGCGCGATCGGCGCTACTACGCTCGACGAGTTTCGCAAGCACTTTGAGAAAGACCGTGCCCTGGAGCGCCGCTTCCAGAAGGTGGTCGTCGACGAGCCCAGCATCGAAGACACCATCTCGATCTTGCGCGGGCTGAAAGAGCGCTACGAGGTGCACCACGGCATTCGCATCCAAGACAGTGCGCTGGTGGCAGCGGCGGAGCTGAGCGAGCGGTACATCACCGACCGTTTCCTGCCCGATAAGGCGATCGACTTGATCGACGAGTCGGCAGCGCAGCTGCGCATCGAAATTGACTCGATGCCGGCTGAGCTCGATCAGCTGGAGCGCGATATTCGTCAGCTCGAGATTGAGCGCGAGGCGGTCAAGCGCGACGAAGACGACGAGAAGCTGGCCTCTATCAACCAGCAGATTGCGAACCTTGAGGATGAGCGGGATGCGCTGCGCTCGCGCTGGAAAGAGGAGAAAGACCTGATCCAGACGGTGCGCGCTGCGAAAGAGGAGATCGACCAGCTGCGTGTGGAGGCGGAGAATCTGGAGCGCGAGGGCAAGTACGACGCCGTCGCCGAGATCCGCTACGGACGCATTCCGGATCTGGAAGAGCAGGCGAAAGCGGCCAACGAGAAGCTGGCGTCGATCCAGGAAGACGGCGCGCTCTTGAAGGAAGAGATCGACGATGAGGATATCGCCGACATCGTGTCGCGGTGGACGGGTATTCCGGTGAGCCGTATGCTGGAAAGCGAGCGCCAGAAGCTGCTGCGTATGGAAGACGAGCTTGCACGGCGCGTGGTGGGCCAGCCCGAAGCGATCAAAGCGGTCTCTGATGCTGTGCGCCGCGGACGGGCGGGCCTGCAAGAGGCGTCGCGTCCCATTGGCTCGTTCATCTTCCTGGGCACCACCGGCGTAGGAAAAACCGAACTCGCCAAGTCGCTTGCGCACTTCCTCTTCAACGACGAAGACGCAATGGTGCGTATCGACATGAGCGAGTACCAGGAGCGCCACACGGTGAGCCGCCTGGTCGGCGCTGCACCTGGATATGTGGGCTATGAAGAGGGTGGCCAGCTTACCGAGCAGGTGCGCCGCAAGCCGTATTCGGTTGTGCTCTTCGACGAGATCGAGAAGGCCCACAACGAGGTCTTCAACACGCTGTTGCAGGTGCTCGACGACGGACGCCTCACCGACAACCAGGGCCGCACGGTCGACTTCACGAACACGATCATCATCATGACGAGCAACCTGGGTTCTGAAGTCATCACCGAGCGCATGGACCGCGCCGACGATGGCTATCTGTCGGATGCGGAGCAGCAGGAGCTCGAAGAGAAAATCATGCAGCTCCTGAAGCGGAAGCTGCGCCCGGAGTTCTTGAACCGCATTGACGACATCGTGATGTTCCGCTCGCTCGGGCGTGCAGAGATCCGCCAGATTGTGGAACTGCAGATGGAGCGCATCGGCCGGATCGCAGCGAAGAACCACCGGCTTACGCTGGAGCTGAGCGACGCCGCCAAGGACTGGCTGGCCGACCGTGGCTACGACCCGGCGTTTGGCGCGCGTCCGCTGAAGCGCGTAGTGCAGCGCCAGGTGGCCAATCCGCTCGCTGAAGAGCTACTCAGCGGCTGGATCAGCGATGGCGACACCGTGCGTATCGAACTTGCCGACGACAAAAGCGGCCTGACATTCGAAACAGAGCCCGAGGCCGAGCCGGTTGAGGCGTAAATCAACGTCCAGCTCTTGGGCCCAGCTCTTGAGCGCTGCACCCTCAAGTTGTACGATGCAACGCGAAGCCTCCGGCAGCAGTCAACGCTGCCGGGGGCTTTGCTATCTTTGTAGCGTCTTGTGGTCGTTGGTAGCTCTGGCGTTGACAGCAGGGCGTCCGGCAGAGCATCCGGCAGAGGTGTCCTGCCTGGTTTGTCTTTTACGCATAACTGTATAAGCTCCCTTGTTTCTGTCTTGCTCACAAACGGACCTCCCTATGCCAACGTCGCCCCCCGATCCCACAAACATTGACACGCCATCTACTATGTCTGCTATGTCTGGAACTCCTCCTGGCAAAGGCACCCGCTTTCTGGCTCTGCTTATCGACTCCATTCTTGTGATGGTAGTCACATGGATTCCCTTTATCGGCCCCGTGCTTGGCGCAGCCTACTTCCTCGTGCGCGACGGCCTCTCGCTCGACTTCATGAACCAGCGCTCTATCGGAAAGCATCTGATGGGCCTTAAGGTGAAGCGCGCCGATGGACGTGCTATGGACATTGAAACGTCGGTGCGTCGCAACTGGATGTTTGCGATTGGCGGTGTTACCGCCCTGCTCGCAGAGATCCCCTTTCTCGGCTGGCTGCTGGCGCTTCCGCTCTCGTTTGCGGCGTTGATCATTGTTCTGTACGAGGCCTACCGGGTTCTCACACGCAGCGACCAGCAGCGCTGGGGCGATAGCATGGCTGCTACTTCGGTGGTTCGCGCGTAGAGCACACAGCCTGTATGTCTTCTCGGCCTTCCGCCCCCGGATGATACATCAGGACGTATTGATACGCATGACAGAAGGCCGTGCATGGCGTGCACGGCCTTCTGGTTTTCTATGCTCCACGTGAACCGGTGTATAGTGCATGTCCACCACATATACGCTGCACTCGCTGTGCAGCTGCTCACCCCTGTGTATACCACCAGAACAGCACTCCGATAATCGAAATAACGCTAACAGCCCAGAGCATCCACCCTGGGCGCTTCGAGGATACGCCCGTCTTCTCTTCTTCAGCAACCGGTTCCCCTTTGCGCCCGGGCTCTGATTCTGTGGCAGAGCGCGGTCTCGGTTGTTCAAGTTCGTCTTGCAGAAATGGGCCTGGCTGCTCTGAACGTTGACCGGGCGGACTGCCCTGTGAGGATTTTTCCTGCGAGGAGCCATTGTTTTCAGGATCCGACTCGTGCATGGTCGGGGGATCGCTCCAGAGCGGAGGGCGGCGTGGAGGCCGGTGATCGGCAAGCAGCGCCTGTGCATAGGTTACCACCGACTCGTCAAGCACATTCGAGGGCGAGTAGATGTAGCCGAGCCAGGACTTCACGTCGCGCCGCATTGCCATATCGCTACAGTGCACCTCAAGATAGGCGTCGTGCTCTTCTATTGGAAGGTCAAGGAGGGCATCGATGTGCGCGTGAACAGCTTTCCAGTATGCTTCGCTACTTAAGTGACCCATTTGCACGCAGGGAGAATGAACAAAGAGGGTGGTAGGATGAGAATGGGATAAGACATGCGTAAAACATCGATGCGACCGGACTAAGGCTTCCTGAATAAACAGGTGGTGCGTTCTTCACACGGAGAGATAACCGTCCTGCTACGTCCTTCCCATCGCGATAGAAGGAAAAACTATCGATCAGACTGCTGCTGAATCGTGACAGTGAGATGATCAGATACATGACACGGCATCACATGACGCGACATCACTTATCCGGGCGCATTGGAAGAGTGATTGTAACAGACGTGCCCTCTCTTTTTTTGCTCTGCAGATGTACGCATCCTCCCATCTGCTCTGCCAGGTGTTTTACAATGGTGAGCCCAATACCTACTCCTTCGTAGGAGCGTGCTACCCCCTCTGACTCCTGCCGGAACGCCTCAAATACGCGGGGGATAGCCTCCTCAGTGATTCCAATCCCCGTATCCTCAACCACAATCTGCGCCTGCTGTACGCTCTCATTTTCTACGTTTTCTATACGTACCTCCACCTTTCCCCCGGGTCGATTGAACTTGATTGCATTATCGATCACGTTTGCCACGATGTGCATAAGAGCCTCCTGGTCGCCCCAGGCGCGCACCGGCTGCAGCGGTATGTTCTGGTTGACCTTTATGCCGGCACGGCGTGCGTCTTCTTCGTAGGCCTGTACGGTGCTGCGCACAACCCGGGCGATATCTATTTCACATGTCCTGATAGCATGCGTACCGCTTTCCAACTCAGAAAGCCGCATCGTAGCCTGCAGCGTATGATTCAGCTGCTCGCCATACCGCTTGATGATCGAAGCGCGTTCAGCCATCGGAGCGTCGAGTTCATCCTCCAGAATCTCCGCAAATCCGATAATTGCGGTAAGCGGTGTACGCACTTCATGGCTTATATTGGCAAGTAACGACGTCTTGAGGGTCTTGAAGTCTTGCTCAGAGGGGGGCCTGCGCTGTTTGACCTGTCGGCTTTTTCGAGGATGCAGCCCCGATGGCCTTTCTATGCTTGAACGCGTGCTTGACCGGAGCGCTTTTCGACGCTGCTCTAAAAGATGTGTGACCAGTGTTGCAATGTCTTTCAGACGTCTGCAATCGGCATCTGAGAAGGATCGCAGGACCGTGTCAAAAATGCAGAGCGTGCCAATACAGACGCCGCCGGACGTGCGCAAGGGCACTCCGACATACGTCTTGAAGATGCACAGCTCAAACGAGGACTGTTTTCCTGAAAAGGGCTTATTTTCCTCGTCTCTGTTGATCTCTGTAAGTGTTCCGGCTTCCATGATCTGCTTGCAGAGTGCCGACCGGAACGTGTGCCCAACTTGGTCTATGCCGGTGGCGGCTTTGCACCAGAACCATTCTGCTTCGATCGAGAAGTTTAGCATCGCAGCGGGTGCCTCAGTCACATCTGCTGCGTGGCGCACCACAGCGTCGAACGCCTCTTCAGGGGGAGTGCCGACGATGTTGTATTGTTCAACAACTTCCTGCCGACGCTTAGCCATAACCGCTCTTCTTGGGTCTACTTCGCGATAAACAGAGTATAACGGGTGTTTATGTCTTGAGAGATATACTCCTGGCATCTGACTCCCCCCTACTGGATCATGTGTACAGAATTAGCAAGCCGATTGCATTTTTCTTAACGCCCTGCCCGAGCAATCTCTATTGCACTGGGAAGCGACATCTCAACGGCATGCAGTTCAGTCGAAGCAGGGATCCCTGCCATTTGGAATCCGATGTGAGAGCATTCCTGCTGCTGAGGCTCAAACTGACCCGTAACGTTCAAGTGGCTCGCAACCAGGCTGGGGTTCAGCGAAAGATGCGCTGTCTGCAAGTTGGCTTCCTGCTCCATTTCACGTTCGTAGTCAATCTCAATTACAACGTCATCACCGCGACGAATGTAATGAAATGAGGAGGGCCAGTCGCTGAGCGTGCCCATCTCCAATGTACCTTCATCTGCGCTGGTAACATCAATCATAGAGCGAGGAGCCGTGTTACCGATACGACATGTGACATCGGCCCGCTGCCCGTACGCTACTGCATGCGAAAGGTCAACGCTCCCTTCTTCCCCAGAAGGACGGTGCAGAATCTCGCTCATCACTACGGGATCGCCGGTAGCACTCCGCCCGATCACCTTGATGGAAAATGGATCGCCCCGCTCAATTGCATCAAGCGAAAACAGCAGGTCCATGCGCTCTCCTGAGGATGGCTGTATCCGAAAGTGGGCGTGGCGGTCGTCTTCTGTTTCCACACGCAGCCGTTCGTTGCCAGGAATAGCGACTCCCTGGTCCATAGAAATGCTCAAGCCCTGCCACCCAAATGTCTGTCCCGAAATATGCGAGATGGCAGCTTCTTCAGGTTCCACATCTGTAGCTGCATCGCAGCCAACCAGCATGAAAAGCATTCCGACGGATGCTACAAGTGTCCAGAAGGTCGATAACTTAAACATAGCGCAGTGGATGTTGGGAGAAAAAAACAACGCAGTATTCTGACCGGTCATATGTAAATTGTGCGCCTGCCCCGCAAGAGGGGGGCGGACGTTGACTGGCCTGCATCCCGTCTCATATGCGAGATGCTTTGTATGCAAGATCGCCTTCTCTCACCGCCTTCGCTATCCACACCTGTTCCCTCTTTGGGTCCACAGATGTGGATAGATTCCGATACAACTGCGCAGCACTGCTATGTGCCATCTAAAGTTATGGCTTGCTTCGACCTGCGCAAAGCCAACGCGCGATATGATATTTCAGGATATGATTCTCTACAGAGCGCTCGACACTCTCTCGTCCTCAGAGGCGCTCAGCGACTCCTTGCTTCCACGCCCATGCGATGGCAGACCGGCCGTCTTCCACACCAATCTTATCGTATAGTACCGACGCGTACTTCCGAACTGTATTGGGAGCTACGTTCATTTTCTCGGCAATCGTACCCGTGGCGTCTCCTTCAATAAGCAGACGCAGTACCGTACGCTCCCGTTCAGTTATATTGTTGAGCGGGTGCGTCTCCGGTGAAACAGATACGAACCACCGTTTCTGGCCTTCTGCTACCGCACGCACTGCCTCGCGGATAAGAGTCGGAGCTTGCTCCTTTGTCAGATACCCTGAGGCGCCTGCTCGCAATAGCCCCTGCACATAGATCGGATCTTCGTGCGAAGACAACGCCAGCACTGCCGTCGATGTGCCTCGTGCGTCCAATGTCTGAGCAACCTCAACCCCATCAGCTCCCGGCATTTCTACGTCAAGCAGCAGCACGTCAGGCTCATGAACTTCGACGAGGCGTAGCGCGTCTGGCCCCGTTCCAGCTTCCCCAACGACTTCAATCGGTAGCGGGTCGCTGGGGTCACTGGCTTCCAGAATCGTTCTCAATCCGCGGCGCACCACGGCATGATCATCAGCAAGAACAATGCGAAGCGCACTCATAGGTGGAAGGTTGGTGGCTAAACAAGAATACGAGACGATCTCGCATTGCTGGCTTACACGATATTCTCTGTAGGATTATCACGCTTATGCCGACGTGTGTACCGACTCTGGATGCTCCCCACTTCTTTGACCAACACCCTTGGGTTGGATCTCATACGGACAAGTGACACGTATGGTCGTGCCCATTTCATGCATGCTCTCTATCTCAACAGTCGCCCCAATCATGTCTGCGCGCTCATGTAAGCCGATGAGTCCGAGTTGCTCGCGTGCTTCATTTTTTTCTGTTCGTTGTTTGGAATGAGCCGTTACGTCAAACCCCGTACCGTCGTCTCGCACTACGAGATGCAGATGGTTATCGTTGGTTTGGACCTGCAGGTCGATGGTAGTTGCACCGGCATGGTGCACTGCATTAGACAGCGCCTCTTGCCCGATACGGTATAACGCGAGGCGTTTGCTATCGGACAGACAGAGCATGTCTTCGCTTCCTTCGATGCGGATAGCTGGAGCAGTTCCTGAGTCCGCTGTTTCGGTGAGCCGGCGTGCATGTGCACGAAGCGCAGCCAGTAAACCAAACCGCTCCAGGCTGGCCGGGTGCAGCCCCTCACTGATCGCACGCAGTTCACGCACCGCATCCATAAGACTGCCCTCCATGTCGAGCGAAGCCCCTTCACTCTGTTCCGTGTGTGAAGAGGCCCCATCGCCGCGTGCCCCAAGCTGAGCAGCCGCCATATGCAGATGTAGACCATGCAGCGTTTGAACGGGGCCGTCGTGAATCTCGCGCGCAACACGGCGACGCTCTCGCTCTTCGCCTTCCTGCAGGGCCCGATATCGTGCGCGGAGCGCCCGCTCCTCGCGACGGCTGCGCCGCAGCCGCATGCCAAGCCAGATGGAAAGACCTATCAACACCAAAATGCCTCCTCCAAGTCCACTAAATAACAGCAAATCATATTGCTGGATTACGCTCAGATGCAGCGCCCGGTCTTCAATACCTAATCCAAGTTCGCTACGCGAGGGACGTTCTCCATATAGACGCTCTTCTACGCGTTCTCCTACGAGCTCGAAGAGAGAAACGGGCATTCGGATTTCCTGTGGCCCTTCATCCCCCCTCACGCTGAGCACCAGGGTACTATCAGCATACAACTGGAAGCGGTTCATTTGGTCGGTTACCCGGTTGTATGCATACCCTTCACTAAGCAGGGAAGGCGTGCCTTCTGCATCTGCACTCTTTTCTTGCGCAGTGGCTTCTGGACCGAGAAGGAGCGTCCCCACCCATAAAAGCATGAGCACAAGAACGACGGCGCCGCATCGCTGCCGGGCATATTCGCAGGGTAGCGACCGGACTCCTACAGCGTCTAAGGAAACAGTGTAGCTGCCTGTCTTCATTGTCTTCGGGCATCTCTGAGGAGAAAAGTCTCTTCCATACTTTTTTGACGTCACCATAAAGCCACGCGCTTTAAGCGATGCAAAACGTGGCGAAACGCGATGTTCAAGACAGCGGATGACCACCAACCCGCCTCCGTAGTCATGTAGGCTCGTTTGTCGTTACAACAAATACGATGAGCGGCTCTCTGCCGGTATTGCGGACGGCATGAAGCGCTTCGCCCCGCACACTTGTTACGCTTCCTGCATGAACAGGTATCGACCGGGGCTCGCTATCAGACGAAGCTTTTTCCATGTATATGCCACTCCCGTGCATCACCACGTAAAGCTCTTCCTCGCTTCGATCCCCGTGGGTATGAAACCCTACGCTATCGTCTGCACTTGGCAGCACCATGTACGCCGCAATGCGATTATTAACAAGCTCGTCGGGGCGAAATAGCTGTAAAAGGTATACGGTGCCAGTGCCGTTGTACATGTATTCACGCTTGTCGTATCGCGAAATCCCTCGCGCCTCTTCGCCGAGTGGATGCACCGTTGGATTGATATACGGCGCGATCATCTCGTCTACCATTGCTTTTTCTTCAGAAGTAAGGGCCTTGCGTTTTCTGCTCATGAGGACTATCTGACGTATATGAAGAATGCGCTCTAAGGGCCTGTTCGGGGGTTGGGTTGTAGCGAGAGGGAACGCCGCTACGGCGAAAATTGGACCACCATAGAGGTTCGTAGCAGGGCTATGAGCCGATACGAGGATGAAGGCCCGACTGACGCCAGGAGATTGAGGACAATTTGTACCAGGGCATGACCCTCAGCCTCGGCTCAGTGGATTGCAGTCCAGCGGAGCCACTCGGAACGCCCCGACCGCCAGGAAGACGTACTCCAGGGGTGCCCAAATTAAGTAAGCCAGCAGAAATACGTTTACACCTTGTCATCGCGAGGGAGGAGCCTGCGACCGACGTGGCGATCTCATGCCCCTCGGTTGGATAGTGCCGCCTATTATTTTGCAGGGCATCCTAAAGGCACTTCCTCGCTACGCTCACAGCGCCGCGTCGCTGGCGCTTCTCGCAATGACATACACGCTTAAAGGTTCTTTTGTGGGCCCACTTAAGAAATCAGATCAGGTTCTATCTCTCTTCTTCTGAAGACTGAGCCGGGAAAGACACATGCATACATGTACCTTGCCCCTTTTCGCTTTCAACGATGATCGTACCATCCATCTGGTCAACCAACTGCTTCACAATCGCCAGCCCGAGCCCGCTCCCTTCGTGCGTACGCGATAAGCCATCTGACTCCTGCTTAAATGCAGTAAACATATCGTTTACCGCTTCAGGAGCGATACCAATTCCGGTATCTCTAACTTCTATGTAATGGCCATCGTGGTCCACGTCTTCATTTCCTGTGCCGACCTGAACACTCACCTGCCCGTTCTCGGGCGTAAACTTGATCGCGTTATCTACCAGATTAGTGATAATGCGCTGCACCGCAATCGGGTCGACATGCGCCTGTACTGAATAGTCCGGTTCCACCAGTTGGAGGGCAACGCCGCTGCGGGTTGCCTTAGAGTGCATGGTTTCGACGACCTCAGCGGCCAGTGCTCGAAGATCAACGTCATCCAGCGATAGCTCGTAGGCACCACCCCGGAGCTCCGACAGCTGCAGCATCGACTCCAGCGTCCTGTGCAGCCGCTTGCTGCTTCGGTGTATAATAGCCGCATGCTCGGCAGGCACTCCGTTAGTCTCATCGCGAAGAATTTCGGTGAAGCCAATCATCGACGTAAGCGGCGTGCGCACTTCGTGGCTCATGTTGGCAAGCATCGCTTCCTGCAGGCGGGCTGCCTTTTCGGCCTCTTTCTTGGCTGTACGCAGCTCTTGCTCGCGCCTGCGTTCGTCGGTTACGTCGTATTGCACCGATACCCAGTACTCTACCTCATTGTGAGCATTGCGCACCGGAGCAATGTCCCAGCGGACGATGTAGGGCGTCCCATCTTTGCGGTAGTTCACCGTCTCGCCGCGAAACGGCTTTTCATTCTGGAGGTGCGTGCGCAAGCGTTCCAGCACCGCCGGGTCGGTATCAGGTCCCTGTAGGATGCGGGGGGTTTTGCCGACAACCTCATCAATCTCGTATCCCGTCATGGCCTCAAACGCTGGATTCGCGTATATGATACGCGGACCCGGGTTATCGATTGGGGCGGCTTCCGTGATCAAAACGGCTTCTGAAGCCTGCTCTACTGCAGCAGCCAGCATGCGGCGCTCTTTTTGTGCTTCCTTTTGCGCTGTAACATCGCGCTCCAGTCCAATAAGCCGCCACGTGCCTGCCTCGGTGTGCTCTACCTGGTGCACCTCGCCACGTATCCACCGCACGGCGCCTCGGTCAGGATGCGTGCGATAGGTAATGGTCTGTGTCTTTGGGTCTGGAGACTTCAGCCGTGCCAGAAAAGACCGAAGCGCACTCCGATCTTCTGGATGCACAACTTTAGCCAAGAAGGCCTCCAGGCTCTTCACCTTGTCCCGTTCGATGCCAAAAAGGCGCTCAAACGGCCCCATGCGGACCACCGTCTCTTCCTCTTCAGAAAAATCGATTTCGAACAGAACAGCGTCTGTTTTTTCCAGCGCCAGTTCCATGCGCTCGCGCATCGCTTCTCGCTCTTGCTCGCGCTTCTTGCGCGCCGTAATATCGATTACAACCCCATTGTACACAATCTCTTTTCCGGTATTGGCCGCTTCAGCATCAGCAGGTAGTGAAATGCCCTGTAGCCAGATACGCTCTCCCGTATGGGGATGGTCGTAGGGAAACGCATGCTCCCATATATGCTGCTCCTCAACCGCTTCCCAGACAGATGCAATGAGCGTGTCGAGGTACGGCGCCGGGATACAAGACAGAAAATCTCCATACCGACTGGGGTTCGCCGGAATGCCCAGAAGACGCTCGGCACTGTTGCCCACGAATCGTATCTCCTGGTTGCCGCTGTCATCTATAGCGAATTGAAACACGACCCCGGGGATGCTACTTGCAACGCCCCGAAGGCGTGACTCACGCTCACGTACCGTCTGGCGCGCCTTCTCCCGCTCTGTTACGTCGGTGAGGAATCCTTCGAGCCGCTCTGCCCCAGAGATAGGGTCTCTCACCTTCGCGCCACGCTCCCAGATCCACCTCGTCTCTCCCTGTTTGGTCAGGATGCGAAACGTAAGATCGTAATGCCCGTCGCGCCGAACGCCCGCGTCAACTGTTCTCTTCACATACGCGCGGTCGTCCGGGTGTACCAGTATGCCACCGCCCATCTTGTCAAGCAGCTCAGAGGCGGTGTATCCGGTGATCCCTTCAACATCTCCCTTAATGAATTCGAGGGGCCACTCCTCTTCAAGACGGGCCCGGTACACAATACCCGGAAGGTTATCAACGAGCGTGTCGAGCTGGTGCCTGTACTCTTCAGCCTCCGTGATATCTTGCGACATTGCCATCCCGTAAGCCCCATCTTCTCCAACGGGAACGACGTGCAGCCGATGACGCCGGTCTTGATGCGTCACCTCAAATGATGACGTGTTGCCCTGAAGCGCGCCTCGATAGTGCTTCGCCAACACGCTTGACAGCGGCTCGTCGAACAGATCCTGTACCCGGCGTCCTTCAAGCATTTCCGGAGCCAACCCGTGGGCCTCCAGTCCCTGTCCGCGAACCAGTTGGTAGCGCAAGTTGCTGTCAAAAAGGGCGACAAGGCCGTTGGGAAAGTGTGAGGCAAGCACCCGGTAGCGGGCCTCACTTTCTCGCAGCTCTTTCTCGCGTTGCAGCGCCTCTCGGCGCTGCTCCAGCCGATCTACCACCATTTTAGCCAGCGTGCGAAGCTGCTGCACCTGCGAATCCGTGAAGACGCGTGGCCTGGTATCCAGCACACATAGCGTACCCACACGGTATCCTTCTGTGGTTTCGAGGGGTGTGCCCGCATAGAAACGTACATGAGGCGGGTCGACGACCAGTGGGTTTGCCTCAAAGCGTTCGTCTTCTGCCGCATCCTGAATGATAAGCGGCGAGGCGTCTTGGATGGTGTGTGCACAGAACGAGATGGTGCGTTCTGTCTCTTGTATGTCAATCCCAATGGCTGCTTTAGCCCACTGCCGCTCCGCATCAACAAAGTTAATCGCTGCAATCGGCACATCAAGCAAATCCGCCGCGTGCTCTACGAAGCGATCAAACGCCTCTTCCGGAGGGGTGTCCAGAATACCGTATGCATGAAGAGCTTCAACACGAGAGGAAGACATTGTGTATTACTGCACCGGGGCTTATTAGTACGGAATCGCCTGTCCACTCGGAATACTATCCATGCGTTTAAGGTACGGAATTGCGCACTTTCAGACAAGTTTTTTCGTGCGCTATGTTCGTCTGTATGTGCATACATCTGGGACTGAGCACACAGCGCCCGTAGGTGCCCCCTGTCACGCCTGGTCTCCGTTCACTTTGAACTGACGAATCGACCGAATGGCGTGGGGATCTCCTGATAGCTCGACGGCGCGCTCGACCAGGTCGTTGAGCTGCGCATCCGACAGCGGCTCGTTGAGCGCGTTCACGTCGTAGGCAATGCCGTATTCGGGAAAGTCGCAGTGATTCGAGTTGAGGTTACTCGCTCCGGCATCATACACCGAGTCGTCAATCGCTTTCTTCGTGCCGCGCACGTCGCTGTGCACCACCGAGAGCGCCCAGTACGGAGGCTCTACGCGAGCTCCGATGGTTTCTTGCGGAGCAAATACCGTGTCGCGCACCGTAGCGTGCTCGTTGAACATCCGCGTGGTGGTGGCGATACGGGATGCGATGCGGGGCTGCGCCTCTTGTGTGGCTGCGCCAATGTGCGGCGTGGTAACGACCTCTCCTACCTCTGCGTAGGGGTTCTGCCACTCTTCGTTGCTGCTTCCCGGCTCCTCCGGAAACACATCGATTGCAGCGGCCCGCACGTGACCTTCTTTGATTGCACGCTTCAGATCGCTCGGGTCGTAGAGAAAACCGCGCGCTGCGTTGATAAATCCGCGCGGACTGTTCTCGGGACGGTCGGCGGCCAACCGCTTGAAGTGGTCGTACGTGATAAGGCCTTGGTTGGAGCGTCCTTTTGGGTCTTCAGCCGACACGTGCAACGTTACGAAATCGCCCTTCGCAAACGCCTCCTCAATGCTGTTGCAGGCCGTCCACCCCAGCGCCTCACCCACCTCGCTGGCGACCTCGGAGGCATCGTAGAAACAGATGTCCATACCAAAGTTGTCGGCCAGCTTGGCGATTTGTTTGCCGATGTTGCCGAGTCCGATAATCGAAAGCGTTTTGCCCAGCAGCTCGTACCGACGCGAGCTCGACTTCGTCCACAAATGCTGGCGTCCCGCTTCATTCGCGGTAAAGATGCGTCGCGCAATCCCGATCATCTCACCGAAGACCATCTCCACGACAGACCGCCCGTTGCTCACCGGGTCGTTCATAACGAGCACGCCCGCCTCGGCACACGCCTGCTTGTCGACCGTGTCGTCGCCGATGCAACAGAGCATGATCGCGGCCAGGTTGGGCGACGCGGCAAGCACCTCTTCGGTGACCGGAAACTTGCTTCGCTTGTAGAGCAGGTCGTGCTGCCCCTCTTCAAGCCGGGCAATGACCGATTCAACATCGGATGTCTCTTCATCCGGTACGCGCTCGGGCGTGATACCCTGCTCAAGCAGGTAGTCGTCGAGCGACGGGTCGGGCTGCTCCAGGATGATGGCTTTTTGGAAGCGATCGTTCAGAAAGCGAGGACGGACAAGCGTGGGAGATTCCTGCATGAGAAACCGGGATTGTGTAGAGAGCTCAGCGATCGTATGATCGGTATGTTACGCATCCCGTTGAATGCATCTGATGGGGCAGAAAGGTCCGTATCCCCCTGAATACATCCTGAATACATCTTCCGATGTTGTGAAGTATTTTATGGAAGCGGTTCCAGTTCAAGTTGTCGCAACATCCCTGCTTTCAGATAGGTACGTTAGCCCGACTCCTTTCCTTTCATGTACGCTCCCGCTCTTATGGCAACGACGTTTGAGACCCTTCGCGACTTGCTTACCCGGCGCATTCTGGTGATGGATGGCGCGATGGGGACGATGATCCAGCGTCACGATCTCTCTGAAGCCGACTTCCGCAACGATCAGGTGGCCGATGTGGAGGGCGACCTGAAAGGCAACAACGATCTGCTCTCGCTCACGCGTCCGGATATCATTCAAGACATCCACCGGCAGTACCTCGCAGCGGGCAGCGATATCATCGAGACGAACACCTTCAGCGCCACCGCCATTGCGCAGGAGGACTATGCGCTGGAGCACCTCGCGTATGAGCTAAACGTGGCAAGCGCCCGGTTGGCCCGCGAAGCTGCAGACGACGCCTCGACCGCCGACAAGCCCCGGTTCGTAGCCGGCGCCATGGGTCCGACCAACAAGACGCTCTCCGTCTCCCCCGACGTGAACGACCCCGGCTACCGCGCCGCAACCTTTGAGGAGCTGCAGACAGCCTACTACGAGCAGGCTCGCGGACTCGTAGATGGCGGCGTGGACATCCTGCTTGTGGAAACGGTCTTCGATACGTTGAACTGCAAGGCGGCGCTCTACGCCATTCAGCGCCTCTTCGACGACCGCGACCAGCAGTGGCCGGTCATGATTTCGGGGACGATCACCGACATGAGCGGTCGCACGCTCTCGGGACAGACGCCCGAAGCGTTCTACACCTCGGTTATGCACCAGCC